>CAZVCS010000018.1:0-27119 GCA_964625765.1 uncultured Dehalococcoidales bacterium | reverse complement strand
ATGACCCCCTCGATGAGGGCCTGACCGCCGTAGTGAAAACCTGGCGCCATCAGAGTGCCTCGTAAAACAAGAGAGGAATGGCCTCCATGCAAGCCATTCCTCTCGACATGACTATCGAACGGACGCTCAGTCCTTGATGCCGTACTTCTTCTTGAACCGGTCGACGCGGCCCATGGTGTCGACGATTCTCTGCTGCCCGGTGTAGAACGGGTGGCAGGCACTGCAGACCTCGACGCGGATCTCCGGCTTGCTTGCGCCGCACGGAAACACGTTGCCGCAGAGGCAGGTTATCTTGGCATCCTCGTAGTACTTCGGGTGAATCTTCGGCTTCATGGCTGTACGCTGACCTTCTTCTGGGATTTCGACGCGGGAGAGAACGCGACGCTTCCCGTCACCAGGGCGTAGAGGGTGTGGTCACGGCCGACACCGACGTTCTCACCGGCTCGTATCTTCGTGCCGCGCTGCCGGACGATGATGGTGCCGGCATTGACGAGTTCGCCACCGAAGCGCTTGACGCCGAGACGCTGGGAGCGGCTGTCACGACCGCAATGGGTGCTGCCGCCGCCTTTCTTGTGTGCCATCTCTTACTCTCCAGACAGTACCACGCGGTCGACGGTCAGACGCGTGAGCTGTGCCCTCGCGCCTGTCTTCCTGCGGTACCTCGTCTTGTTCTTGTATCGGAATACCACGACCTTGTCGCCCTTCACCGGACCCTGAGACGTCGCGACAACCTTCGCGCCGGCGATGGTGGGGGAACCCACGTGCGTGGTTTCACCGTCGGACACGAGAAGGACCTTGTTCAGTTCAACCGTGTCGCCGTTCGGCGCATCGATATTGTCGACATCCACGGTCTGCCGCGGAGCGACCTTGTATTGCTTTCCACCGGATTCGACTATGGCGTAAATCTCCGCACCTCCAGACAACAGCGGGTCATTGTAGCACCACCGCGAACGGAACGTCAACCAGCGCTCCATCGTTTAAGCCGGTTTGCGGCGAGGTCCATGGCGCGCTCGTCCACCCGGAGGCGGTGACGGCCCTCCGCGACGATGGCAAGCTCCTTCGGCTCCCGGGCCGCTTCGTACAGACGGCTCGCGTGAGCGACCGGCACCACCTCGTCCGCGCCTCCGTGCAGGATGAGCAGCGATCGCGGCGCGATGCGGCTGACGTGCGACACCGGCTCCACCTCGCGGAAGCCCCGCTCCCAGGCTGACCGGTCCGGCGGGAAGGAAGCATCTCGGATGATGCCTATCTCCCGCCAGTGCGCCAGAGCGCTGTCCATGGCAGGGCCGGCAAACAGGTCGTCGAACACCGCGGGCGCGGCGCACGAGACGACGCCTCGTACGACCTCGCTGTGCGCCGCCATGCAGATGGCGGCTGCGGCGCCGCCGCTGAAGCCCAGGAGGAAGATGCGGTCCGGGTCGACGCGCGGCTGCGACGCGAGGCACCCGACAGCCCGGTCGAGGTCTCGCGTCCAGCCGGCCATATCGAAGTTGCCCTCGCTCAGTCCGGCGCCCCTGAAGTTGAAGAGGAGGGTGGCGAACCCCCCGCCGGCGAAGCGCCGTGCCAGTACGGCGTAGCCCTCCTCGGATGGATTGAAGGGAACAGCCGGAATTCCGTGGCAGATGCAGAGGCCGGGCGCCTGAAGCGTTCCGTCCGGCAGGAAGAGCCTGCCCGCGAGGCGCAGTCCGTCGCTCGTGAAGCCGACCGGTTGCTCCGTCACCGTGTCCTCGTTGAGCTAGTAACCGCGGTAGCTGCGGTAGCGCCGCCTGAAGTAGACGCCGGCGAGCAGTCCGAAGAGGAAGCCTCCGAGGTGCGCCTGCCAGGCGATACCGGCCATGACGAAGGAGATGAGCAGGAAGAATATCATCGCGCCCCAGAGAGGCACGGGGATGGGCAGGGGAAAGACAACCACCGGCAGTCGGGGCGCCAGCAGTGCGAGCGCACCGCCGATAGCAAAGATGGCGCCCGAGGCGCCGACGCCCGGCACCATGGCGGGGCCGAGAAGTATGTAGAGCACGTTGCCGGCGATGCCGCCGATGAAGTACACCTCGAGGAAGCGCATCTCTCCGACGAGCCGAAGCAGCAGGCTCCCGAGGAAGTAGAGGCTGATCATGTTGAAGAGTATGTGGGTGAAGCTCGCGTGGACGAACATCGAGGTGATGAGCGTCCATGGCTGCTGCGGGACAAGCGCCGGCGTCAGCCCCAGAAGGTAGGTGAGCTCCGGCCTCAGCATCTTGAAGAAGAACACGAGGAGGTTGAGAGCGACGAGGAAGAGGATTGCGTTCATTCCGGAGCTGTCGTTGCGTCGCATTCCGGCATTATAGTGGAAGCTGCGGCAGAGCGGCAACGCGCGAACGTGACCGAGCCGGTCAGTTCAGGAGCGCCGCAATCAGGATGCGAAGCAGTGCGCCGGCGACGACCTGGAGACGGGTGTGGCCGACCAACTCGTCCAGAAAGCGGTCGAAGTCGTCGGCGGTCCGCGGGACGTGATTGAGCAGATGCGTCAGGATATCGGACTGCTTGTCGACCGCACGCCGGACGCCGGCGGCGTCGTACATGACCACCACGGCCAGCGCGAACGTAACGGCGAACGTCGGCGAGGATAGACCGACGTTGCGTCCGGCCGTGGCGGCGAGACAGCAGACGAAGGCGGAGTGGGCGCTCGGCATGCCGCCTGAAGCAGTCAGGAGACGCGAGTTGAAGCGCCGATAGCGGGTTGCATCAACGAGCGTCTTCATGAGTTGTGCGGCCAGCCATGCGACGAGCGGAGTGACCACCATCGGATTCGTGAAGAACTGCTGCAGTTGCTGCACTGTGAGCCTCGCGACGAAACCGGCGCCGACAGCGTCTATGGTATTCGCCTGCAGGTGCGGTTTCAAGACCGCGCCTTTGTTGACACAGCGAAGGGGGCAATGGCATGATAACCCGAAGCTCCGACGAGTTGGTACGTGGTGGGATGGGCGCGCGTAGGTGCGCCGATTCGGCGGACAGGTGCGGTTGAGTTGCCTGTAGACTACGATTCGCTGACTCCGGGACAGGTGTTTCCCCGCGTGGAGTACACGCTCGATGCGCCAACGGTCGAGCTGTATGTGGCGGCCGTGGGCGCTTCGCACCCGGGCTATGTGCCTCCGCTTGCGGTGGCCGCCCGGGCGATTGCATCCCTGGGAGGGCTCATCTCGCTGCCGCCGGGCACCATCCACGCATCTCAGGAGTTCGAGTTCAGCCGGCTTGTGCCGGTGGGCGCCAGAGTCGCGTGCCAGGCTGCTGTTGTGCGCAAGCTGGCCCGCGGCCCGATGCGTATGTTGACGCTCGAGACGGTCATCGAGGACGAGGACGGACAGACGGTGCAGAAGGGCCGCTCGACCATCGTCCTGCCGGGGTGATAGGAAGATGGACCACCCTGTCGTCGAGGGAACCGCGCTGCCCGAGTTCGTGAGGGAAGTCACCCAGGCCGACATCCGGCGCTACGCCGACGCCTCGGGAGACTTCAATCCCATCCATATCGACGAAGCGTTCGCGGCGACGACACCACTCAAAGGGACAATCGCGCACGGCATGCTCGTGCTCGCCTACCTGTCCGAGATGCTCGTCCGGGCGTTTGGTGATGCCTGGGACAGCGCCGGACGCCTCTCAGTGCGCTTCAGGAGCCCGGCCCGCCCCGGAGACCGGCTCACCGTGTCCGGCCGCGTTGAATCGGTGCAACGTGATGGTGCTATAGTATGCGTCACCTGTTCGGTTTCGTGCTCCAACCAGGCGGGAGAGGTCGTGGTCTCCGGTGATGCGAAGCTGACACTGCCCGCCCCGTCGTGAAAGCGCGGGACCGGTGTATCTGTGAATCACGTTCCAGCCGTGCGTGGTCCTGTGAGTTGAAGGGGAGACGAGCATGTCACAGTCCTCTGCGCAGGTGAGGGTTGCCGTTGATGCGATGGGCGGTGATTATGCGCCCGGCGAAATCGTCCGAGGCGCGGTCATGGCCGCCCGGCAGGGCGATGTTGCGGTCACGCTTGTCGGACAGCAGGACGTCGTGTCCGAAGCGTTGCGAGCCGAAGGCGCTCCGCCTGACCTGGTGCACTGTGTGCACGCGCCCGACACGATACGTGAAGGAGAGCCTCCTGCGCTGGCTATCCGGAACAAGCGGCAGTCGTCGATCGTGATCGGGACGAAGCTGGTGAAAGAGCACGAAGCGGACGCGTTCGTGAGCGCCGGCTCTTCCGGAGCGGTTGGAGCTGCCGCCGCGACCTATCTCGGCATGCTCCAGGGGATGGAGCGACCCACGATCGGTGGTGGGTTCAGCAGCTTCGCGCCGAACATCGTCATCATGGACCTCGGAGCCAACGTGGACTGCAAGCCGGAGCATCTGCTGTCGTTCGCAATCGCCGGCACGGTGTATGCCCGCACCGTCTACGGTATGCCGCGTCCCTCCGTCGGACTGCTGAGCACCGGCGCCGAGGAAGGCAAGGGGAACGAGCTGGTCAAGGGAGCCTTCCCGCTTCTGAAGAAGAGCGGTCTGAACTTCATCGGGAACATCGAGGGAAACGACATCCTCACGGGTAAGGCAAACGTCATCGTGTGCGATGGCTTCGTGGGCAACGTGCTGCTCAAGTTCTACGAGAGCATCGGCGACCGCGCCAGGGTCTGGCTGCTGGGAAAGTACCCGTCGATGAAGGGGCTCGTCGGGTGGGCGTTCGACCGCGTTCTGCCCATCAAGAAGCTGTCGTATGAAGGAGAGGAGGAGGGAAGCGGTCTGTTGTGGGGTGTGAACGGAGTGGTGCGGATTGCTCACGGGGCGTGCAAGGCCGAGCACATCCTTCACGGCATCAACGCCGCAAGGAAGGCGGTACAGGTTGACATCGTCGGAAGTCTGCAACGAGAGCTCGCTCTCTATAAGGCACAAGGCATACTTTGAGAAGGAGGCCGCTGAGCATGACTGTTGAAGAACAGGTGAAAGACATCGTCTCGAGGATTGCACACATCGACAAGAGCATCATCAGCCGGACGGCTACGTTCAAGGAGATGAAGGCCGACTCGCTGGATGTGGTGCAGGCGCTGGTGGCGGTCGAAGAGACATTCGACATTGAGATTCCTGATGAGGAGGCGCAGAAGTTCCGCAATTTCGGCGATTTCGTCGATTTCGTGGAGCGTGAGGCGGCCAAGAAGAAGGGGTAAACATCGTGAAACCGCTGCAGGGCAAGGTTGCACTCATCACCGGGAGCGGACGCGGCATCGGCAAGGCAATCGCCTTGAAGCTCGCCTCCCAGGGCTGCGACATCGTCGTCAACTACTTCCGGCGGCGTGAGGCGGCTGAACAGACGGCCGAGGAGCTGAAGCAGCTCGGTGTGAGGGTCGAGATAGTCAAGGCGAACGTCGGCGACCCGGCCAAGATTGAAGAGCTGTTTGCGGCGGTCGAGAAGAGCTTCGGGCATCTCGACATCTTCATCAGCAACGCTGCGTCCGGGGTGGGCCGACCCATTATGGAGATTGACGAGAAGGCGTGGGACTGGACGCTGGACATCAATGCTAAGGCGCTGCTGTTGTGTGCGCAGCGCGCGGCCCCGCTGATGGAGGGCCGGAACGGCAAGATCGTCAGCATCTCCAGCCTTGGCTCCAAGTTCGTGTGGCCGACCTATGCCGCCGTCGGCATCTCCAAGGCGGCGCTCGAAGCCGTGACCCGTTACCTTGCGATAGAGTTCATCCCGAAGGGCATCGCGGTCAATGCCGTGTCCGCTTCCGCTGTGGAGACTGAGGCGCTCAAGTTCTACATCAGAGAAGGCCTCGTCAAGGATGCCAAGCAGACCACTCCGGTTGGCCGGATGGTGACGCCGGAGGACGTGGCGAATGTGGTCGCTTTCCTGTGCAGCGAAGAAGCAAGCATGATACGCGGCCAGACCATCATCGTTGATGGCGGCACTGCCGTGGCGCCCTGGGCGTCGGTAATCGAGAAGGGAGAAGCCTGATGAGCAGCCCGCGAGTCGTCGTCACCGGGGTGGGGACGGTCAACCCGCTTGGACTCACGGCGGACGAGTTCTGGAAGAGCGCGGTTGGCGGCGTATCCGGCATCGGGACGATAACCCGCTTCGATGCCACCAACTTCTACGTCAAGGTGGCGGGCGAAGTGAAGGGCTTTGACCCGTACAAGTACATCGATCCGAAGGTGGCGGACCGCAACCCTCGCGCGGTGCACTACGGCCTGGTGGCCTCCCAGGAAGCGATGGCGCAGGCAGGAATCGACATGAGCCGGGAGGTCCCGGAGAGGGTCGGCGTGAGCGTCGCCTGCATGTCCGAGAGCGACTACATCGTGAAGCAGGCGCAAATGCTGGAGCGGCGGGGACCACGTCGCGTGGACCCGTTGTTCGTGGCGCGGTCCGGACCGAGTGCTCCGGCGATGCAGATAGGCATGGCCTACCAGGCACGAGGTCCGAACACGAGCGTCAACAGCCTGTGCGCCTCCGGAGCCGACTCGCTCGGCACGGCGATGAACTTCATCCAGCTCGGCTACGCGGATGTCATGATTGCCGGCGGCACCGATTCGTGCCTCTCGCCTCTGGGCATGGCCGGCCTTGACATCCTCGGGGCAACAACCCGTGAGCCGGACCCGGCAAAGGCCAGCCGGCCGTTCGACGCTGAGCGGAGCGGCTTCGTCTTTGGTGAGGGCGCGGGCATCCTTGTCCTTGAGTCGCTCGACCACGCGAAGGCGCGTGGCGCGACGATACTGGCCGAGCTCGGGGGAGCGGGTTGGTCCTTCGACGCGTTCGACCAGACCGCGCCGGCGGCTCCGGCCGAAGCCTATGCCATGAAGATGGCCATGGAGCGCGCCGGCGTTGCGATTTCAGATGTCGACTACGTCAATGCCCACGGGACGAGCACCAGGCTCAACGATCCGACCGAGACGCAGGCAATCAAGCTGGCCTTCGGTGACCGTGCGAAGAAGCTGGCCATCAGCTCGACGAAGTCGATGACCGGCCACGCCATCACGGCCGCCGGCGCGATAGAGTCGGTCGCCTGCGTCATGACGCTCGTGAGCGGCATCATTCACCCAACCATCAACTACAGGACGCCCGATCCTGAGTGCGACCTGGACTACGTGCCCAACACCGCCCGCAAGGCGAATGTGAACGTGTGTCTCACCAACAGCTTCGGTCTGGGCGGCGAGAACTGCTGTCTCGTATTCAAGAGGTTCAGGAACTAGGACAGGCAAATCTCCCCGGGTTCCCCGGGCGTCGGCTTGGGAGGCGACATGGAGCTTGAAGGCAAGGTAGCGCTGGTGACCGGTGCGTCGCGCGGTATGGGACGCGCCATCGCCTTGAAGCTGGGACGCATGGGGGCCCGGGTTGCCGTCAACTACGTTGCGGTCGACCCTCAGAACGAGAAGGACGCGCAGGACGTCGTTGCAGCGCTGCAGGCTGCGGGCGCGGAAGCGTTCGCGGTCGAAGCAGATGTGCGCGACGGCGAAGCCGTAAAGCGGATGGTCGACCAGGTGGTCGAGAAGTGGGGTGGGCTGCACATCCTGATCAACAACGCGGGCATCACGAAGGACACGTTGCTGCTGCGGATGTCGGAGCAGCAGTGGGACGACGTGCTCGACATAAACCTCAAGGGCACGTTTCTGTGCTCCAAGCACGCGCTGAAGGCGATGATACGGGGTGGCTGGGGCCGGATTATCAGCCTTGCATCCATCGCCGGCATCATCGGCAACCCCGGCCAGACGAACTACTCTGCCTCGAAGGGTGGCATCATCGCGTTTACGAAGAGCCTTGCGCGCGAAGTCGGTTCCCGGGGCATCACCGTCAATGCGGTCGCACCAGGGTACATCCGGACACAGATGACCGGCGTGCTGCCCGAGGATGTCCGCGCGAAGTTTGTCGAGATGATTGCGCTGCGGCGTCCCGGGGAGCCCGAAGAGGTCGCCGAGCTTGTCGGCTTCCTGGCGAGCGACCGCGCCGGCTACATCACCGCGCAGGTCATCGGCATCGACGGCGGGATGTAACCCGCCGCTTCTCCGCACGCCGTCGCCGGCGTTCCTCTGCCCGGCCGTACCCGTGCCGCTGTCTCTTTCTCGTTGTCCGCAATCCGTGCGGCATGTCAGCCAGGGTGTCCATTTCTGTCCGTTCTCCCGCCTCCAACGTGGTCGTGGTCTGTCCGCCGGCGTGATGCTAGAATCTGGCCGGAACCGACGTTGCGAAGGAGGATGGCACGATGCCCGAGGCAGAGCGGAAGAAGATAGACATGGGCCACCTGTACCAGATGAAGGCGCGGGGAGAGAAGGTCTCCTGGCTCACTGCGTACGACTACCCGATGGCGCTGTTCGAAGACAAGGCCGGCATCGAGATGATCATGCCCGGCGACTCAGGCATGATGGCGCTCCTCGGCCACAAGAACACGCTGTCGGCGACGATGGAGCAGATGCTCTGGATGACGCAAGCGGTGGCGCGTGCGGTGAAATATGCGTTCCTCATCGGCGACATGCCCTACATGTCGTACCAGGCGAGCAAGGAAGAGGCTATCCGCAACGCCGGCCGGTTCATGGCCGAGGCCGGCGTCGACTGCGTCAAGATGGAGGGCGGCGTTGACGTGGCCGACACGCTGGCCGCCGTGGTCAAGGCAGGTGTGCCCGTGATGGGGCACATCGGTATGACGCCGCAGTCGGCTGCCGTCATCGGCGGTTACCGAAGCCAGGGCCGGACCGAGGCGGTCGCGAGGAAGATCATCGAGGACGCCAGGAGGCTGCAGGATGCCGGCGCCTGGTCCATCGTGGTCGAAGCGGTCCCTGCCAAGGTCGCCGGGCTCATCGTCGAAGCTGTCGATATCCCTATCTACGGCATCGGGGCCGGTCCCATGGTGGACGGCCAGGTGCTCATCGTTCACGACATGCTCGGCCTGTTCGAGCTGTTCAAGCCCAAGTTCGTGCGCCGCTACGCGCAGCTCGGCCAGGCGATGGTCGAGGCATTCCAGCACTACAAGGATGATGTGAAGGCCAACACCTTCCCGGGGCCGGACGAGTGCTACAACATGCCAGAGGAGGAGTATCAGAAGCTCGTGGCGGGCCTCAAGAGCAGACCGCTGTCGCGCTGACCTCCCGGAACTCCTCCCGGGGCCTGTCCTGCGGACGAGTCAGTTGGTGTAGCATATCGGGAGAGGACGTGGAGCCCGGCGGCGCCGGGCGGATTGGCGCCCTCGTTGGAACGGAAAGATGAAGTGCCCGAGGTGCAAGTCGGAGTTGATAGTGGTCGAGTTCGATGAGATCGAACTCGACAGCTGCCCGGAGTGCGGTGGACTGTGGTTCGACCGCGGCGAGATGGAGTTGCTGGCGGGCAGGTGCGGTTGCTCCGTCGAGTCGCTCTCGGCGCGCAGTGGCTCCCACGTCGAAGAGGCTCGATTGAAGTGCCCGACCTGCGGCCGCGCCATGGACAAGAGCCTCTTCGGTGAAGGCGAGCCCGTCATCGGCGACGTATGTCCCTTCTGCGGAGGCCTGTGGCTGGATGCGGGCGAGTTGCTGCAGGTGCTGGCCCAGGGAGGGACTGATCTGTCGGGGACCGGCGGGACGCAGAGTCCCGTTGTCGGATACCTGCGTGAAACATTCGGGGCACGCAATCTGGGTCGCGCGGACACGCCGGGACGAGACCGGTGTGCCGGTGAATGAGGAGTGGTGAGATGTGGATCTACATCGTCCTGGCCATCGTTGTGGTTCTGGCTGTTGCTGTCATCGGCATCTACAACGGGCTTGTTCGAGGCAGAAACCAGGTCAAGAATGCCTGGGCGCAGATAGACGTGCAGCTCAAGCGGCGCTATGACCTGATTCCGAACCTCATCGAGACCGTCAAGGGCTATGTGAAGCACGAGCGTGAAACGCTCGAGGCAGTCACGACTGCCCGGAACCTGGCTCAGAAGCTGGCCTCGGCCGGGGTGGGGGAGCGCGCCCGCGTCGAGGGCGAGTTGACTTCGGCGCTGGGACGGCTGCTGGCGGTCGCGGAGGCCTATCCGGACCTGAAGGCCAACCAGAACTTCCTCGCGCTGCAGGAAGAGTTGACGTCCACTGAGAACAAGATCGGCTTCTCCCGCCAGTTCTACAACGACTCGGTGCTGCGGTACAACAACCAGACGCAGCAGTTCCCGTCGAACGTGGTCGCCGGAATGTTCGGGTTCCAGCAGGCCGAGTTCTTCGAGACGAAGGCCGAGATTGAGCGCGAGGCGCCGAAGGTCAGCTTCACGTAGGACGGACGTTCACGACAATGTGGGAACAGATACGGGCGAACCAGATTCGCTCGACCTTCATCGTCTTCTTCATGGGAGCGCTGCTGGTCGTCGTCGGAGCCGTCATCGGCTCGTACTTCGTCGACAGCGCTGAGTTCGGCATCGGCTTCGCCCTCATCCTCTGGGGCATCATGAACCTGGTGGCGCTGTTCCAGGGGGACGATATCCTGTTGTCCCTGGGCAAAGCACGCAAGGTGACCAAGCAGGAGTTCCCGCGGCTGTACAACATCGTCGAAGAGATGTCGATCGCGTCGGGGCTGTCGACGGTGCCTGCCGTGTACGTTGTCGACGACCCGGCGCCGAACGCGTTCGCGACCGGGCGGAAGCCTGAGAAGGCCGCGGTCGCGGTGACGTCCGGGCTGCTCCAGAAGCTGAACCGGGACGAACTGCAGGGCGTGATTGCCCACGAGCTCGGGCATGTGAAGAACCGAGACACACTGCTGATGGCCATCGGCGGCATCATGCTGGGGACGATAGTCATCCTGTCGAACTACACGAGTCGCATGCTGCTCTACGGCGGCGTGCCGAGAGGCAGGAGGGACAGCAGCTCCGGCGGAGGGGCGGCGCAGATCGTCATCATCGCTGTCGGTATCGGGCTCCTGATCCTGGCGCCCATAGCGGCACGACTGCTCTACCTCGCGCTCTCGAGGAAACGCGAGTACCTGGCGGATGCATCGTCTGCGCTCTACACACGTTATCCGGAGGGCCTGGCTTCGGCGCTGGAGAAGATAGCCAGCTCGACGGCGCAGCTGAAGTCGGCAAACAAGGCGACGGCGCCGATGTACATCGTCAATCCGTTCCGCAAGGCGGGGCGCGCACTGGAAGACCTCACCCACGGACGTCCGAGCGCGTCCGGATCCTGCGAGCGATGGGTGGAGCGTCCAGCGCTGACTACGAAGCCGCGTACAAGTCAATACGCGGTGGCCGGGGAGTCGTGCCGCACAGCGCTCTGGCAGCGGTCGGCGCTACTGCCATCCGACAGGGAGAAGCGTCGTCGGAGCCGCTAGGCGAGGGCGAAGTGCAGCGAGCGCGCGAGGTTTCGGACGTGTTGTGGAACAAGCAGGACTATCGCACCGTCGACTGCACCTGCGGCGCCCGTCTGCGGATACCGCCGGCGCTGAGAGCCGCCGCGGTTCGCTGCCCGCGCTGCGGCACGGTGCACAACTTGCAGTAGGCCGGGCCTGCTACCGGCCGACGTGGTCCGGTATGCTGACGCCGCTGAGCCGCTCGTAGGCCGCCACGAGTGCCTGGTGTCCCTTCTTTCCCTTACCCTCGGCTTCGACTGCGTTGTAGAGCTGCTGCACAAGGGAGCTGCCCGGCAGTGTCATGTGCAGGTCGCGGGCGGCGGCCATGAGGATATCGAGGTCTTTCTGGACGGTCTCGACCGTGCCGCCGGGTTCAAGGTCGCCCTTGAGCAGGCGACCGCCGAGATTCTCCAATTGGAACGATGCGGCTGCACCTGATTTGACTGCGTCGAAGACTCGCTGGACGTCGAGGTCGAGTGCCGCGGCAAGCGTGAGCGCTTCACAGGTGGCAAGCATGTTGACCATCACGAGCACCTGGTTGCAGAGCTTCGCGCCCTGGCCTGAGCCGTTTTCGGAACCGACGTGGACGATGCTGTTGCCCATGACCTTGAGCACCGGAAGGCTGCGTTCGAAGGCCTCGTCCGGACCGCCGACCATGATGGAGAGGGTGCCTGCCTCGGCACGGGGAGTACTGCCGCTGACGGGAGCGTCGAGCATGAGGACGCCCGTGTCTTTGAGTCGAGCCGCGATGCCGCGGGCCTCGGCGGGCGAAATGGTGCTCATGTCGACGAGAATCATGCCGGGCCGCGCGCCGCACGTGAGACCGTTGTGCCCGAGCGCCACTTCGGCAACGTCGCCGCCGTGTTTGACCATGGTGACGACGATGTCGGACGCGGCGGCCACCTCGCAGGCGGAATGGGCCTCAACTGCGCCGTGCGACAGCGCATACTCGATGCCCGGCCGGCTGCGATTCCATACGGTAACGCGATATCCCGCCTTGAGCAGATTCCTGCACATGGGTCGCCCCATGTACCCAAGCCCTATGAAGCCGAGTCTTGCGTCTGGCATCGCCTCAGTGCCTCCTTCCGTCCGTGGCGCGCGTAACGGTGCTTCGTGCCGGTTCGAACACGTCGATGATGCGGCGGAGTCGTTCGGGTGGGAGCCGTGCTATTCTAGGTGCCTCAGCAGTGTCCGTCAAACTGCCGGAAGAGGGGAACCATGAAGCCAATTCCACTGGTAAGGGTGCTGACCGATGCGGGCTACGGGTCTCGCCGGGAGGCCTCGAAGCTCATCGATGCAGGCATGGTGGAGGTGAACGGGCGCATTGCCTCGTCGTTCACCGAGAAGGTGGATCCGGAGACTGATTCGGTCGTGGTCGTCGGCCGCAAGGTGGCGAATGAGGTCACGCGGCGGGTGTACATCGTCATGCACAAGCCGGCCGGCTACCTGTGCACGACGGAAGATGAGAGGGGACGTCCGACAGTCATAGACCTCCTCCCGGCTGAGCTGCGGTGCGAGGGACTGCATCCCGCCGGCCGGCTGGACGAAGACAGCACCGGGCTGCTCATCCTGACGAACGACGGGCAGTTCACCTACGAGCTGACGCATCCGCGCTACGAGCACGATAAAGAGTACTACGTAGCCACGACGGGGCGACTCACTGAGGACGACATGCGGCAACTGGAGCAGGGTGTCGAGGTCGAGGAGCAGATGACGTGGCCCGCGCGCGTTGAAGCTTTGGAGGGACAGTCTCCCTATACCTACAGCATCACGATACACGAAGGCAGGAAGCGGCAGGTGCGGCAGATGTTCTCGGCCATCGGGCAGCAGGTGGCGCTGCTCAAACGCGTCAGGATCGGCGAGTTGCTGCTCGCCGACCTCCCGGAAGGGTCTGCTCGTGAACTGACACCCGCGGAGGTCAGGGCGCTCATGGGAAAGCGGCCGCTTCGAACGGCATCGACGGCTACGAGGCGAGAGAAGCGCCCTGCGGCGCATGTGGCAGGGTCCGCACGCGCGCCTCGTGCCTTCTCCGGTCCGAGGCTGATGAAGCCGCGCGCTGCTGGCGGGGGGACGGACGCGGAGCCTCGACTCCGGACGGTCGCGCACGGGGGTACTGTCCCGCCGCTTGAGCCGCGGACTCTGAGTCGAGAGCGACCTCGGCGCGAATCGGCCGACGCGAGAGTCGAACGACCGTACGGTCGACGGACCGATGCCGGGGGCGCGGAGCGCCCGTACGTGAGATCCGTTCGTGAAACGGGGCCGCGGCCATTTGGCCGGCGGGCCGCTGGTGGGGAGCGGCCACGGCGCGAAGCGGCCGATGCGAGAGTCGAACGACCGTACGGGCGACGACCCGATGTCGGGCGCGCGGAGCGCCCGTGGCGCAAGGGCGTGGATGTGGGAGCGAAAGGTCCGTACGGGCGACGGGAGGATGCCGGGCGCGCGGAGCGGCCGCATGTCAGACCCGTTCGTGAGGCAGAACCACGGTCATTCGACCGGCAAGGGCCGGGTTTCCGGCGACCGCCGAGTGGTGCGGGTGGTGTGAGGAGTGGGCGGCCCTATTCCGAGCGTGCATCCGATACGGCAAAGCCGTACCGGCGACCGGCGCGCGGCGAGGGTGAGGTCGACCGGGGGCGTGAGGGCCTGGCTGAAGGGTCGCATGGTCGGGCAGCCGGCGACCGGGCTGCATGGCCGCCGTATGCTCGCGGCGGCAGAGCGCCCTCAGCTCGTCCCTACGGCAGTGCACCGGTGGGCGGAGAGCGTGGTCCCGGGCGAGACGCCGGGGTGCGGGGTGGAGGTGGACCATCGCGACGTCCGCAGGACCGCCGAACCGGCGGCAGACGACCAGGCGCATCACCTTCAGGAGGACGACGGCGTCCTTCGGCTCCTCGCTGAGAGCCTCGCGGTTGAGCCGCGGGCTTACGTCAACAGCCCCGGTGTTGATGAACCGGTCGTGGACTTCGGGCAGACGGAAGAACCAGTGCCAGCTCATCGGACCTGCGGCCACAGGATCTCGGCAAGCCTGCCGGCGGCGGCGCTGATTCGCGCGACAGAGGCGGGGCCTAGTCCGGGACGGTGGTTCTAGCGGGCGCCGGCGCCTGTCGCGTCGCTCCCGTGCCTGAGTGCGCGCAGCAGGAGCGCGATAACGAACAGCAGCGCGGCCAATCCGAGGAAGGCGCAGATCAGGAAGACGGTCTGTACACCCTGTGTCTCAGCGACGTAGCCCAGGGCGCTGGCTGAGAAGGAGCCGACTCCGAAGGAGCAGAAGAAGTAGATGCCGTACATGCGCCCGCGCCACCGGTCGGGGCAATAGTCAGCGATGAGCGCATTGAAGACAGGCTGACTCATGAAGTGGAAGAAGGCGAAGAGCGCGGCTGCGCCGAGAAGCAGCGCGCCGCCGAAGCCCCAGACACCTAGAAGTGCAGGGGCGGACACGCCGATGGCGATGGCCGCCAGCGCCTCCCGGCGGCGGCGGTCACAGAAGTAGCCTCCGAGGAACTGCCCGGCCACACCGAACAGTAGCGCCACGGTTGTGAACGACCCGCCCAGCAGGACGGGGTCCATCCCTGCAATGCCGGAGCTGACGCTCGCACTGAGATGAGACGGCAGAAACGTTACCACGCCGCGGTACAACAGCCCGTTGAGCGTATTGGCCGCAAAGATGAGACCCAGGGGCAGGAGGAATGGCCGGAGTGAAGGTTGTATCGTGGTCGTGGCGGCCCCGGATTGAGCGCTGACGACTGCGCTGCGGGAGGGGAGACGCAGGAAGAGGAAGCCGAGGATGAGGCAGGGCACGGCGAAGGCGGCGTAGGCATAGCGCCAGCCGAAGCCGGATGCCAGGGCGCCGACCATGATCGGGCCGAGAGCCAGGCCCAGGTTACCGCCGGTCCCGAGGTAGGCGAAGCCGATACCGGTCCGTTTTGCAGTGCGCGCGACGTAGGCGGTGGCCACCGGATGGAAGAGCCCGAGGGCGACTCCGAGGAGCGCCAGGGCGATGCCGAGCGAAACGACTCCCTGGGACAGGCTGACGGCGAACGAGGCCGCGCCCATGCCGATGGCGCAGACGGACAGGAGCCGTGTTTCACTCATTCGGTCGGCGAGAACGCCGACCGGCAGGGCCGTGAGTCCGTAGGCGAAGCCGAAGATGTTGGCGAGGACGCCCAGCGCCAACAGGGACGCGCCAAGGTCCGCAGCAACGGAGACCAGCACGACGCCATAGGCCAGCTCGAGCACGTGGAGCAACCCGTGACAGGTCGCCACACAGGTGATTGCCTTGCGCTCAGGGGTGGCTGCCATAGTGTTCGTCCGGGTTCCTGCCGAGCGGCGAAACTGTTGCCTCGCACCCGCTGCCGGCTGTTCTGACGAAACCGGGCGAGCGGAGTGTATCACAGCGCCGTCCGTTCGGGCTACGCCGGCAGGGTGGGCCGCGCCGGCGGCTGACGCCCTTCCGGACTAGCGATGGGCGTGCTTGACCAGCTCCGAGCTTGACTGGACCTTGCCGCCGCCAACGTTGAAGACCATCTCGATGCCGAGCTCGCGGCATACATCCGCCTCGGGTATCCCTGCGGCATCCTTTCGGTCGCCGCCGTTGGCGAAGACGTGCGGCCTGACGCGTCGCAGCGTCTCGCATACGGTCTGGTCCGCATCGACTGCAGCCACGACGTCATCGACGCCCCTCAGCGCCCGGACCATCTCCATGCGCTCCGCCAGAGGCATGAACACGTAGCCCTTCTTCCTCATGAGGAATTCGTCGCCGTTCACGATGACGACGAGCTTCGTGCCGAGCGCGGCAGCCGCCTGAATCATGCGTACGTGGCCGACGTGGAGCGGGTCGAATCCGCCGGATACCGCCACGATTCGTTCATCCATGCGTTCTCCCGCCTGTGGAGAGGATTGACCCGTGCAGTCGCTTTCGCCGGTCCCTTCAGCGGCGGGGGATGGCAGCATCGATACGTCCGTAGTCATCCTCAAGTCGAACGACGTCGTCCAGTTCCGTGCTGGAAAGCTCGAGAATCTCGCAGTCCTCGAGCGCCGTCACACGGTGAACGGTGCCCGGGGGTACCTCGACGGGCTGGTCCATCGTATGCCTCGTGATCTGGCCGTCGACGTGTGTCTCAAGAAGTGCTCGGCCGCTCGCAAGCTGGAGTGTCTCGTGCTTGACGCGATGGTACTGAAGACTCAGCCGGCAGCCGGCCCGCAGCCGGAGAACCTTCACGGCATAGCTGTCGGTGAGCCGGAGCAGCAACTCCGAGCCCCAGGGCTTCTCAATAAGGCGGGGCTGTTCGCCGGCAGCGGGCCGTCCGGTCGTGCCCGAGGGGTCGCCTGTACCTGATGTCTCCACAAACGCATAGCAAACAGCATGGCGAGAGGCATGTCAACGGTGCGTGGCTGTCGTGGACGGTATCCGCCGCGGCCGCGCTCACGGGAGGAGCGCGGCTGTAGGGCAATGACGTATGCCATCACGCGACCTATCCCTACGGCTGGGCGTACTGCCATGAGGCTCCACGGATGCACGGTCGGGGCGGCTCGACGTATAATGCGACGTTCGACATGATATCCGGAAGGTGAGCATGCAGAGCAATGTCGTGGCCGGAACCGTCGCGGTAATCGGCCTTGGGTATGTAGGACTGCCGCTGGCGGAAGCGTTTGCGCGGCATCTTCAGGTCTACGGAGTCGATGTGAACCCGGCGCGGGTAGAGTCCATACGCCGCTCACCGGCGGTCAAGGGACTGACGGTGACGACTGACCCGTCCGTGGTCAGCAGGGCGCAGTTCGCCATCATCGCGGTCCCGACGCCGGTGACGCCCTCGAAACAGCCTGACCTGGCCTGCGTCCGTGGCGCCGCGACCTCTGTCGGGAAGCATCTACGTGCCGGCACGATTGTGGTGCTCGAGTCCACGGTCTATCCCGGCGTGACGGAGGAGGTCGTCGTCCCCATACTCGAGGCTGAGTCCGGCCTGCGTTGCGGACGTGATTTCAAGGTGGCGTATTGCCCGGAGCGTATCAACCCCGGGGATCCTGAGCACACTATCGACAGAAGCACGAAGGTCGTGTCGGGCATGGACGAGGAGACGGCGGACAAGGTTGCCGCACTCTACGGCCTCATCGCGGGAAAGGTCTTCCGCGCACGCGACATCAAGACGGCTGAGGCGTCCAAAGTCATCGAGAACGTACAGCGTGACCTCAACATCGCTCTGGTGAACGAGCTGTCGCTCATCTTCTCGCGCATGGGGATAGACACGGGGGCTGTGCTCGATGCAGCGGCGACGAAATGGAACTTCCACCGCTACTCCCCCGGGATGGTGGGTGGGCACTGCATCCCCGTGGACCCGTACTACCTCGTGTTCCGCGCCTCGGAGTTGGGCTATCATCCGCAGGTCATCACGGCGGGGCGGGCTATCAACGACTCGATGCCCAAGCACGTGGCAGAGATGATGGTGAAAGGCCTGATACGCGTGGGCAAGGTTGTCCGCGGTGCTCGCGTCCTCATCATGGGTCTGACATACAAAGAGGACGTGCCGGACACCAGGGAATCGCCGTCGTTCCATCTGGCGGAGGAGCTGGCGGAGTACGGAGTGACCGTACTTGCCTGCGACCCGTTCGTCCGCGACGAGGAGATTCCCGCGTGCGTGACGATGCTCGACTCGGTCGACAGCGCGCGCGACATCGATGGCTTCGTGCTGGCCGTGGCGCACCGGCAGTTCCGGGAGATGCCGATTGCCGAGTTGCGTGCGAAGGCGGGGCCGCACCCGGTGCTCGTCGATGTGCGTCGCGCCTACGACCCGGTCGAGGCTGAACGCCACGGCTTCGCCTATCGAACGCTCTAGGAGCACTGATGCAAGAGCGCAGTGTCGCAGTCGTCGGTGGGGGTTACTGGGGCAAGAATCTGGTCCGCAACTTCGCGGAGCTTGAAGCACTGCACACGGTGTGTGACAGCGACGCGCGTGTTCTCGACCGCTACCGTACTCTGCCCGACGTGGCCGTCGAGCTCGACTATGAGAAGGTGCTCCGGAACCCTGACGTGGCGGCGGTTGTCATCTCCGCCCCGGCACGCGTTCACTACGCGATGGCCCGGGCAGCTCTGCTCGCCGGCAAAGACGTGTTCGTCGAGAAACCGCTGGCTCTGCGTGTGTCTGAAGGACAGGAACTGGTGAACCTGGCCGAGGCTGCCGGACGCGTGCTCATGGTCGGGCACTTGCTTGAGTACCATCCGGCGCTGGTGACGCTGCGGGAGATGGTGGACCGCGGCGACCTCGGCAGGCTTCAGTACATCTACTCGAACCGGCTGAACCTGGGGAAGTTCCGCACCGAGGAGAACATCCTCTGGAGCTTTGCTCCGCACGATATCGCCGCGATCCTTGGACTCGTGGGAGGCGGCCTGCCCACAGCCGTATCGGCACACGGGGGAACGTATCTGACCGATGGCGTGGCAGATGTCACCATGAGCACGCTGGAGTTCGCCGGAGGCGTGCGGGCGCACATCTTCGTGAGCTGGCTCCATCCTTTCAAGGAGCAGCGATTGGTTGTGGTGGGCGACCGGCGCATGGCCGAGTTTGCCGATACCGATTCAGCCGACAAGCTCAAGGTGTATGAGCATCAGGTGGCCTGGGTGAATCATGCTCCGACACCGGTGAAAGGTGAGGCGCATGCCGTGGCGTACGCCGCCGATGAACCGCTGCGGCTGGAGTGCCTCGACTTCCTGCGCTGCATACGCGAGCGCGGACGGCCGCGCTCTGACGGACGGCGTGCTCTCAACGTGCTGACGGTGCTGGCCGCGTGCCAGGAGTCACTCGAGCACGGAGGTGAGGTCGTCCACCCGGCGGCGGCCGCTGCAGATTACTACGTGCACCCGACGAGCATCGTCGAGCAGCCTGTCTCCATCGGAGGAGGTACGCGCATCTGGCATTTCTCCCACGTGATGCCCGGTGCAACGATAGGCAGCGACTGCGTTCTGGGGCAGAACGTATTCGTGGCCAGGAATGTGCGCATAGGGAACAACGTGAAAGTGGAGAACAACGTCTCACTGTTCGAGGGCGTCACCCTCGAGGACGACGTGTTCTGCGGACCGTCCTCGGTCTTCACGAATGTCATCAATCCCCGCAGCCATGTTTCGCGCAAGCATGAGTACCGTCCGACCCCGGTGGGCCGGGGGGCGAGCATCGGCGCCAACGCGGTGGTCGTCTGCGGTCACTCGGTAGGCCGCTACGCCTTCGTCGGAGCCGGCTCGGTGGTGACGCGCGATGTCCCTGACTACGCGCTCGTGTATGGGAACCCGGCTGTCGTGAGGGGCTGGATGTGCGCCTGCGGCGTGCGCCTGCTGCAGCAGGAGGACGCCATGGTCTGCCCTGCCTGTGGCGCCGGCTACCGCCTCTCGGATTCCGGCGTGCTGACGCCTGTGGAGGAAGCTAATGACGCCACGAATGCACGTTCCGCTGACTGACCTCGCGGCCTTGTACGCCTCGCTCAGGCCCGAGATTGACCCGGCCGTCCAGCGGGTCTTGTCCTCGGGTTCGTACATCCTTGGAGCGGAGGTGGAGGCATTCGAGGCAGCCATGGCGGCGTACTGCGGCGTGTCGCATGCCGTCGGGGTAGCCTCCGGCACCGACGCCCTTGAGCTGGCGTTGATGGCCTGCGGCATCGGCTCGGGCGACGAGGTCATCACCACGCCGTTCACGTTCATCGCCACGGTCGAGTCCATCGTCAAGTGCGGCGCAACCCCCGTGTTCGTTGACATCGACCCAGCGACATGGAACATGGACGTGTCTCTCATTGAGCAGCGCATCGGCCCGCGCACCAGGGCCGTATTGCCGGTGCACCTGTACGGCCAGGCGTGCGACATGACGCGGCTGATGGCCATCGCTCGCGCACACAACCTCAAGGTGATTGAGGACTGTGCGCAGGCTCTGGGGGCACGATGGAACGGCACGACGGTCGGGACCTTCGGCGACGCCGGCTGCCTCAGCTTCTTCCCGAGCAAGGTGCTCGGCGCCCTGGGCGACGGCGGCATGGTCATCGCCGGCTCGGCTGAGGTGGCCGAGCGAGTGCGCATCCTGCGCAATCACGGGGCGCGGACGAAGTACTACCACCTGGTCAACGGTTTCAACAGCCGGCTCGATTCTCTCCAGGCGGCCATCCTGCGCGTGAAGCTGGGACACCTTGACGACTGGCTGAACGCGAGGCGGGCGCTTGCAGCGCGGTATGGCGAGGGGCTGCGGGCGGCTTCGGGAATCGTGGCGCCCGCCGTGGCGCCAGAGGCTGAGCACGTGTTCAACTACTTCACGGTGCGTGTCGAGGGCGGAAAAGGACGCCGCGAAGCGCTCGCCCAGGAACTCAAGGCGCGCGGTATCGCCACGGCTGTGTACTACCCCGTTTCTCTGCATCTTCAGCAGGTCTACCGCAATCTTGGGCATCAGCCCGGCAGTTTCCCGGAGTCTGAGCGTTCTCAGGACGAGGTGCTCTCATTGCCCATGTGCCCCTACCTGACCCCGGTGCAGGCGGCGTACGTCGTCGAGTCCGTGTGCGAAGCGGCACGCGCATGTGTGCCGTCCGCGACGGCGTGAGCCGGGGGGCGTCTACCTTCGAGCGAGGCTGCGGTGGCAGCCACCGGTTCGTGGGAATGAGGCTCCGGAGTGTCTCGAATCGTCCGTTTCCTCCTCGCGCCTTGTTGACATGCTTCGTTCGCCCTCAGTACAATACGCTGCTTATGGCTAATGTAAGACTGGGTTCCGGTGAGAGTTTCGAGAGCATGCTGCGCCGCTTCGGCAAGCAGGTGGAGCAGGACAGGATCCTTGCCGAAGTCCGGAGGCGCAGGTTCTTTGAGAAGCCGAGTGCGCTCAGGAAGAAGAAGGAAGCCGTCAAGAGGCGCAAGAGCTCGCGCTAGCCTGTGCTATGGGCTTGCAGGATAGACTCCGGGATGACCTGAAGGTCGCGCTCCGGGGGCGAGACGCGTGCCGGCTGTCGATTATTCGCGTTCTTCTCGCAGAGTGCAAGAACGAGGAGATCGCTCGTTTGCATGCCCTCGACGACGGCGAGACGATCGACGTCCTGAAGCGCGAAGCCAGGCACCGCAAAGAGAGCATTGAGGCTTTCGAAGCGGGCAAGCGCCCTGACCTCGTGGCTCAGGAGCAGGCTTCCCTGGCAATCATCAATGAGTATCTTCCCGAGGCAATGAGCAGAGACGCCATCGTGGTCGCCGCCCGTGAGGCAATCGCAGCCACGGGCGCCAGCGGGCCGAAAGACAAGGGCAAAGTCATGGCAAAGCTCATGCCTGTCGTCAAGGGCAAGGCCGACGGCAAGGACGTGAGCGACGTCGTGTCCGAACTCCTGGGCGCCTGACGGTCCGTGGTGGAGGAGCCGTATCCTGGGTCTCCTTCTCGTGTATCAAATCTACTCTCTTTCAAGGTTGCGCAGTTCGAGATGTCAGATTCCGGCAAGGTGACGGATGTTCGGCCGTTTCCCGGCATCAGGTACGACACGTCGCAGGCCGGGGCCCTATCCCTTCTCCTCTGTCCCCCCTACGACATCATCTCCGACAAGCAGCGAGTGCAGCTCTACGACCGTAGCCCGTACAACATGATCCGGCTTGAGCATCCCCTGCCCCCGGAGGGCGCCTCTTCCGACAGCCCTGAACGCTACCGCCTGGCGGCACAGCTGTTCCGCGAGTGGATGCAACAGGGCGTGCTGAAACGGGATGCTGCGCCGGCCCTATACGTGCACGACCACTCGTTTGTCTTCCGGGGCAGGCGTCACGTGCGCCGTGGGCTCTTCGCCTGCGTCGGTCTGCGGCCATGGTACGGCGGCGTGTATCCGCACGAGTTGACCGGCACCAAGGCAAAGCAGGACCGGCTGGAGCTCATGCGAGCCTGCGGCGTCAGTTTCAGCGGTCCTCTGGGTTTGTATGAGGACCGGAACGGGGACATCCGTGGGCTGCTCGATGAGGCGCTCGAGGGCGTTTCATATGTCGACGTGGAAGAGTCGGTGGACCGGCACCGTTTCAGGGTTGTGCAGGATGCTGCGGCTATTGCACGCATCTGTGCCGCGTTCGAAACCGAGCCCATCTACATCGCGGATGGCCACCACCGTTACGAGACGGCGCTTGTCTATCAGCAGGAGCGGCGCGAGGCCATGGCGGGTCGCGCTTCTGCGGGGGCGCCGTGGAACTCCATCGCGATGACGCTGACGGCGTTCTCCGACCCGGGCTTGTTCATCTCACCCGTGTACCGCGTGCTCACCGGCATCAACCTGCCGGACGCGGTGGAGGTGGAGGCAGGGCTGGGTCGCTACTTCACGATTGACTACGTTCCTGTTGGCACAGCTTTGGCGCGCAGCGCTCCCGTCGGGGAGATGGCGCTGATGGCTGTCGCCGGTCTGCGGCCGGGCATGCTGGCGGAGCTGCGGCAGAGGCCGGGTGTCGACCTCGGAGCCGAGGTGCCGGGAGTGCATTCGAGCGAGTACCGCACCTTCAATGTCAGCATCCTGAACCACGTGGTGATGGCCAAGGTTCTGCGCATCAATCCCGATGCGGAGGGCGTTAGCTACAGCCCTGACCTTGAGGCAGTCGTCGACAGCGTGCAGAGCGGCCGCGCGCAGATGGCCTTTCTGCTCGCCCCCGCACATCCGTTGCTGGTGAAGAAGATAGCTGACCAGCATGAGCGGATGCCAAGGAAGTCGACCTACTTCTACCCCAAACCTCCGACGGGTCTCGTCGCCTATCCGCTCGACTAGAAGGCCGGCTCATACGGGCTGGCGGTTCTGGCCGTGTGAATGTTCGGAATGGCGAGAATCGCCCTTCGCTGCGCTTCCCCGAGTGGCGCATCGAGCGCCATAACGAGCAGTGCCTTGCCCCTGGGGGCGAGCCGGCTGAGGTGCATCGAACTGATGTTGATGTTCGCCTGCCCCAGCACCGTGCCGATGGCGCCCACGAGTCCCGGTCCGTCGATGTGGTCGCAGAGCAGGAAATGACCTTCGGTCAGGTTGAGGTCCATCCAGAACTCGTTCACCTGCACGATCCGCGTCTGGCCGTCTCTGACCGTGCCTGAGACTGACAGGCGACCGGTGTCGGTCTCGAGCGTGAGTGTCAGCAGGTGCGAGTAGTGCTCACAGCGCGCGTCACTCTCCTCTACGACGCGCAGGCCGCGCTGCTGGGCCACCAGCTCCGCATTGACGAGGTTCACCCGCTCCTCGGTCACCCTGCTCAGGAGCCCGCTGATGACGGCCGCCTTGACGGGCGCGCAGTCGGAGCCGGCAAGCTCGCCGCAGTAGCGAACGGCCACTCTCTGCAGTTGGCCCTCCAGAAGCTGGGCCGCGAAGCTGCCCACGACATGGCCGAGCCGCAAGAACGGCAGTGCCTCAGGAGAAGCGTGGGGAGCGTTCACTGCATACCTGCTCATGCACCCCTGGAGCACCGTGATGACCTGCTCGGCGATATCGATGGCCACGTTCGTCTGCGCCTCGAAGGTTGAGGCGCCAAGGTGAGGAGTCAGGACCGAATGCGGGGCTCCCAGCAGGGGGTTGCCCACCGGAGGTTCCTCCGTGAAGACGTCGAATGCGGCGCCCGCCAGGGTGCCCTGAGCCAGGGCGGCGGCGACAGCGGCTTCATCGACGAGCCCGCCTCGCGCGCAGTTGATGAGACGCGCCGTCGGCTTCATCCGCGCCAGTTGGGCCGGACCGATGAGGTTCTTCGTGGCCGCCGACAGCGGGATGTGCAGGGTGACGAAATCCGCCTGGCTCAGCAGCTCGTCAAGGGAAACCATGGTCACCTTGAACGTACGGGCGTACTCGGGTGAGACGAAAGGGTCATAGGCGATGGTCCGCATCTCGAACGCCTGGGCCCGCACCGCCACCTGAGTCCCGATGTTGCCGAGGCCCACGACGCCAAGCGTCTTGTTGCGCAGTTCGGTGCCCATGAGCTTGTTGCGGGACCAGCCGCCCTTTCTCATGTCGGCATCCGCAAGCGTCACGTTGCGTGCGAGGGCGAGCATGAGGGCCATCGTGTGCTCCGCGGCGGAGACGGTGTTGCCGGACGGTGCGTTGACGACCACGATGCCGCACCGCGTGGCGGCCTCAACGTCGATGTTGTCCACGCCGACGCCGGCGCGACCGATGACCCGGAGGTTGCGGCCGTGCTCTATTATCTCGGCGGTGACTCTGGTCTGGCTCCTGACAACGAGGGCGTCGTAGAGCGGCACCTCGTTGCACAGCTGCTCAACGGAGAGCTTGGTCTTGACGTCGACCTCGGCGGCCTCCCGGAGCCGGGCGACTCCTTCGTCGGCAATCGGATCAGCTACGAGCACCTTCATCGTTACCCTCCCACTCCCGCCCGCGGCACGTCTGCCGCGAGGGCCCTCACGGCCTACTCACTGACACGCGCGTGTGCGGCGCGCGGTTTCGCCCGCGCGCTCACGCGATGCGTACTCTGACGAAGGTGTGTCTGCCGACCTTGACGATAGTTCCGTCGCGCACCAGAGCGCTGACCTCGTCGATCTTGGCTCCGTCCACCTCGACGGCGTGCTGGGCGACAAGTCGCTTCAGTTCGGTGGCGCTCTTCACGAAGCCACCGGCGACGAGTGGCCGGCTGAGCTCCACCCGGAACCGACCGTCACTCTCCGGCGTGCCCTGCACGAGTACGTCAGGCATGTCCTGAGGCAGCTCGCGCTGTTGGTGCACCCTGGTGAAGTGCTCTTCCGCCTGGGCGCCGGCCTCGTAACCATGGAACTGAGTCACTATCTCTCGTGCAAGGCGCTTCTTCAATTGCATGGGATTGGCTGTGCCGGAGGTGAACTCGTGCTTCATCTGCGTGAGCTCTTCGTCCGACATGTCGGTGACCAGTTCAAAGTAGTCGACGATGAGGTTGTCCACGAGGGACATGACCTTGCCGTACATCTGCTCCGGCGGCTCGGCGACCCCGATGTAGTTGCCGAGGCTCTTGCTCATCTTGGTCTTGCCGTCCGTACCGATGAGTATCGGCGTGAAGAAGACCCGCTGCGGGTTCTGCCCCATCATCTGCTGCAACTCGCGACCGAGAAGGCAATTGAACTTCTGGTCGGTGCCGCCGAACTCGACGTCAGCCTCGATGGCGACGGAGTCATAGGCCTGCAACAGGGGGTACATTGTCTCGCAGAGCGAGATGGGGGTGTTGGTGCTCATGCGCTTGGCGAAGTCCTCGCGGGCGAGTATCTGCGCCACAGTGAACTTGGCGGTCAGCCTGATGACCGTGTCGAGGGTGAACTTGGAGAACCACTCGGTCTGCCAGCGGACCTCGGTGCGACTCCGGTCGACGACCTTGAAGAACTGGTCCATGTAGGTCTTCGCGTTGTGTTCGATCTGCGCCTCGGTCAACATCGGCCTGGTCGCCGACTGACCGCTGGGGTCGCCGATGCGGGCGGTCCAGTTGCCCACGATGAGGACGACCTGGTGTCCCAGCTCCTGAAGCTGGCGTAGCTTGCGCAGGCCGACGACGTGGCCGAGGTGGATATCGGGAGAGCTCGGGTCGAAGCCCTCCTTGAGCCTCGCGGGAGTGCCGCGGTTCAGCAGGTCGACGAACTCGGACTCGGGGATGATTTCGGCGACGGCGCGTCGCAGCAGGAACTCGCGCTTCGCCGGCGGCAGGTCTCGCAGGAGGTTCACCTTGCTATCACTCATTCACTTGCTCCGAGGATGCGCCTGGCTGCGGCTACATCCCTCTCTATCTGTGCCACGAGGTGCTGTCGATCAGGGAAGGGCGTTTCATCTCGAAGGCGGGCCGCGAACTCGACCTTGAGGGTGTCCCCGTAGAGGCTTCCGCGGAAGTCGAGGATGTGGGTCTCCACCACTCGCTCTGTCTCCTCGAACGTGGGCCGGCGCCCGATGTTCGTGACAGAGGGGTACTGCTTCCCTGAGACGTGGGCGATGGTAACATAAACCCCATCGCTGGGCAACGCCCGTCCGGGGTCCACGGCGAGGTTGGCTGTCGGGAAGCCGAGCGAGGCGCCGCGACGGCTGGTCGAGGTGACGGCGCCCGTCAGGCTGAAGCGTCGACCAAGGAAGCGTGCGGCGGTATCCAGGTCTCCCTTGGACAGCGCGGTGCGGATGGCTGTGCTGCTGACCACCTGGCCACCGATGAGGAAGGGAGGTACCGCCTCGACGCTGAAGCCCATCCGCTGCCCCAGCAACTCGAGCGACTGCAGCGTACCGGCGCGGTTCCTCCCTAGCGCGAAGTCCGGCCCGAGCAGCATGCCGGACATCTTCAGGTGGACAGTCAGCAGCCGGACGAATTCCTCCGGCTCCGACCGGCTCATCTGCGGTGTGAAGGTGAGCGGAACGACCAGTCGCACGCCTGCCCGGCGGATGAGCTGAATCCGCTCCTCCAGACCGGCAAGCAGCGGCAGTGGCTCGCCTGGGTGCAGTACCTCGTAGGGGTGTGGTGTGAACGTGACCACGCCAGCCTCGAGGCCGCGGGCGGCGGCTCGCTGCTTCAGCGTGTCAATCAGCGAGAGATGTCCGAGGTGCACGCCGTCGAAGACACCCAGGGTCAGCAGCGTGGGCGTGACCGACTGGTGCGTGGCGAGTTCCCGCTCGATGCTCTGCATGAAGGAAGAGTCTCTGTCGCCCGGATGATGCGGCTGGATGCATCCATCCCCCGCAGTCGATGACAGCGCGCCACATAGCCTATGCGATTCCATCGTGCCGGTCAAGGAATATACGAGCGCTGCCCGCCTCGGCCGGCGCTCCCGGCCGGCGCGGCGTGCCGCGGCCGCATTGCGGAGTGAGCGAGCCATGACCGCCCGGCAACATCCTGAGTAGGTGGCTGCGCGGGCTGATCTCGTTCAGATAGATGGGTGACACATGAGAGATGCAGCGGTACTATGCGCG
>CAZVCS010000017.1:0-27405 GCA_964625765.1 uncultured Dehalococcoidales bacterium | reverse complement strand
GCAGCCATGAGCAGAGCCCTCTCCGGCTGCGCCCCGAGTTGAGTGCGCGCCATATCGTAGACCTCGGCCGTGAGGCGCTGCCGCTCCTCGTTCGTATCGTTCAGAATCTGCGCGAGGCTGGCAGCCTCGTCGGAAGATGAGGTCATGAGGAGCTTCAGACTGACGCTCGCATCGTCCAGCCGCCCGGCGGAGTTGATGCGGGGTCCGAGCGCCCAGGAGATGTCGCCGGATGTGACCGTCCCCGGCGTGAGCCCGGAGACAGCCATGAGGGCCTGGATGCCGGGGCGCAACGTGCGGTTCAGCACCTCGAGTCCCTTCTGAACGAAACGGCGGTTCTCCCCCACGAGTGCGACCATGTCCGCGACGGTGCCGAGCGCGACGAGCTCAAGGAGTTCGTCCAGCCGAGAGGCGTCGTTCCAGCCATGGTAGAGAGCCTGCATGAGCTTGAAGGCGATGCCGACGCCGGCGAACTCGGTGAAGCCGTAGCGGCTGTCGCGGCGCTTGGCGTTGACCACTGCCACGGCCCGTGGGAGCGTGGCGAGGGGCATGTGGTGGTCGGTGATGATGAGGTCGACACCGAGCTTCGACGACTTCTCCGCCTCGGCGAGGTCCGAGATGCCGCAATCGCACGTGACCACGAGTGAGGCGCCGTGGTCACGAAGCCAGGCGACGCCATCGGCGCTCAGACCGTGGCCTTCGCCGATGCGGTCGGGGATGTACTCGATGGCCTTGATTCCGAGACTGCGCAGCCCCTCAAGCAGCACCGCCGTGGCGGTGACGCCGTCGACGTCGAAATCGCCGAACACGCCGACGGTCTCCCGTCGCATTCGTGCCTGGTTCAACCTGGTCACGGCGGTGAGCATGTCCGGAATGGCGAACGGGTCCCCGGAACGATACGATGCCGGGTCGAGGAAGGCCGACACGTCTCGAGCGCTGACGCCGCGGTTGTAGAGCAATTGGGCAACCAGTGGCGAGGTGGGGACGGCGGCAATGTAGTCGGAAGGCGCCGGAGGTTTGACACGCCAGCCGGCGGGCAGAGGGCTGGCCGTGGAGGGTGGTGTCGCGTTCTTCAAGCCTCGGTACTATACCACAGGCCAGCGCGGCAGCCGAAACCCATCCCCAGGGGTGGCGCGCCGGGTTTGTCCCTCGCGACACTCGCGGCTATAATCGGTCATCGTGCAGCAGGGCAACGGCCGCCGCGTCGCGCTCCACTCCTTCGGGTGCAAGCTGAATCAGGCTGAGATCGAGGACATGGCGCTCGCGTTCATGTCGCGGGGTTTCGAGGTGGTGGGGCCGGGAGACGAGGCTGACGCTTTTGTGGTCAACACCTGCACTGTGACGGCCGAGGCTGACCGGCAGTTGCGGCAGTGGCTTCGTTCGGTCAGGCGGCGTCAGCCCTCGAGCCTGCTCGTCGCCGTGGGCTGTGCCGTGGAACGCGAGGCGCCGCAGTTGCGGGAGCTGGCCGACATGCTGGTTGGAAACGCCGGTAAGAACGGTCTCGTCGCTCTCGTGGCAGACCGGTTGAGCGGCGATTCGACCGTCAGTCGACTTCCTGATCCCGTGGCGGTTGCGGGCGCCCTCGCAGCGAGAACCCGTTCCCTGTTGAAGATTCAGGAGGGCTGCCTCGCACCGTGCGCGTACTGCATCGTCCCTCACGTGCGCCGTGGCGAGACGTCGGCGCCATTGTCGGAGGTGCTGTCGGTTGCCCGTGAGCGCATCGTGGCCGGGCACAGGGAACTCATCCTCACGGGGACGAGGCCGGGGGCGTACCGTGACGGCGACCTCAAGCTGGCGGACCTTGTCCGCGCCCTGCTGGACCTGCCGGGACTGGGACGCGTACGCGTCTCGTCACTGCAGCCGCAGGAGCTGTCGCCTGCGTTGCTCTCCCTGTGGTCGGACAGCCGGCTGTGTCCTCACCTCCACCTCTCGCTGCAGAGCGGCAGTGCGGCGGTGCTGCGCCGCATGCTGCGCGGCTACACGCCGGAGCGGTTCATGTCGGCGCTGGAAGACATACGTGGGGCCGCGCCGGGAGCGGCGGTCACGACCGACGTCATCGTCGGGTTCCCGGGTGAATCCGACGCGGAGTTCGCTGAGTCGGTTGAGTTCTGCGAGCGAGCGGGATTCGCGCGTATCCACGTGTTCCCTTACTCGGCCCGTCCGGGCACGCGGGCGGCCGAGATGACGAGCCATGTTCCGCCACCGGTGCTGAAGGAGCGAGCGAGGATGATGCAGGACGTTGGGCGGCGGAGCCGGCTGGCCTACATCGATTCGTTGACCGGTCGGAGAGTGCAATCACTGTGGGAAGAGGAGACGTACCCTGGAAGTGGTGAGTACCTGGGGACCAGCGATAGCTACCTGCGGCTTATCTGCCGCAGCAGCATTCCGCTTCATAACGTTGTGGAGAGTGCAGTTGTGGAAGGCGCCGAGGGCGAGTACGTCCGGGTGCGGAGGGAAGATGAAGATACGGGTGGAAGTGAAACCGAACGCGAAGTTCGCCGGCGTTGAGGCGGTCGAGGACCATCTGGTCGTCCGGGTGAAGGAGCCGCCGAAAGAGGGCAAGGCGAACCAGGCGGTGATACGGGCAGTTGCCCAGTACTACGATGTTCCGCCCTCCGATGTTCGCCTGGTTGCCGGCGCGACCGGAAGGCACAAGGTCATCGAGGTTCCGGACGAGCATGGCCGGCAGTCCTGAGCCGGCGCCGCAACGCCGGCTGCAGCGCATGGTAGAGCCGGTAGAGATGGACCGCTGCGATGGTGGCGAGGAACCTCGGCACGATGGTCCAGAAGAGGCCGATGCCGGCGGCCAGGAACATCGCCGGATCTTCGACGATGGAATGGTTCAGCCCGAGCGAGATGTGCAGACGCTTGAGTTCGTCCGGTGTGTATCGCCCGCTGGTCGACTCCTCCACAATCAGAGCGCTGCCATAGATGATGCCGAAGAACGTTCCGGCCACCCACAAGGCAGCTACGTTGGGCGATAAACCGAGAAGCGCCATTAGCGGGCGGAAGACTCGCGCGACGCGCTCCGTCCAGTTGAAGACCTTCATGAGCTCGAGTACCGCCATGGCCGGCACCATGATGAGCAGCATCTTGAGCAACAGCTTCAGTGTGGATACGGCCCATGTCCACAGCACCGCCTCAACGGAAGCGCGCGCGGTGATGCCCTGTGGCATGACGACCGGCGTCGACGTTCCCTCGAAGAACCAGGAGACGACGATGACGGTGACGCAGGCGGTGACAAGTCGGACGGTCACCATGGCGGGCCCGTTGATGCCGGCCTTGTGCTGAATCGTCCCCTCGATGAAGAACATGTGGGCGATGGAGATGAAGATCGCGAGCAGGATGAGTTGGGCGGTGGTGAATGGGATGACCAGCATCATGGCGAAGGCGGCGTAGAAGCTCGAAAGTAGCGCCGTCAGGACCGGCAGAGCCGCCTGTGGCGGCAGGTTGATGAGCCCCATCACCGGCCGGAACGCGGGGTCGAGCAGGTAGAGCCAGCCGGTCCACTCCAGCAGTGCTACTGCCAGGGATACCGGTACCAGTATCTTCGCTATCCACAGGAACCCATGCAGACCCCTGCCGGTGCCCCGGGCGAGGCCTTTCTTCAGTTTCGCACCTGCGGATTCGGCGAGGATGGCTCCGGAGGGAGCCGGCCCCGCGTGATTGCGGCTCACCGGGCCCCTCCTGAATCGGCAGCAAGGACGAAGCCGAAAGGCGCGGCTCGTTCGACCAACTGCAGCAGCGTCTCCCGGCTGGGCCCGCCGCGCGTCTCGGGGCGGGAGGCGTTGAATCCGGCGGCCGCCGAGGCCATCAGCAGGGCCGTACGTCGCTCATAGCCCAGCACCATGCAGGCGGCGCAGGCGCCGATGAAGACGTCGCCGCACCCCACGGAGCTGACCACCTCCAGATCAAGTTCAGCCATGGGCAGGGACGGGATGACCGTCGTGCCGCCGGCGGCGCAGTCCACGAGCAGTGACCCGCGCGCTCCCAGCTTCAGAACGAGGTACGCCGGCGCTTCGCTCCGCGCCAGGCTCCTCAAGATGTCGTGTGGCTCGGCTGCTCCGAAGAGCAGCTTCGCCTCGGCCTCGTTGAGAAAGAGCGAGTCAACGTTCTTCATCAGCGGAGCCAGCGCGCTCCAGCCGTGCCGAACAAGCACGCCGGGGTCCCAGAGTGCCGGGATGTCGCGGCTGGCGGCTGCCTGCAGCAGTTGCTCGGCGACCGGCAGAGGCGGGTCGGAGAGGACGACGCTGCGGCACTGCTGCAACACGGTGGACAGCCTGGCCTGCCGCGCATGACGGGCATTCAGGGCTGTGTTGGCTCCGAGGTTGCTGGCGATGACGTTCTGTCCGCTCCGGTCGATGAAGATGAAGGCATGACCTGAGGGGTTACCGGCGACCTGGACGACCGAGTCACGAACGACTCCCTCTGCGTCCAGGATGGCGAGTTGCTGGTCGGCGATGGCATCCTTGCCGAGCGCGGCGAACAGCGCCACCTCTGAGGGGCCGAGGATGCGTGCGGCCGCCACCGCCGTATTGGCGCCGGTTCCTCCCGGCACCTCGCTTACGGCGTCGCAGGTCACCTCTTCGCCGGGGACCGGCAGATGCTCCACGAGACAGAGCGTGTCCCAGTTGATGGCGCCCGATACGAGTATGCCGGCCATGTCAGTCCCCGATGACCCTCGAGAGGAAGAGTGTCCGGAAACGTGGACCGTCCACGGAGGCGGCGACGCGGCATCCCCTGGATGCGTGCCGCAGCGTCGTCCTCCCTCGTTGTTCGCCGTCGCCCGTGTTGACAATCGCCTCACCTGTGGCGAAGGCGAACAAAGACGGGTCGAGCAGCGCAGCGAATGCGAGCGGGTCGTGCATGGCGAACAGCGGATGCCGCTGCAGAGCGAACGCGAGGATATCCGCGGCAAGCCGGGAGGCCGGCGAGCGGCCGGCCCTGAGGCGCTCGAGGTCTGCGGTATCCAGAGATGCCGACGGGCTGTTTGTGACGTCGAGACCGACGATGGAGACTGGTGCGCCGGACGAGAAGACGACCGCTGCCGCTTCGGGGTCCTGCCAGACGTTATATTCGGCGAACGGCGTCTCGTTGCCGAAGCCACACGGGGTCAGGCGGAAAGCGCCGCCCATGACCACCAGTTGCCGCAGCATCGCGGCCATCTCAGGGTGCCACTGGATGGCGAGGGCGACGTTGGTGAGAGGGCCGGTGGCGACCAGGATGCGCTCGCCCGGGGCCGAGGCAACGAACTGGAACAACGCCTCGTGTGCCGGAAGGGCGATTGCCGACGTCCGAGACTCGGCGAGCGCGACGCCGCCGAGGGCGTCGGGACCATGGTAGCCGAGCGCGTCGTGGAACGGGCGACGAAGTGGAGAGTCGGCGCCGGATGACACGGGGACGTCTTCAGCTCCGAGATACTGCAGCAAGCGTAGGGCGTTGCGCGTGGTCATCTCGATCGGCCCGTTGCCTGCAACGGTGGTGACGAGCTCGACGCGCACTTCCGGCGAACGGAGCGCCAGCATGATGGCGAGGGCGTCGTCGAGCCCCGGGTCCATATCAAGTGCTACACTCAGGCTCACTGCGCCGCATAGGCTACCATATGCGGCTATCATGCGCATGATGATGCCCGAAGCTGCGATACCCGCCCCGCCCCTGAGTACGAACGAGTGCGGGGATGCCTTCCTGGCCGAGGTGCTGGAGCGACTCGAGGCGGCCTACGGCCGCCGTGAGTTCGTCTCGCGGGGACGTCCGGTGGATGTGCTTGTCGAGACGGTGCTCTCGCAGAACACATCGGATGTGAACTCGCACCGGGCCTTCGAGTCGCTGCTGGGGCGGTTCGGGACGCTCGAGGCCGTGGCGACGGCGCCGGTGGCGGAGATAGAGGACGCCATCCGGTTCGCGGGACTCTCGCGCATCAAGTCGGCGCGCATCCGCGAGATGCTTGAGCGCCTCATGCGGGAGAACGGCTCGCTGGATCTCTCGTTCCTGTCCGGCATGGCGCTGGACGAGGCGCGCGCCTACCTGACGGAGATGAAGGGCGTGGGAGTGAAGACGGCCAACTGCGTGCTCATCTTCTCGCTTGGCCTCCCGGCGCTGCCGGTCGACACGCACGTGTACCGCGTGTCGCGCCGCCTCGGCCTCATCGGGGAGCGCGTCAGCGTGGAGGCGGCGCACGAGCAGCTTGAGGCGAAGGTGGCGCCGATGGATCGTTATCGCTTCCACCTGCACCTCATCGAACACGGCAGGCGCGTGTGCCACGCGCGGAAGCCCTCGTGCCGCGGCTGTGTTCTGGCTGACGTCTGTCCGGGCGCCTCTGCACCTTCGATGTAGCCGAGCGCCACGTGTCAGTCCAGCTTGAAGCCCTTCTCGCGTACGAGGCGGACGCAGGCGTCGACGGCGTCGGTGTCGTACCACGTCCCGCGGTGCGCCAGCAGCTCGGCAAGAGCCGCTTCCGTGCCGAGGGCGGCGCGATACGGTCGATGGGAAGACATCGCCTCGAAGACGTCGGCCACGGCGAGGATGCGGGCCTCGGGCAGCATCTGGTCGCCTTTCAGCCCCTGCGGGTAGCCTGAGCCGTCGAGTCGCTCATGGTGCTGGTAGGCGATGTCCGCAACGGGCCAGGGGAAATCGATGCCCTTGAGCAGTTCGTAGCTTGCCCTGGGGTGCTCCTTGATGAGCATGAACTCGCTCGGGGTGAGAGCCCGCGGCTTGGAGAGTATCTCGGCGGGGATGTGGAGCTTGCCGAGATCGTGCAACTGGCCGCCGAAAGTGAGCGCATCGAGCAGGTCGCCGTCCGCTCCCAGCTCCATCGCGATGGCCCGGGCGACGATGGTCACGCGACGCTGGTGGCCTGCCGTGTAGGGGTCGCGCATTTCGACTGCGGCTGACATTGCCTCGACCGTGGCCTGCATGGCTTTCTGCAGTCGCGCGACGCTCTCTTCGCGCTCACGTTCGCGCTGCTTCCGCTCGGTGATGTCGTGCAGGACCGTCTGGTAGCCGATAATCCGGCCGGCAGAGTCCCGGCGGACCACAGCAGAGCGAAGGCAAGTCATGAGCGATCCGTCGCTTCGGCGCAACGTCTGCTCGTCGTCGACGATTCGGCCTTCCCTCTCCATCCGTTCGACGAACTGTTGGCGCTCATCCGGGTTCAAGTAGTGGTGAATCGCGTTCATGCCGGCGACACTGTCCACTCCAAGAAGCCTCAGGAAGGCGGGATTGGCCTCCAGGACCGTGCCGTCGACGGAGACGAGCGCAACTGCGTCCATCGACTGCTCGAACAGGGAGCGGTAACGGGCCTCGCTTTCGCGAAGCTCCTGCTCTCGGCTCTTGGCGGCGGTGACATCCTCCACCGTGGCCACCACGCGTGCAACGGAGCCGGTCTCGTCATAGAGCGGCGCCGCACTGATGGAGAGGATGCGGCGGCCGGTCGGCGAATCGAAGGCGTACTCCGTGTCATAGAGCGGTTGTTCGTTGACGAAGACACGGCACACCGGGAGGTCGCCCTCCTCCAGCGGAGCACCGGAAAGGTCCAGGAGGCGGAAATCCTTGCCGCACGTCATGCCGCGGACCTCATCGGGGGACAGCCCCAGGACCCGGTCAGTCTCGGCGTTGGCGAATACGACTCTCCGGTCGACATCAAAGACGAGGACGCAGGCCGGACTCGTCTCCATCAGCGCCTCGGAAAAGAAGCGCTGTTGCTGCTCGCGCAACTCCGCCTGCTGCAACTCGGTAACGTCGTAGAGTATGCCCTGGTAGAGGACGACCTCGCCGGCGGGGTCTCTGAGCGCGACCACCGTCCGGCGGGTGTTGAAGATCGTGCCGTCCTTCCGCCTGTAGAGGAGCTCGTCCCGGACGGAGCCGGACTCCGCGACACGCTGCGGCAGCTCCTCCCGCTCTGCGGGGTCAGCGTACAGGTCGCGCACGTTGAGGGAGGGCAAGTCCTCCCGGGAGTACCGGAACATGTCGAGCCAGGCCTGGTTCGCTTCGAGGATGGCTCCATTTGCCGATGCGATGAAGATGGCGTCGATAGAGTGGTCGAACAGGGAGCGGAATCGCTCCTCACTCGCGCGCAGCGCTGCCTCGGCCTGCTTTCGGGCGGTGACGTCCCAGACGGCCGAGAGCATGAGTCCCTTGTCGGGGATTGGCACGTTCCGCGCGCTGATGTAGGTCGTGGGCTCGCCCTTGCGCGTCATCGGTACATCGTCCCAGTGCATGCGGTCGAGGTCGCCGCTGGCGCAGTCGTCCAGTACTCGCCTCTTTATCGCCTCCCGGAACTGCGGGTCTTCGTACGCGGCTTCCCAGAACGCATCCGGAGAGGCGAGCGCCTCACGGGTGGTCCGGTAGAACCGCATGAAGTTGTCGTTGGCGTAGACGAAGTCCACCGTCGGGCTGACGGAGTTGACGGCGATGCCGATGGGCAGGTTGTCGAGGACCGCTGTCAGGAACTCCTCGCTCCGACGGAGTTCCTGCTCGATGCGGAGCCGCTCGGTGATGTCGCGCAGGATGCTCGCGTAGGCAACGTGCACGCCTTCGCTGTCTTTGACAGCGAAGGTGGTCCGCTCGCAGTCGAGCACCATTCCATCCTTGCGCCGGAGGCGGACAGCGTCTCTCAACAGCCCTGTTTCGCTAATACGCTGCTGGAAGGCTTCCTCTTCTGAGGGATTCGCGTACAGGTCCGCGCTGTTGAGAGAGGGCAGGTCTTCGACTTCATAGCCGAACGTGCGGAGCCAGGCCTGATTGACATCCAGAAAGGCGCCGGAGGGGGAGATGAGGTGGATGGCATCCATGGACTGCTCGAAGAGCGTGCGGTAATCCAGGTCGACCGCTCGTAGCGAAGCTCCTCGGGACTTGAGGACGGACCTGCGAGCGCCGTCGGCCGTCCGGCGCTGACGCCGTCCGGCAGTGTCCGGCCGGGAACGTCCCGGCGGCCCGACGGAATGTGACGGATTCCTCCACTGCATGTGCCGACCCCAGGAGGCGCGCCCACGAAGCGGTTCGGGGAGCCCGCGTACACCACAGTGTGCGGAGTGCGCCTCGTTATTGTCAAATGACCGGTGCGAGGGTCGACAGACGATTCGAAGTCGGCGGCCGGCGTGAAGCAGGCACAGGCGACGCGAGCGCAACGGTTCGGCCGTGGCCCGGCCGCCCGGCTCGCTTCGCATGAGCGCCGGTCTAGGACAGGTTCCCCGTGGGCATGACGTAGATAGGCGTAATGGAGGCGGGCAGATCAAGAGTGCTTCGGACAGCGTCCTCGGAGAACCCCGCGGTCGTCACGGTGCCGATGCCGAGCGCCGTGGCCTCGAGGCACATATTCTGGGCCGCGTGGCCGGCTTCAAGGACGGCGAACCTTTCGCCGATGGCGCCGACCCCGCTCGTGAGTTTCGTGAAGTCCGCGGCGACGACGAAATCGGCGGCGCTGTTGTTCCTGGTGCCGATGGCCGCCTTCTGGTCGCCTTCTTTGATGAGTGCGGCCTGGTGGCCCTCCGGAACGTACCTGTAGACGCCCGGCTCCAGGCCATCGACATCGTACACAACGACGTACACTTCCAGCGGGTAGCTCTTCATTGCTGAGGGAGCGGTCCTCTTACCGTCCTCGCTGGTGATGCCCTGGGCCGCCCAGAGCATCTGTGAGACCTGTCCCACGGTCAGCGGCGTGCCGGCGAACTCGCGGACCGACCTGCGACCGGCCATGGCCGCCTCGACGGACATGTCGCCGTCGGTGTTCGGCTCGGCGAGTGCTATCGTGGCTATGGTCTCCTGAGGGCCGTAGTCAGTGACCTCGGTGTTTCCGGACGGCATGGCAGCGGGTGGTCCTCCCGCAGGAGCACCTCCTGTCGGCGGCCGGCCGGTAGGAGGCTGTCCCTCCGATGGCTGGCGCGTGGGCTGTCCGGCTTCCGTCGGCACCGTGTCCGCCGGACTGCATCCCGGGACGAGGGACAGCACCAGGACGGTGAGCAGCGCCAGTGCTGTGGTCTTCTTCAGTGTCATGTCTTCCCCCTGTTCACCAATTCTAGGGGCGAAATGCGAATTCCGTGTGAACTCCCGGGTGCATCGGAAGCGCCGGCACGCATCGATTTCCTGGCAGAGTCCTCATCGGTTCGTGGCGCGGGCGGTCGTTGTATAATGCCGGCACATACATGACGGACTTATCCGATAGCCCGAGTGTATCGACGCGGTTCCGCATCCTCGTTGAGATAGCGTCGCGCCAGCCGTCCGTGCAGCAGAAGGACGTCGCCCGGGAACTGGGCATCACCGTGCAGGCGGTATCCGAGAGGATGAAGGAGCTGGTGGCGGCGGGCCTGGTCGTGTCGCGAAGCAGGGCAAGCTACTCGGTAACGCCTTCCGGGGTGGACTGGCTGCTGCGGCATGCGCGCGAGCTGCAGTCCTACTCGGAGCGCCTTGCCCGTATCGTGCGAGACATCTCCGTGACCGCGGCGGTTGCGGATGCCGACCTGATAGACGGCCAGAGAGTCTCCCTGAGCATGAGCGATGGACTGCTGCGCGCACGCCCCTGGACCGAGGGAGAGCCGGCCAGCGGCGTGGTGACGGCGGGGGCCGGGGTTGGTGACGACGTTGGCATCACGAGGATAGAGGGGGTCATCCCTCTGGTGGTGGCAGAGGTGGCGGTGGCGACGCTTCCCGCCGTCCAGGATGGAGGCTCGCGGCGAGCCGACACCGCGCGGCTTCGGTTGCTGGCGAAGCGCAGCAGCCTGGTGGCGGCGGTGGGCGCAGAGTCCGTCGTTGTGCTGCGTCTTGCCGGCGTTGAGCCTGTGTACCGCTTCGCGGCGACCGAGGCGATTCTGGAGGCTGCCTCGTCCGGAATACCGTGCCTGCTCGTCTGCAGCGAAGCGGACCTGTCACGCGTCTCGGAACGCCTTGCCGCGGCGGAAGTGCCGTTCTCTGTCATCGACCTCGCTCTCCCTCCGACTCGATCGTAGTCCTTCCCTCGCCTTCTGACGGAAGTCCTCATTACCATGGTCCTGTTTCCTGGAGTTATGACCACTAAATGTTGACAGCCACTGATGGCTGACACAACATATAGTGGTAGAGTCCGGGGCAATCGTCTCCCGTCCCGGGACCGGTCTTGCCTGCTTCGGTCCGAGTTGTTCATCAGCGGAGAGGAGGAGTGCAGCATGACAGGCCACACCATCGAGTTCATTCGCAAGCGAGAGGGGAATGTCGTCCCCTTCAATCCCGGAAAGATCACCGAGGCGGTGTTCAAAGCCGTCCGCGCCACCGGAGAGGGTGACCGGGCGGTTGCCGAGCGCGTCTCTTCACAGGTTGTCTCCATCCTGCAGATAACGTGCAGGGAGGGACGCGTGCCTACGGTTGAGGAAGTGCAGGATCTGGTGGAGAAGGTGCTTGTCGACCTCGGCTATGCCGGGGTGGCGAAGGCCTACATACTGTACAGGGAGCAGCATGCCAAGCTGCGCGAGTCACGCAAGCTGCTCGAGGGCGCGAGGAGCATGGTCGATGACTACATCGGCCGTCTCGACTGGCGCGTCAACGAGAACAGCAACATGGACTACTCGCTGCAGGGCCTGAACAACTACATCTCGGCGGGCATCGCCTCACGCTACTGGATAGGCACCATCTATCCGCCGGAGATACGCGAGGCGCACGTGAACGGCGAGTTCCACCTGCACGACCTCGGCATCCTGGGCGTGTACTGCTGCGGCTGGGACCTGAAGGACCTGCTGCTTCGCGGTTTCGGCGGGGTGCCGGGCAAGGTTGAGAGCACGCCGGCGAAGCACCTGCGTAGCGCGCTGGGGCAGATAGTCAACTTCTTCTACACGCTGCAGGGCGAGGCCGCGGGCGCGCAGGCGTTCTCCAACTTCGACACGCTGCTGGCGCCCTTCGTGCGCTACGACAACCTGGACTACAGGGGCGTGAAGCAGGCGATGCAGGAGTTCGTCTTCGGGCTGAACGTGCCGACGCGGGTCGGCTTTCAGACGCCGTTCACGAACCTCTCGATGGACCTGCACGTGCCGTCGCACCTCGCAAGCGAGTCCGTCATCATCGGGGGGCAGCCGCAGGATGCCACCTACGGCGAGTTCCAGGCCGAGATGGACATGCTCAATCAGGCTTTCTGCGAGATCATGATGGACGGTGACGCGAAGGGGCGCATCTTCACCTTTCCGATTCCGACGTACAACATCACGAAGGTGACGGCCAAGTACGGCATCCCGTACTTCGCCAACTTCGTGAACTCGGACATGAAGCCGGAAGACACGCGGAGCATGTGCTGTCGACTGCGCCTCGACCTGGAGCAGGTGCGAAAGCGAGGAGGCGGGCTGTTCGGCTCCAACCCGCTGACGGGCAGCGTGGGCGTCGTCACCATCAATATGCCGCGGCTCGGCTATCTCGCGTCCTCGAAACAGGACTTCCTCGAGCGGCTCGACCGCCTCATGGTCTATGCGAAGGACAGCCTGGAGATAAAGCGCAAAGCCATCGAGCGATTCACAGAGGACGGTCTCTATCCGTACTCACGCTACTACCTCGGGGCCATCAAGGACCGGCTCGGCGGCTACTGGGCGAACCACTTCTCGACCATCGGCCTCATCGGCATGCACGAGGCTTGTCTCAACTTCCTTGGCAAAGGCATCGACACGCCCGAGGGCGAGGAGTTCACGAACGAGGTGCTGACGCACATGCTGGGGCGCCTGGCGGCGTTCCAGGATGAGACGGGCCAGCTCTACAACCTGGAGGCCACGCCCGGGGAAGGCGCCTGCTACCGGCTCGCGAAGATCGACAAGCAGAGCTTCCCGGGCATCATTGCCGCCGGCAACGGTCATCCGTACTACACGAACTCGACGCACCTGCCGGTGAACTACGAGGGCGACCTGTTCGACGCGCTGGCGCACCAGGACCGGCTGCAGGTCAGGTATACCGGAGGCACGGTGTTCCACTGCTTCCTGGGCGAGCGTATCGACGAACCCGAGGCATGCAAGCTGCTGGTGCGGCGCGTGACGGATAGCGTTCGCATGCCGTACTTCACACTGACGCCGACCTTCTCCATCTGCCACAACCACGGCTATCTGAGAGGTGAGCAGTCGACCTGTCCGGAGTGCGGCGACCGCTGCGAGGTCTACTCGCGCGTGGTGGGTTACTTCCGTCCGGTGCAGCAGTGGAACGAGGGCAAGCGGGAGGAGTTCAAGCAGCGGCGTGGCTACGCGGTGGCGGCCGCCGCGTAAGGTGGGCACGGCCTCGTGGATATCTGCGGTGTCCAGGGTGTCTCCGTCATCGACTACCCGGGAAGGATTGCGGCGGTTCTGTTCCTTGGCGGATGCAACTTCCGCTGCCCGTTCTGTCAGAACGGCGACCTGGTGCTGAGGCCGCAGGAGTTGCCCTGCCGGTCAGAGGACGACGTCATCGGCTCGCTGCTGCGGCGGCGGTCACTGCTCGATGGCGTCGTGGTCACGGGTGGTGAGCCGCTCATCCACGGCGACGACTTGCCTGCGCTCCTCAGGCGGCTTCGCGACGCCGGCTTCGCGGTCAAGCTCGACACGAACGGCTACGAGGTCGATGTCCTGCGCGAAACCCTCGCGTCCGGCCTGGTGGACTACGTGGCAATGGACGTGAAGACGTCCCTGGCGAAGTACCCGGAGGCGGCCGGGCGCATACTGGACACCGGGCGCATCGCGTCCGCGGTCGACATCATCAAGGCCAGCGGCTTGCCGCACGAGTTCCGGACCACCTGCGTGCCCGGTCTGGTCGAGCGCGAGGATGTCGTGGCAGCGGCGACGATGCTCGGCCCTCGTGAGCGGTACTGCCTGCAGCAGTTCCGGCCGGGCGATGCCGTGCTCGACCCGGTCTGGAAGGATGTCAGGCCCTACACGCCGTCAGTGCTGCGGTCCTTCGCCGACGCTGCCTCCGGCCTTGTGGCATCGGTGGCGCTGCGCGGCGTCTGACGTGCGTCGAATCAGCGTGACCTCCCGTGCGTTCTCCTCTCCGGTTGAATGCTTCAGGGCGCCGATGCTACCATCGTCATTGCTGGAACAGGCTCAAGAATGCTTGATTTCGTCCGTCGGCGGATGTCGAACCGGAGTCGGAGGGTCGGGGTTGCTTCGACACTTGTCCTCGTGGGGCTGGCGCTCTCGCTTGTAACCAGGTGGGGTGCACCGGCTTCGGCGGCTGACGGCGACCTGACCGTGCTCGTTCGCGTCCTGGGTCCGGCGGACCAGTCGACCTTCCGCGATACCGGCGAGTATCGCATCATCTGGTCCGGCGAGGTCGTCGTGCCCCGCGAGGTCACGGTGACCGCGTACAGCGGCGAACAGTATCGGCTGTACGTCGAGGCAGGACGCTACCTGGCCACGCGGCTGAGCGACGGGCGCGTATCCGACCTCGGTGAGGCGGACGACACGCTGGGCGCCACGAGCGTGCTGGCGGCGCTGCACCAGGCGAGCCTCGACGGCGGTTTCAGCTACCGGCTCACCGACGCGTACTTCCCGGGTCTGGGGTTCTTCCTCACGGGCATCGACGGTCACATCGGCTCCGGCTCGGTCGGGTGGTCATACCGGGTGTGGAGCGGAGAGTCTGCGCCCTGCCCTTCCCTGTCCATCGACGGGTTCCTGCTCGGCTATGACACGATGACGCCGCCCGCGCCGCACCCGCAGGTGGTGCTCTACTGGGGCTATGGGGTCGACTGCCGGCTGCTGCGCGTGGTTCCAGAGAGCAGCGTTGTGCAATGCGGCGACCCGCTGCGCGTGGCCGTCCAGTGCTTCGCCGACGTGGGCTACGCGGGGGACGGCACGTGGGAACCTGTGCCGGACGCGCTGGTCTGCGCCGTCGGCGATTGCTGTGTGACCGGCGACGATGGCTATGCGGAGGTCGGTTTCAACACGTCCGGCGACTTCGCTCTCACGGCGTCCGCGGCGTATGACGGCGATTACTACTACATCGCGAGCGACGGTTCAGCGTCTGTCTTGGTCGAAGGTGAGTGCCAGGTCATCTCGTTCACTATCGTGGACCACGGGGCAACGGGGCTGGACTTCGGCCTCGCTGTGTGCGGCGTGCAGGGTCAGCCGGAATCCGGCCAGACAGCGGAGCACGGCGCGGTGACGCTCGAGGTCGGCCCTGAGACGACCGTTGACTGCCTGCTGCAGCTCTGCGCCTCCGCCGATGTACGAAGCAGCGGCGGCGCCGCACTTCCGGTGGACTCGTTCGGCTGGAGCACGACGCCCTCGTACGGGGGAGCGGTGCCCATGACGTCGGGTTTCGCGACCGCGGGCTCGGCTCCTGCGGGTGAGAGCACCTCGCTCGAGGTGTGGCACTGGTTGAGCGTGCCCGCCAGCCAGAAGCCCGCGGCGTACTCAGGCGCGTTCTGCTACCGCGCCGTTCCGGACGGCCCGTGATGACAGCTCGCCCGGCGCTGCCGAAGGGTGAGGTCTCCGTGAGACGGTTCCTTGTGCTGGCGTGCGCCATGATAGCTGCTGGCGCCCCCGCCGTCCTGCATGCGGATGACGGTCGCTACTCCCTTGGGGCGATCCAGCCGGCCACGGACCTGGAAGTTGTGGAGGGCGTGCCCGGCACCACCTGGCTGGGCTTCTACAACATCGACGGTACCGCGCCAACCACGGTGGCGCTGTCAATCGCGTCCTCCCCGAAAGGCTGGCAGGTGACGCTGTCGACCGATGCCTCGCCGGCGGGAGCGGACGAGGTGACGGTGACGCTTGAGCCATCGTCACCGTCGGACCAGCCGCCGGAATGTGCCCCGTCGACCACGCCCTTCCTGCTGTCCGGTCGGGGCTATGTGTGCGCCGAGACTGCGTGGCTGCGTGTGCTCGTGCCGGAGGGCGACGGCACTCCCGGCAAGGGGGAGGTGACCGTCCGGGCGGAGGCGACCTGGCCGTCGCAGGGAGCGTTCCGGCAGGAGAGGAATTTCGTGTTCAGAGTGCAGGTTGCGGCGCCCGCACGGCGGATGCATCCATGGTTTCTGCCGGCCCTCGCCGCTGCGGCCATCGCGCTGCTGCTGGCGCTCATGTGGCGGCGGCATATTGCGAAATCACACGAAGTTGACTAAAATCAGGAGACCTTGATGTCAGGGCGGTGTGACGTAGCCCACCCGCCGGAGGTGCGTAACGTTGAAGCTTGCGAAGGCGATACCAGCGATTCTCGTGGCACTGTCGCTCTCGTCCACCCCCGTGGCGGCGGCGACCTCGTATCCGCTGGCTCCGGGTGACGACGTCATCGAGGATGCTCTGGACGACCTGGCGTCGCAGCAGGCGGTCGACGGCAGCATCGGCAGCTACTCGGACTCGGCGTGGGCCTGCATCGCGATAGCGGCGGCGGGAGAGGATCCGGACGACTGGGAGGCCGGTGGGGCGTCGCTGGTGGACTACCTTGCCGCCGGGCATCCGGACGTGACTGGTGAGTTCAACATGGGCACCTACCTCGCTCGCATGGTGCTGGCGGCGGTGGCCGCCGGACAGGACCCGGGTGCGTTCGGTTCCTGGTCGGGGTCCAATGCAGGGGTGAGCATCACGAATGGCGACTATCTTGGTGCGCTGTGGTCGCTGTTCGATGGAGACCAGTTCCTGCAGGACCTGACGGGCGACCCGGACAGCGCCCGGACGCTGAACGACGACTTCTGGGGGTTGAGGGCTGTCGTTGCCGCCGGCGCGGCGCCGTCTTCGAGCGAGGTCAGGGCGGTCGCTTCCTTCATCGCCTCCTTTCAGGAGGGGGACGGCGGCTGGACCTGGGGCACGCCGGCGCACTCCTGGTACTCGCCTGACTCGTCAGACGCGGACAACACCGCAGCGGCCGTCGTGGCGCTCGGGCTGGCCGGCCAGGCCGCCTCACAGGCGGTCCAGGACGGGCTCACGTTCCTGCACGAGAACCAGGACGGCTCCGGCGGGTTCGTGAGCCTGTGGACCGGCGTGAACGTCGAGTCCACGGCCTGGGCCGTTGATGCGATAGGCATCTCCGGACAGAATCCCGCAGGAGCGCGTTGGAGCCCCGGCGGAGACAGCCCTATCGACTACCTGCTTTCGTCTCAAGAGGGGGACGGCTCGTTCGATGATCCAACAAACCGCGTGCGCGCGACCGCGGACGCCATCTGTGCGCTGCTTGGACGATACTTTCGCCCTGCGCCGCGCTCGGTCGGGGGCGAGGCATTCCTAATCGACAAGTCCTCGGTGCTCGCGGTGCCCCTGGCACTATGCGCCGGCGGTGCGGCTCTGGCTGCCTTCGTTCTGAGAAGGAAATCGGCCGTCTGAGGCGCCTCCGCTCTTGCTGTGACACGTGTTCGGAGCTATAGTGTACGTATGACAACAAGAGTGATCTTCCGCTCTGCCGCTGCGGTCTGCCTCGTCCTGACGTTGCTCGCGGCAGCCGTTCCTCCACCGCCGGTGAGTGCCGCCGACTATCCTCTCGACGCCGGCGACACCGAGATCGGGGATGCCGTCGACTACCTGCTCGACGTGTGGGATACGGATGGCGACATCGGTGGCTTCGCCATATCCGCCTGGGCGCTCATGGCGCTTGCCGCAGCGGAGGAAGAGGACGCGGTCGGAGATGTCATCGACTACCTCGAGGACGAGGCCGATACGAGTGACTTCGACGCGACCGACTGGGCACGGATGATACTGGCCATCGTGGCGGCCGGTGAGAACCCGGGGGACTTCGGGGGCGACGACTACATCGAGGGGCTCCTGGATACCTGTGAGACCGAGGATGACACCGGCGAGGACTATCAGCAGATCGGCGACCCGGACCTGCTGAACGATGACTTCTGGGGCGTCATCGCCCTCGCTGCGGCCGACGAGAGCATCGATGATGACATCATCAACTTCATCCTGGAGTGGCAGAACGACGAAGCAGACGATACGGGCTGGGGCATCGAGACAGGCGACCCCGGCGACGTCGATAACACGGCGGCGGCCGTCATGGCGCTCATCGCGGGGGATGCGAACGCAGATGATGCAATCGACGAAGCGCTCGACTTCCTGGCGGATGCGCAGAACGATGACGGGGGGTTTCCCGAGGATCCGGGCGGCGACTCGAACGTCGCCTCGACCTCCTGGGCAATCCTGGCCATCGAGGCGGCCGGCGGAGACCCGAACGGAAGCGACTGGGAGGCGTCAGACGGCACGCCCATAGACTACCTGCTGGAACTGCAGGAGAGCGACGGCTCGTTCCCGCTCTCCGAGGACAGCTCGAGCAACACAGAGTGGATGACGGCCTATGCCATCGTGGCGCTGCTCGGCGACCCGTACCCGGTTGCGGCGGTAGACTCCTCCGGTGGCGACGGCGATGGGAGCGTCAAGACGTCTCCCACGAGCCTGACGTTCTACGCGACCGAGGGGGGTGGCGACCCGCTTGACCGAGACCTGACCATCCTCAATGACGGCGACGGGAGTATCGACTGGGAGGTCTCCGACGATGCCGTCTGGCTCTCGCTCAGCCCCGCGAGCGGCAGCTCCGATGACGAGGGCGAGGATGTCTCCGTGTCCGTCAATATCGACGGTCTGACGGCCGGCGACTACAGCGCCACCATTACCATCACGTCGGTTGACGCAGACAACAGCCCGAAGACGGTGAACGTCACGCTGCACGTGGACGCGGCGACCGCGGAGGACGAGATAGCGGCCTATCCGGACGATTTCGAGTTCAGCGTCGACCTCGACGAGAGCGAGGACAACCCGGACGACCAGTTCCTCGAGATATGGAACACCGGGCCGGGCACCATCGAGTTCGAGGTCGATGTCGACAGCGACGGGGACTGGCTTGATGTCAGTCCTGACGACGGGGACCTGGGTGAGGAGCACGTCAGCCTCAGGCTCAGGGTTGATATCGAGGACCTCGAGCCGGACGACTACAACGCGACCGTCACCATCTCGTCGGACGACGCGGACTCCGTAGAGATTGACGTCTCTCTGGAGGTGACCGGCGAGGTTGAGGAGCCGGAGATAGGCTTCGAGCCCGACGAGATAGAGTTCGAGGCCGAAGAGGGTGGGGATGACCCGGACGAGGAGATACTCACCATCTGGAACGAAGGGACCGGGGTGCTCGAGTTCTCCGTCTCGGATGATGCCGGCTGGCTCAGCCTCAGCCCGAGGACGGGCGAGTCCGAGGACGATGACGACGAGCAGGAGATCGAGGTCTCTGTGGACATCGGCAGCCTGGAGCCCGACGAGTACACGGCGACGATAACCATCAAGAGCGGCGATGCATCCAACAGCCCGGAGGAAGTTGAGGTCACGCTGGTCATCGAGGAGTCCGACGACAACGAGGATGAGGACGGTGGCGGAACTGGCCTGCTGGGCCATCTGCTGCTCATTGCGACCAACCCCGGTGGCGCCGGTACGGTGACGCCGAGCGTGCCCATGGGCTCGCAAGGCTACGCGGACGGAACAAGCGTCAGCCTCACCGCGACGCCGGCTCAGGGCTATACGTTCACCGGTTGGGGCGGTGATGCAGCCGGGTCCGACAACCCGGTCACCGTGGTCATGAAGGCCGACCGAAACGTGACGGCGAACTTCCTTCGCTTCGATGCGGCCGGTCTGACGAATATCAGTATCCCGTACGCGTCGCCGGGCATGGCTTCGGTCTCGGTCATCCAGTACCCGAGCGGCAGCATCCCGAGCAGTCCGAAGGGCTTCCGGATACTCACCGCGTATGTGGTCGATCCGCAGGGCAGCGGCACATTCACGCTGCGCTTCGACGGGCTGGCGGACGTGAACAACGTCGGGGTGTTCAAGGTGGTGGGTGACACCTGGCAGCAGATACCGCGGGCCGTGGTGGGCGCCGGCGCGTTGCAGGTGACGCTGGACGCGACCGATCCCATCCTGGCGCTTGCCTATCCCGGCTCGGCCGGAATACTGGACTCCATCAAGGGGCTGTTCGGCGGAGCCAGCACCACCACGATAGTGGTCGTGGCCGTGGGCATCGTGTGCGTCGTGCTCATCGTCGTGCTGCTCCTCGTGCTGGGCCGGCGCGAGACGTACTAGGGCTTCCGCCGTCGACGGCGCGGCAGCCCGTTCCCTGGGGAGGTCTTGCCGCCGTCGATGTTCGTGAAGTGCACGTATGAGGAATCCTCGTCGGCTTCTCGCCTCGGCGGCGCCCGGTGCGGCTCTCGCAGTGGTGCTGCTCGGGTGTGGCGCCGGGGCTGCGGCTGGCCCCCTGCCGCCATCCGTGGACCCGTCCGGACCGGCGCATGTGCGCATCCTGGTCACCACCGGCTTCGGCGCGAACAACTTGGTCGACGTGGTGGCGGGCATCGATGCGGACACGAGCGCCATGGAGGCGCTGGAATCGGTTGCGGCAACGGAGACCTCGTACGGTGGCGGCTTCGTCGAGAGCATCAACGGAGTTGACGGCACAGGGAAGACCGACTGGTTCTACTACGTGAACGGCCTGACGGCGAAGACGGGCGCAGCGGACTATGTGCTGCGCAGCGGCGATATCGAGCACTGGGACCTGCACTCGTGGAGCTCGTACAGAGGACTCTCGGCGGTCATGGGGTGCTTCCCCTGGGCCTTCGCAAATGGCTACGGAGGCGAGAGGCGGCCCTCGGTAGTCGCATACGAGCCGGTGTACCGCAGTGAGGCGGCCGGCATCGCGGGCGTCCTTGGCAACGCCGGTGTGCCGGACGTATCGCTGGTCGAGCTGGCGGAGCTGACACCGGAACAGACGTCCTCGTCGCATCTCGTGCTGCTGGCGGGACCGGATGCGGCGCCCGTTCGTGAAGTGTTCGACAATCGCGCGAAGCTCGGTCTATTCGTCTCGCTCGACGGCAGCGTGCTGCGGGCTTTCGCGGCATCCGGCGAGCAGAAGGCTGCATACGAGCGGGCAGCCGGCGTGCTTGCGGCCTCGCAGAACCCGTGGAACCCGAAGGGCACGGGAGCGTGCGAGAATGTGGTCGTCGTGGTCTCGGGCTGCGATGAGGCCGGCGTGCGAGCCGCTGCCCGCGCACTCGCGCAGGAGCACGACAGGCTGCTCACGTGGTGCGGCGCTGTGGTGGAGTCGGACGGGAGCATGCTGCGGATGCCGGCGGCGGAGGACTGACCGGGCCACCGCGGCCGCAGCGTCCCCGTGACGTGCTGGAGGTCGTCACAGTCTCATGCAGGTTGCCTTCTCGTTCAGGGACACCGGCAGCGCGCTGCACCGGTTCAGCCCGTTCGTGGTCCCGGCGTGGGTTGCGGCTGTGGTTCTAGGCGCCCTGGTGTTCGAGCATCCCATCGCGCTGCTCGCTCTGGCCGCCGTCGCTGTCCCGCTTGCGCTGGCGGCCCGCACGCTGCGGCCGTGGGCGTCAACGATGCGCTACGTTGTCTGGATGGGACTCGCCATCGTCGTCATCAACGCGCTCGTCAGCAACCAGGGCAGTCATGTACTCCTTCAGGCCGGCTTCTCCCTGCCGGTGCTGGGCACACCGCGTCTCACCGCGGAAGCGCTGGCGTACGGCGCGGCCATGGCGGTGAGGCTCGCAGCCATCATCTCGGCCTTCATGCTGCTGAACCTGTGCGTGCATCCGGACGACCTGATGAGGGTGGCTATCCGGATGCGCCTGCCGTACCGTTCGGTGCTCGTCACCTCGTTGTCCACCCGGTTCATCCCCGTGCTGCTGGCGGACGCGGCGACCATCATGGATGTGCAGCGCTCGCGCGGCCTGGAGTTCGACCGGGGGAATGTCATGGAGCGCGTGCGGAACCGGGCGGCGCTCATCCTTCCCCTCCTGTCCACCTCGCTTGACCGGGCAACGCAGGTGGCGGAGGCGATGGAGGCGAGGGCCTACGGCTCATCCGCAAGGCGGACGTTCTACCATGATGCACCGCTGCTGGCAGAAGACGTGGCTGCTCTCGTACTGTTGGGAGCGGCGACTGCGCTCGCGGTGGCCGTGCCGCTGCTCGATCTCCTGGACTATGCCTACTACCCGTCGCTGGGCGTGCTCACCCTGCCGCCGGAGGAATGGCTGGCTCTCGGGACACTGGTGGCGCTGCTGCTGTCGCCGATTCCCCTTGCTGCGGTGCGGAGGCGGCGCCGTGATTGAGTTCCGGGACGTCTCGTTCACCTACTGGGGGCAGGAGCGGCCTGCGCTCCGGGACATCGATCTGAGGATAGATGACGGCGAGTTCGTGCTGGTTGCCGGCGCGTCCGGCAGCGGCAAGTCGAGCTTCTGCCGCTGCATCAACGGGCTGATACCGCATTTCCACGGCGGCAAGCTGCGCGGCGTGGTGAGCGTCGACGGTTTTGACACGTGGAGGCAGCAGCCGAAGGACCTCGCCTCGCTGGTCGGCATGCTGTTCCAGGACCCGGAGAACCAGCTCATCGCTGCGGATGTGGAGCGGGACATTGCCTTCGGGCTGGAGAACCAGGGCTGTCCGGTCGACGAGATCGACCGGCGCATCGGGAGTGTGCTCGAGCTGCTTGGCATAGAACAGCTACGCCGCTCTGCTCTCGCATCCCTTTCCGGCGGACAGAAGCAACTGGCGGCGATAGCCGCTGCCCTGGCGGTCCGGCCGCGCGTGCTCGTGCTGGATGAGCCGACGTCGGAGCTGGACCCGGCGAGCGCCGCGCGCCTGCTGTCGGCGGTCGTCGAACTACGTCGCGACCTCGGCATCACAGTTGTCCTCGTCGAGCACCGCCTCGAGCGGGTGGTGCAATACGCAGATCGCATCGTCGTGCTGAAGGAGGGGGCGGTGGTGGCCGACGGTTCTCCGGCGCGCGTTCTGGAGGCGCCGGAACCGGAGGGCGCGGGTCTCGGCTTGCCGCCGGTGGTCAGGCTGGCGCTGGAGCTGCGGCGACGCGGCCTCTGGCGGGGGAGCATCCCCCTCGATGTGAACGAGGCGTGCCGGTCTCTGACTTCGGTGCTGCGCGGGAGGATGGCTCCCATCCTTCCGCAGGTCGTGGCCCGGCCGGGCGAGCCGATGGTCGCCGTCGAAGGCGTCCACTTCGGCTACAACGGAGGTCCGGACGTGCTGCGCGGAGTCACACACGACGTCGCGGCGGGCCGGCTGTTGGCGCTGATGGGGCGGAACGGCAGCGGCAAGACGACGCTGGTGAAGCACTACAACGGTTTGCTGCGGCCCGGAAGAGGCCGCGTGGTCGTTGACGGTGTGGACGCAGCGAACGCGCCGGTGGCCACGCTGGCGCGCTCCTTGGGGCTCGTCTTCCAGAACCCGAACGACCACCTTTTCGCGGACACGGTGGAAGACGAGGTGCTGTTCACGCTGCGGCATGTCGGCGTCGAAGCTGGCGAGTCGAGGAAGCGGCTCGAGGAGGCGCTCAACCTCTTCGAACTCGAGACGTACCGCCGCTGCTACCCGCGCTCGCTCAGCGGAGGCGAGCGGCAGCGCGTCGCGCTTGCCTCGGTGGTCGCGGCGCGCCCCCGTGTGCTGGTACTCGACGAACCAACGCGCGGGCTGGAGCACGACCGGAAGTCGTCGCTGATGCGCTTCCTGAAGGACTACGCCGCACGGGGGAATGCCGTTGTGCTGGTGACGCACGACGTCGAGACGGTGGCCGAGCACGCGGACGGTGTCCTGCTGCTCGACGACGGCCGCGTCGCCGGTGACGGTCCCACCGGCCCCGTGCTCGCCGCTTCAGAGGTATTCCGGCCCGACATCTGCCGCCTGTCGATGGCCTGTCTGCGCGAGGGTGGCGACCGCGTCCTGACGGTCGACCACCTGCTGGAGGTGCTGGCGTGAGGTCATTCACGAGAGCCGTCCGGGTCGCGGGCTCGGTCTCGATGCTCGTCGCTGCCACCGGGTGTGGACCGTCGTCCGCGGCGGGCTCGGGCGGACCGGCGCTTGTGGTCGGCGCCGTGGCGGTGGCGGTCATCGTCGCCTTCCTGGCGCGATTCGAGTCGTCGCGTCCCGATGCCCGCGAGATTGCGGTTGTCGCACTGCTCGGCACGCTCGCGGCGTTGCTGCGTGTGCCGTTCGCGGCGATTCCGAACCTCCAGCCGAGCACCTACCTTGTCATCTGCACGGGCTACGTCTTCGGCCCCGTGGCCGGCTTCATGGTCGGGGCGCTGACCGCGGTCGTCTCCAACTTCTTCCTGGGCCAGGGACCGTGGACGCTGTTTCAGGTGGTGGCCTGGGGACTCGCCGGCGCCTCGGCGTTCGTCTTGCGGCGCGTGCCGCTGAGGGCGGCATGGCTCGTGCTCTTCGGAGTGGTGTGGGGGGGACTCTTCGGCCTCATCATGAACGTGTGGAGCTGGGTGACGTTCGTGTACCCGCTGACGCCGGCGTCGTTCCTCGTTACGTGGCTCAACAGCCTGGCGTTCGACGCCATGCACGCGGCCGGCAATGCGCTCTTCCTGGGATTGCTCGGAGTTCGGACGGTGCAGGTGCTGGAGCGATACCATCGTCGATTCCACTGGGAACGGGTCGGACCGGACGATGATGGCGTTCGTACGTGAGTCGAATGTGGTTTGACGCCTCTCGGGTCTTGTGCTACGCTCGAATTGCGGAAGAGGAGTAGGGCCCACTGGAGGTGGAATAGTCCTCGACCGCGGAGGGAGGCATGACGATGGTGAGAGCGTTGTTATGCCAGTGGCACTTTCCCGTAGTGGGCTCTCCGCTGGGGGATGTGGAGTAGTGGCGGGGTGGCGATACTCAGTGGGGAGCACAGGGAACCCCTGAGCTCTTCGCATGACTAGCTCGAGCCAAGGCCGAGCACCGCGGGTTCAGCGTATCTGAACAGGAAGAGTAGGGGCAGGTAGGGATTCAAGGGGCGCCGGGGACAGCCGGCGCCCCTTCTTTTCGTCTGGCGCTGGCCGGCGAACGTCATCTGAAGAGCCGGAAGACGACGTTCACGACCACGGTGAGCACGAGGCTGACGAGAAGCATCGTGACGATGGGGATGTAGACCCGGACGCCGTTCCTCTCGAACGACAGGTCGCCGGGAAGGTGACCGAGCATGTGCGCCTTCGGCAGGACGAGCAGGAGTACGCCCGCCACGAGGGCTACTATACCGATGACGATGAGGATGCGCGCAACGTCGGACGTCGGCATGTTCGCTGGCAGCTCATTGTAGCGCGGTGGCGCATGCTCCGGCTCACCCTTCGTCCGTTCGACGCAACCGGCGGAAACATGGTTGACTCGTGCTGCCCGGCAGGCTATCTTATCGCGAGTCCCGTCTCTCTTTCGACCGGAGCACCCTGACGTGCTGAAGCGGCTCTCGATTCGCGATTTCGGCATCATCAATGACGTTGCCTGGCTCCCATCGCCCGGTTTGAATGTGCTGACGGGCGAGACCGGCGCGGGCAAGTCGCTGGTGCTGGACGCGCTGGACGTGCTCGCGGGGCGGCGTGCCGGCCAGGAGGTGGTCCGGACCGGCGCCGCCGCGTCGTGCATCGAGGCCGAGGTGGCCCGGCCGGGCGGCCGCGTCGTCATCCGGCGGGAGGTGGAGCGAAGCGGACGGGGAACCGCGACCGTGGACGGCAGGGGCGTTCCGGTGCGCGCTCTGCGTGAGCTGGCGCTTCAGCTCTTCGACCTGCACGGCCCGAATCAGCAGTTCGCGCTCCTCGACACACGCGAGCAACTGATGCTGCTCGACGACTTCGCGGGGTGCGCCCCGGCACGTGCGGCATTCGCGGAGCTGGCCGAGCGACTGCGTGATGCGCGGGCGCGCCTGCAGGCGATTGCCACCGACGATCGCCAGGCCGCCCGGAGACGCGACCTGCTGGCGTTCGAGGCGGGTGAGATCGACGCCGCGGAGTTGAAGCCGGGGGAGGACGATGAGCTTGAACAGGAGGTTGCCCGGCTGGCGCACATCGAGAAGCTGAGAGCCGCCGTGGGCGCCGCATGCGAAGAACTGTATGGCGGCGAGGGGTCGGTGCCGTCGGGCAGCGACCGGCTGGGCGAAGGACTGCGCCAGGTGCGCGAGGCGGCGTCCATCGACCGGACGCTCATCCCCCTCGCTGAGGCTGTCGAGTCGGCGCTGTGCCAGGTGGAGGATGCGGCTCGCGAGCTTGGCGCCTACCGCGACTCGCTCGAGTACGACGCGGAGCGGCAGCAGCAGGCGGAGACGCGGCTTGACCTCATCCGCACGCTGAAGAAGAAGTACGGTGGGACGCTGGAGGCGGTGCTGGCATACGCGGAGGCGGCTCGAACGCAGCTTGCGACGCTCGAGTCGAGCGACGAGCAGCGGGAGCGCCTTTCGGCGATGGAGGCTTCGCTCTGTATCGAGCTCGCCGGGGCGGGCGAGCGGCTTTCCCATGTGCGACAGGAGGCTGCCCGGGAGCTGTCGCGCGCGGTGGAGGCTGAGCTCGGGGACCTGTTGATGGCCGGGACAGGTTTCACGGTGTCCTTCGCGCCGGTTGACGGCGCTGACCTTGAGCTGTCCGACGGGAGCCGCTGCGGCTTCACGAGCGATGGAATCGATGACATCGAGTTCCTCATCCGGCCGAATCCGGGCGAGCCGTTCATGCCGCTGGCGCGGTCAGCGTCGACCGGCGAGACGTCACGCCTGATGCTCGCGGTGCGCTGCGCGCTGTCGCGCGGTGGCGGGGCGGAGGGGCTGACGCTGGTGTTCGACGAGATAGATATCGGTGTGGGCGGCCGCAGTGGTGAGGTCATCGGCAGGAAGCTGGCGGGACTGGCCCGGAACCACCAGGTCATCTGCATCACGCACCTGCCGCAGGTGGCCGCGTACGGCGACGCCCAGTTCACGGTCGAGAAGAAGGTGAAGGACAGCCGCACCTCCGTGGCCGTGACGCTCGTCGAAGGCGAATCCCGAGAAGCCGAGCTTTCAGCCATGCTCGGCAGCCTGGGCGAGCCGTCGCTGTTCGGCGCCCGGGAGTTGCTGCAGCGGGCGCGCGCCTGGAAAGCCGAGACGGCGAAGGGCAACTGAACGGCGGCCGGCGGTTCGGAACGCGCCGGTCCCCAGGATATGGTCTATGACTCACGTTATCATCGGCTCCACGAATGAGGGCAAGGTCGCCGCGTGCCGCTGCGCCTTCGAGCGGGCGTTTGGCGTGGTGGAGGTTCAGGGTATTGCCGTTCCGTCCGGCGTGCCGGCGCAGCCGGTCGGCGAGGAGTGCTTCAACGGGGCGAGAAACCGGGCGATCGGCGCCCGGGAGGCGTCGCGTCAGAACCGCCTTGCGGGCGACTACTTCGTCGGCATCGAGGGCGGAATACTGCTGCTGTATGACACGTGGTTCGGCTTCAGTGTCACCTGCGTCATCGACGGTCGTGGCCGCACGGGCTACGGGACGAGCCCGCTGTTCGAGCTGCCGCAGAGCTTCGCGCTTCGCGCTCTGGCGGGTGCGGAGCTCGGCGACGTCGTCAGGGAGGCCACGGGCGGTGAGCGCGTCGCCGAGCGACGAGGCGCGGTCGGACTGCTGACGAACGGGCTGCTGACGCGCGAGGCGGCGCACGAGAGTGGCGTGCTTGCGGCGCTGGCGCCTCACCTGAGCGCGGAAAGGTATGAGCTGTGACACGATTGCTGCTGGTGCGG
>CAZVCS010000016.1:0-28279 GCA_964625765.1 uncultured Dehalococcoidales bacterium | reverse complement strand
GGCGGCTCCGTCGTGCCGTAGAGTGGCGAACGGGGACAGGACAGCCTGCCGGCACGGCCCCGGAACACGCGTCCGCGGAGGACGGCTCGCCACCTTGTCTTCACGCAGCCGCTGCACGGTCTTCACACAATCTTCACAGAAGTCCGGTACGTTTCAACTCGGAAGTATCCGATGAAGCAGGAGGTCCGCATGTCCCTTAGCCGTCCTTCGTGGCTGATGCCCGCCCTCACCATCGCCGTCACCATGGCTGTGTTCGGCGGTGTGATGCTCTACTTGAATCCGGACCGCGCCAGTGCGCTGGACGAAACGGCACCGGCCGGTGGCTCTCTCGTCGTCGCGGCGGATGACACGAACACCTGTGCGAGCATCTGTCGCTCGGGCTCGAACGTCTGCATCTCCGCATCGGCATGTCAGGGCGGCTCCTGCACGGTGGAGGAGTGCCTCGAAGCGTGCAAGGAGCTCGGCGTTACATGCTCTCAGGAGTGCGTTGACGCCTGCACCGGTGAATGCACCGGCGGCGGTCAGTGCACCGGTGTCTGCACCGGCGGCGACGGCGAGTGCTCCGGCGATTGTACGGGCGACGGTCAGTGTGCGGGCATCTGCACCGGCGACGGCAACGGCGCGTGCAAGACCAGCAGCTCAACGTCGTGCGGCGGAAGCTGCCGCCTGCGGTAGCATCTCCGACCCAGGAGCACTGAGCAATGTCGCGAAGCGTGAGGCTCCTCCTCTCCCTGGCCATCATCGTTCCGGTGTTGGGCATAGCCGCGGTGCTGGTGTATGTTGACGCAACCCGGGACGCTCCCGGCGGCTCCACCGTGCTGGCATCCGCCGACGAGTCCGCCGAACCACCGCAGCCCCTTGTCGCTGCGGCTCCAGCCGACGAACCGGCGACCCAGGCCCCTGTTGCCGTCGACGAGAACCCGTTGAGGCCTGTGGGGCCGAAGGCCAGCGACCGCGTGACGTTCTACTCGTCCCCTTCCTGCTCGTCCGGCAGTTGCGGCGCCACGAGCCAACCCTGCCGTCCGAGTTGCTCCAGTTGCGGCTGACATCATCGACGGACGTTTGACATTCGTATACGACGACACGTACAATTCACGTGAGTCGTAAACTACTCCGGTTGCGGCCGCAAGTCCTGAGGGACCGACAAGCCCTGTTCCATTCGGAGCAGGGCTGTTCGTTTGTCAGGTCTCGCACACAGCCGGCCATGGGCAGACCACGGCCGCCGCTCTTGCGGCGACGATCATTGAGACAAGACATCGGGGCGAGGTCGCCCCTGCAGGAGGTTTGATGACGACGAAGTACGTTTACTCTTTCGGCAACGGGACAGCCGAAGGCAGGGCGGAGTTGAAGGACCTGCTCGGCGGCAAGGGCGCGAACCTCGCCGAGATGGCACGTATGGGCGTCCCCGTTCCCCCGGGATTCACCATTATCTCGGACGCCTGCAACCTCTACCTCTCGAACAACAAGGTCCTGCCGGACGAGCTGAAGGGCCAGGTGGAGGAAGCGCTGCGCGCCCTGGAGTTGACGACCGGGCTGCGGTTCGGCGACCGGGAGAACCCTCTGCTCGTCTCGGTCAGGTCGGGCGCCCGCGTCTCCATGCCCGGCATGATGGACACGATACTCGACCTGGGACTCAACGAGGATTCGGTTCGCGGTCTGGCGGACAAGACAAGCAATCCGCGCTTCGCCTGGGACAGCTTCCGCCGCCTCATCAAGATGTACGGCAACGTCGTCCTCGGCGTTCCCGACGGCGTGCTGAGCAATGTCGAGAACCAGCTCAAGCGCGAGCGGAACATCCAGCTCGACATCCAGCTCCCCGCCGAGGAGCTGCCCATCCTCGCTGGCATGCTGCGCGAGGAGATCAAGCGGTTCACCGGTAAGGAGTTCCCACTCGACCCGATGGAGCAGCTCTGGACAGCCATCGAGGCCGTCTTCAACTCGTGGAACAACCCGCGCGCCATCGCCTACCGCGAGATGAACGAGATCTCCCACAGCCTCGGCACCGCCGTGACCGTGCAGACGATGGTCTTCGGCAACATGGGAGAGGACTGCGGCACCGGCGTCGCCTTCTCCCGCGACCCCTCCACCGGCGCGAAGGTGCTCACGGGCGAGTTCCTCTCGAACGCGCAGGGTGAGGATATCGTCGCCGGCACCGCCACTCCACGCCCTGTGGAGGAGATGAAGCAGGCGCTGCCGGGCATCTACGAGGAGCTCGAAGCCATCGCCCGGAAGCTGGAACGGCACTTCAAGGACATCCAGGACATCGAGTTCACCGTCCAGAACGGCAAGCTCTGGATACTTCAGACGCGCGCCGGCAAGCGCGCCGCACAGGCGTCCATCAAGGTGGCTACCGACCTCACGCGCGAGCGGGTCATGGGCGCCACGGATGCCTTCCTGCGCATCACTCCCCAGCAACTGGAGCAGGTGCTGCACCCCATCATTGACCCGAGTGCGAAGCGCGAGGTCGTCGCCCGGGGCCTGCCGGCATCCCCCGGCGCCGCTTCAGGGCGCGTCGCCTTCAATCCCGACGAGCTCATCCAGATGCAGGCCAAGGACGGCGGCGCCTACATCCTTGTGCGCGGCGAAACCTCCGCGGACGACATCCGCGGCATCAACGCAGCAGTCGGCATCCTCACCACGCGGGGCGGCATCACCTCGCACGCCGCCGTCGTCGCACGCGGCATGGGCAAGTGCTGCGTCGTCGGCGCCTCGGCCATCGACATCCACGAGGACAAGGACGAGCTGATCGTCGGCAACCGCATCGTCACCAAGGGCGAGTGGATAACCATCGACGGCACAACCGGCGAGGTCATCATCGGTCAACTGCCCACCATCCGCCCTCAGCTCAGCACCGAGTTTCAGGAGCTGATGCTCTGGGCCGACCTCGTGAAGAAGATGGGCGTCGAGACGAACGCCGACACGGCGGCCGACGCGAAGGTCGCACGTCAGTTCGGCGCAGAGGGCATCGGCCTGTGCCGCACCGAGCACATGTTCTTCAAGCAGGAACGCATCGACCACTTCCGCAAGGCAATCCTGGCGCAAGAGAAGGAAGAACGGGAGGACGCCCTCAAAGAGCTGTTGCCGTTCCAGAAGGAGGACTTCCTCGACATCTTCCAGGTCATGGAAGGGCTGCCGGTCACCGTCCGGTTGCTCGACCCCCCTCTGCACGAGTTCCTGCCTCTGCCGCACGATGAGGAGGAGCTCACTGCCCTGGCGAAGCGGCTCAACTTGCCGTACCGCCGGGTGAGGGAGCGCGTCCACGCGCTCGAGCAGTTCAACCCGATGCTCGGCCACCGCGGCTGCCGCCTCGGCGTCACCTTCCCGGAGATCTATGCGATGCAGGTCCGCGCCGTGCTCGAGTCCGCGTACTACCTCATCCGCCAGGGCGTCACCGTGCTCCCGGAGATAATGCTCCCGTTCGTCAGCGCGGAGGAAGAGCTGGTGCTGCTGCGAGAGCTGGTCTTCACTACCGCGGAGCAGGTCCGCACGGAGATGCGCTTCCCCGACCCGAGCTTCAAGTTCGGCATCATGATAGAGTTGCCTCGCGCGGCGCTCATCGGCGACCGTCTCGCGCCGTACTGCGACTTCTTCTCTTTCGGCACGAACGACCTGACGCAATCGACCTACGGCTACAGCCGCGACGACATCGGCACCTTCCTGCCGGCCTACGTCGAGAAGGGCATTCTGAAGCGCGACCCGTTCGCGACCGTCGACCGCGCCGCGGTGGGTGAGCTGATGCGCATCTGCGTCGAGCGCGGCAAGAGGACCAACGCCGACCTCAAGATAGGTGTCTGCGGCGAGCACGGCGGCGACCCTGAGTCGGTCAAGTTCTTCCACCAGATAGGAGTGGATTACGTCAGTTGCTCCCCGTACCGCGTCCCGGTCGCCAGATTCGCCGCCTCGCAGGCAGCGATAGCCACCAAGACTGAGAGCGACACTCGGGCGGAGACTCGCAGCAAGATCACGCCCTCGGTGACCTAGAAGCACCAGTAATGCAGAGGGGCGGGTGTGGACCCGCCCCTTCTGTTCGTATTGGGATGGCGGTGGTGAATCCGCGGCCGGCCCCGCGCCTCAACCTCCGCAGCGGTGCGTGTTCATGTCCCGGCCTCGCGTTCCCGGCGCACCCGCGTCACTGTCTCCGACCAGATGAAACGCACAACCTCTTCGTCCGAGCGCATCCGCTCCGCTGCATACCGGTCCCAATGCACCACGGCGTCCAGGGACCGACGATGCGCCGCCCGCTCGCGCGCCGGAGCGAGCGCCGCCGCGCGGGCGCCCTCCTGGTCATCGGCATGCCCTACGGGAACGATGTGGTCGATGGTGAATACGTCGGGGATACCGAGCAGAGCACGAATCTCGGACTCGGGGCTGCCGCCCTGCAGCGTGCCCCACGCCGTCGCCAGGCCTAGGCTCGCCGCGGCGAGCTGCAGCGCGAGGACGCAGTTCGACAGGCTCTGCCGCAAGAGGACGTTGCCCCGCAGGATGCTCGGATACGCTGCGATGACACGCTTGTCGCCCAGGACGACGATGAGCACAGGCGCCTGCGCCAGGAACGGCTGCACCGAGACGGACCAGTTGAAGTCCGGGTCATGCTTGCGACCGGCCGCGAAAAGCGAGGCCGCCGCCCGGGCGACGCGAGCCCGCGTCGCCGCATCCGTTACCACCACGAATTCCCAGGGCTGGCTGTTGCCGGCAGAGGGCGCGAGCCGCGCGACATCGAGTATCTTCTCGATTGTCTCGCGAGGCACGGCGTCAGGTCTGAAGCGCCGCACGCTACGGCGCCCCGCCAGCAGCGCACGCAGACTGTCATACGTGAGTTGCTGGGGATGACCGCCGGGCACGTTCGACATGATACCTGCAGAGTCAGGTGCTGGCGCACCGAACGACGGAACCGCTTCCGGCGACTACTCGAGTCCCCCCATCCGCAGCCACTGGTCCAGCTCCTTCGTCAGCCGCTCGCTCTTCTTCCGTTCCGTCCGGGCTTCCTCGTCACGCGAGAGCTGCTCCTGCCTTCGCCACAGCACCTCCTGGGCTTCCGACAGCAGCCGGAACTGGGAATCGGTCGTCACTTCGCCCCTGCGAAGCTCGACCACGATGGCGCCATGCTCGACGGGGTAGCGGCGAACCAGTCGCTCGAACAGCAGGCGAGATGCAGGGTTCAGAGGACCGCCCTGCAGCACGATCCTCTCTATGCCCATCAGGTGCTGGATGTACTCGCGATCCTCCCAGCGGGTCTGCTTGAGCCTCTCGGCTACGAACTGCGTCCGGATGGTGCTGTAGTCGGCCACTACCTCTTCCCCTCGCCTTGAAACCGTCCGATGCCTTTCGTCAGCCCGGATTCGCTGGCCAGGTACCGCAGCTCAAGCTTCAGCCGCAACCTCGAGTTCCAGACGGCGCGGTCGCCCATGTCCGCAACCAGGTCACGTGTCCACTCGCGGACGATCTTGCGCTCTTCGGGTGAGAGGCCGAGGGGTTCGAGATTGCCCAGATAGGCCAGCGGGTCCGCGGCGTTCTCCGGACAGGTCAGCCCGGCGTCCGCAGCCTCGAGCGTCCGGGCGAACTCCTGGTTCAGAATGCCATGATGCTGCGCCGCCGCCTGCCGCGTCTTCGCCTGTCGCGCTTGCTCCTCAGGAGTGGGAGGGTTCGGAGCACGTTCCGCCGCAGGTCGCGCCACCGGCTGGTGATCGCTCTTCTTGCCAAAGAGGCCGCTCAGCGGATTCGTGATTCGCACAGGACACCTCCTTCACAGACGACCATCGGCAAAGGGGCAGCCTGGAACAGCCGTCGCATTCCGTCGCGCACATCCAACCGGGCTGGCCGTAACGGGCATTCGCGCGTAGCAGTGGGTATTGTACCACACGAGAGCGCGGCGACCGGTCACGTTCACGAGCCATGGTTCACGCAAACGCGTCGGACCCTTCACGCTTCGTTCACACAGGCATGTCAACATGCTGCCGTTCCGGCGGACTCGACTACGGAAAGGGAGGACACCATGACAGCAGGAAAGAAGTTGACCATCGTCCTGGCTATCGCAATACCGCTGCTCACCCTTGGAGGCGGGCTTGCGTTGGCCGCCGGCGATGAGACGGACGTTGTCCCCGGGAGTGTGTACGCCGATGCTGCGTACGCGGCTACTCCCATCTCAGCCGTCACGAACGTCGCCTACGATTGTGACGAGTGCCCCGGCCTGTGCCAGGGCAACGGCGAGCCCTGTGACGGCGAATGTACCGGCGCAGGCGACTGCGACGGCCAGTGCGCCGGCTCGGGCGCCTGTCCACGCTTCGCGCAGGGCAACGAAGGCTACTGCGGAGGCAACTGCTACAGTGAGCAGACGGCGGGCGCCGGCCGGTCGTATCGTGGCGGCTGCGGCGGGCGGTGGACCGCCACTGAGTCCGGCTCCGCTCCGGCGTGCCCCTCGTGCGACGTCGTCGGTCTGAACTTCGAGCAGCCCATCCTGGCCACCCGCGCCTAGTTCCGCTTGAGTGACGCGGACACGTTCCGTCGGGCTCCTCCTTCCCTGACAGCGGGACGGAGGAGCCCGTTTCATCCAGACGCCGTCGAGACTTCACAATGACTTCACAAGTCGGTACTACACTTCTTCCACGGCAGGTACACCTATCTGCCTCCTCGCACGGATGGGACCGCTTCCCGCGTTGGCCAACAACAGCGGTCACTGACCGCGTGCGGATGCCGTCCACGCCCGGCACGGCATGGCGGTCCCGCCGTCAGCGAGAGCTGCGAAATGGGGACGCAGCTTCACCTCCTCCCAGGTCTGCCCCGGTGAGAGCCGGGGCGGATCTGGTCGACGCCTCCGTCTCAAGACCTCGGTCGCACGTGTGATACCATGATTCACGAGACATCGGGGCACGAGGGAAGCATGGCAACCGGGACGGTACTGGTCGTTGACGACGAGCCGAAGGTGTGTGACCTCATCCGCGTCTATCTCGAGCGAAGCGGATACGGGGTGCTGTGCGCTCGCGACGGCGCACTCGCGCTGCGGGAGATAGAGCAGCGCAAGCCGGACCTCGTGCTGCTGGACCTCAATCTCCCGGGCATGGATGGTCTCGAGGTATGCAAGACGCTGCGCAAGACCTCCGACGTGCCCGTCATCATGCTCACCGCGCGGGACGAGGAGGCCGACCGCATCGTCGGGCTTGAGCTCGGGGCGGACGACTACGTCACGAAGCCTTTCAGCCCGCGTGAGGTGGTGGCCCGGGTCAAGGCCGTGCTGCGCCGCAGGGACAATGCCGCCGGCGACCGTCCGGTGGTTCTCGGCGACATCACGGTTGACCCTTCCCGGCACTCCGTCACCTATCGTGGCAAGCTGCTCCGTCTCACCTCTCGCGAGTTCGCCATCATCGAGTTCCTGGCCCGCAACCCTGGACGGGTCTATTCCCGCTCGCAACTCCTCGACAACGTTTTCGGCATCGACTTCGAAGGCTACGACCGTACCATCGATGCCCACATCAAGAACCTGCGGCAGAAGATGCTGGAGGCTGCTCCCGACAGCCCGACGCCGCTCAGCACCGTCCGGGGCGTCGGCTACAAGCTGGAGTCGGACGCACATGCGTAGCCTCACACTCAAGCTCAGCCTGCTCTTCATCATCGTGGCCATCACGGCCGCCCTTGTGGTCGCACTCTGGGTCGGCAAGTCCGCGGAATCCGAGTTCGGCGCCTACTGCGCCCAGATGTGCCAGGCGACGGGCAGCGGGCAAGGGGGCGAATGCCCTCAGTACACGATGACGGGCACGATGGAGAGAGCCTACCTCGATGCGGTGCAGTCCTCGGTCTGGCGCGCGGCCCTGGTGGCGGGACTTGTCGCCGTCGTGCTCGCATTCGTCTTCAGCCGGTTCATCACCGGGCCCATCAACGCGCTGAAGACATCGGCCCAGCGCATCCGGGAGGGCGACCTGTCTCAGAGAGTCAACCTCGACTCGGGTGACGAGCTGGGCGAGCTCGCATCAACCTTCAACAGCATGGCATCGCAGCTCGAGGCCAAGGAGAAGAGCCGCAAGCAACTGCTGGCCGACGTCGTTCACGAGCTCCGTACGCCTTTGAGCATAATCCAGGGCAACCTGGAGGCCTGGCGCGACGGCATCGTCGCGCCCACGCCGCAGGCAGTCGCGCCCGTGCATGAGGAGGCCGTGCTGCTGTCGCGCCTCATCACCGACCTGAGAGATCTCTCCCTGGCAGAGGCCGGACAACTCAGCCTGGCGCGGGAGACAACCGACCTCGGCGCGCTGGCACGCTCCGTCGTCTCCACCTTCGCGGGCAGGGCCGAGACTCAGGGCATCCAGCTTGGGGTGAACGTCGATGACGCCACTCCTGCGGCAGTGGCTGACCCGGGGCGCATCCGGCAAGTCCTGCGCAACCTGCTCGACAACGCGCTGCGGCACACCCCGTCGGGAGGGCGCGTACAGGTGACCGTTCGCCCGGATGGCAGTGGTTCGGTCGTGACGTCGGTAACGGACACGGGCTCGGGCATCCACCCCGACGACCTGCCGCACATCTTCGAGCACTTCTTCAAGACCGATCCTTCCAGGGAGCGCAGCAGGTCTGGTTCCGGCATCGGCCTCGCCATCGTCAAGCAACTCGTCGAGGCGCACGGGGGCACTGTCCTCGTGCGGAGCAATCCCGGGCAGGGAAGTACGTTTTCGTTCACGTTGCCCGCCGGCGAGGTCTGAGCACGCGGGGAGCCTTCGGCCTGCGGCCGCTTGCCGGCACTTTGACATGCCGTCCGCAAGCACTTAGACTTGCAGCGCCGTTACCAAGTCCACACCAGAAGGAGGCTCCGTGGAACCCATCAACATCCTGGTGAACGACCAGATAGCCGAAGATGTGCTTCCGCGCATAGCGGGCGTCGATCCGCGCGTGCGGGTGACCCACGTCGGTAAGCTGCTCACCGCCGAGCTCAAAGGCGATGCCGCGGCTGCCGCCGAGATGGACCGCCTTCTCGCGGAGACCGAGGTGTACGCCGGCATGCGTATCCCACCCCGGCTCCTTGCACGGGCGCCGAAGCTCAAATGGGTGCAGGTCAACCAGGCCGGAGTCGACAGAGTACTGCTCGACGAGGAGTTCCGCCGGAGCCCTGTCATACTCACCAACGTCGGCGGCATCCACTCCTTCGCCCCTGCCGAGCTTGCCATTCAGTCCTGCCTCGCCTGGGTCAAGGGCACCGTCGAGTGCGCGCGGCAGAAGGAGGCGCGGCTCTGGCAGCCGTTCAGCCCCGGCGTGCTTCGCGGCAGGACGATGGGCATCGTCGGCTATGGCAACATCGGGCCAAAGGTCGCCCGCATCGCCAAGGCATTCGAGATGTGGGTCATCGCGGTGCGCAAGTCGGCGACGAAGCCGGGAAAGTCCCGCTACGCCGATGTCATCCTGCCTCCCTCCGGCCTCACCAGGCTACTGGCCGAGAGCGATTTCGTCATCATGGCGACGCCGTTGACGACCGAGACCTACCACATGATGAGCACAGCCCAGTTCGCCGCAATGAAGAGAGAGGCCTTCCTCGTGAACGTCTCACGCGGCCCCGTCGTGGATGAGGCGGCTCTCGCCGTCGCGCTGCGAGACAAAGTCATCGCGGGAGCTGCTCTCGACGTGTTCGAGCAGGAGCCCCTGTCCAAGGACAGCCCCCTGTGGGAGCTGCCCAACCTGCTCTACAGCCCCCACATCGCCGGCTACATAGCCGCGTACCCGAGCATGGTGCAGGACCTGTTCGTGCGGAATCTGCAGCGCTACGTGAAGGGCGAGAGGCTCGAGACTCTCGTCAACAAGAAGCGCGGCTACTAGGTGACGCCACCCGGTCCCGGAAGCAGGGCCGGCAGGAGGAGGGATAGGACGATGAAGACGTGGAAGCCGACGGCTGCAGGCGTTCTGCTGCTGGTAGCCGCCGCGCTGCACATTATCAGCGGAATAGCCACCATCGTGGTCGCCGGAGGGATTGCCGGGGGGCTTAATCTCGGAGACCTGCCGCGGTACACCCCGTACATCTCGCTCCCCATCATCGCAACCATCGGCATCCCGCTGGTGTTGCTGGGCATCGTTTCCCTCGTCGGAGGCATCAGCGCCCTCCAGAGGAAGCGCTGGGGCCTTGCCCTGGCCGGAGGCATCTGCGCCCTGATGCCTCTGCAGACACTGCTGGGCATACTCGCCATCGTCTTCGTGTCGCTGTCGAGAGACGAGTTCCGCAGCCCGAAGAGCTGACTGGCAGGCAGGGAGACGGCGCCGCGGAGGAGCAGTCAGGATGCGAGACACGTGGAAGCCGCTGGCCGGCGGGATACTCAGCATTGTCGCAGGCGCACTCGCCGTCGGGTGCGGCCTGTTTCTGCTGCTGCTGGGAGGGGCGCTGAGCGGGTTCATGGCGACGCCGGGTGTACCCGACCGGCTGTTCCTGTTGATGTACCCCATCATGGGCGCCGTTTCGTTGCCGTTCTTCGTCCTCGGGGCCATCGCCATTGCGGGTGGGGCGTGCGCCGTGCGCCGCCGCACCTGGCCGCTGGCCCTGACAGGAGCGATCTGTGCGCTGTTCCCTCCCCAGGTGGGTATCCTCGGAATCCTGGCTATCGTGTTCATCGTCATGGGGAAGGATGAGTTCGACTAGCGTGTCCCCTGCCAGGGAGGTTCGTACCGATGGAAGACACGTGGAAGCCAATAGCGGCGGGAGTGCTCGCCATCATTGGAGGGACAATCAAGATACTGGTGGCGCTGAGCGCGTGCCTGTATCTTGGCAGATTGCCGTCTCCTGACATTCCCCCGTTGGTGGCAGCAGCCATCGTTGCCGTGTTGCTGGCAGCGGGAGTCATCGCGGTTGTCGGAGGTTCGTTCGCCGTGCGACGGCGACGCTGGGTGCTGGCGCTGGCAGGGGCGATCTGCGCCATCGTTCCTCCACTGTTCTCGCTGGGCATTCTCAGCACAGTGTGGGTCGCAATATCGAAGAGAGAGTTCCGCTGAGCCCGTTCAAGGAGGAATCACGATGCTGACAACCTGGAAACCCACGGCAGCAGGCGTGCTTGCCATCGCCGCAGGCGTGTTGAATATCCTCGTCGCACTGGGCGTGTCGCTCTTCATGCCGGTCGCCGCACCCTTCTACACCGCGCTCACCGCCATCGCGGTCGTGCTCGTGCTGTTCCTCGGCACAGGGATCGTGGCCATCATCGGGGGGGTCATGTCCCTGAGGCGCCGCCGCTGGGGACTGGCGCTCGCGGGTTCGATCTGCGCCATGCTGCCCCCGGGCATGCTGCTCGGTATCGCCGCCACGGTCTTCGTAGCTCTGGCCCGCGAGGAGTTCGTCACGGATGCCGCAATGCCCCCAACTCACTACCTCGATGCCGAGATAGTGTCGGAGCCATCGGGACAATGTGAGAAGGAGTCAGGCCACCTGCAGCAGCCGAGCGAAGGCGAGCGCAACGCGTAGCGACACACCAGGGGCAGGGCTCGGCGCGACCGCCGCCGTCCCGCCGGTCGACCGACGGCAGCGGTCGAGGCAAGTCGAGGTCAGTCAAGCGCCGGGAAGGGCGGCCTGCTGCGCATCCGGCGATCCTTCAACGCCCGGTCGCGCAGATGGATGAGAGAGGACATGAGCTGCTTGCGCTCGTCCTCGGACAGACACGAGAGTATCTGCTTCACCGACTCCCGCTGGAAGGTCTTCAGGCAGATGCTGCGACCGTAGTCGGTCAGTGAAATCGACACGGCGTTGCGCCGCTCCGGATCAGGCTCGCGCTTCAGCAGGCCGTCGGTCTCCATGCGGGAGAGCAACCCCGAGATGGAGTGGGGCTCACGGACAAGCCAGCGGGCGATATCCGCGGGCCGCGTCCTGCCTCCCATGGTGTGGATAACGAACATGACCCCGGCCTGCACGGTCGAGACGCCATACTGTTCCAGCTCAAGCTCGCGCGCCTTGTAGATTGCGTTCCTGGTCTGCTCCAGGAGCAACCACAGCTCCTGGTCTCTGTCGTCGCACGGATAGGTCTTCTTCGTGGCGGTCATGCAAGTCCTCCCGATACTGAGGAAATCTCGCACAAGACTCACTTGCACCCGGACGCCGGAGCACATGTGTCCTGCGGTCGCTCTGGGACGTGATTCTAGCAGACGCGCGCCCGTGCATCCAAGAAGACCGTCGCATGCGACGAGAAGAAGTTCGCATGCGACAGGGGATTCGACCTGGCGAATTCAAAGGCTGTGGAGGAAGGTATCCAGGCGGGCAAGAGCCTCTTCGCTGCCGCGGAGCTGTCCCTCGTCGTCCACCTCCACCTGCCAGTACCGCCTGAGGCCGTCCTGGCAGGCCGGCTTGAAGACACCGGCAGCCCAGTCGCGGCACGCCGAGGGCCGCACGGAGTAGATACTGCAGAGCGCGACATCCCCCCGCGAACGGTCGAGAAAGACACAGCCGTCCTCATCGTGCCGGATGAGATGACTCCTGGTGTCGTGCCAGCGAGGGTCGCAATAGCGCCCTACCCAGTCCCAGCGCTCCATCCCCATGCTCCCGGCGATGGCGATGGCCTCCGCGGGGCTGATGCGGACCTGGTAGACGGTACAGCACACTCCGCAGCGGATGCACGGCAGCCCGAACGGCTCGGCCGCCGGCACGGATTCCGCCGCCGGTTGCCGGACCGAGTTGACGTCCTTCGATGTTTCCGGTCCTGTCACCGATTGACTCCCGTGCGCTCTCTCTGTATCGTGAGCGCATAGTATAGCTCCGGCAGGCGACACCGAGCCCGTTCCGGAGCGCTTCCCATTTCCGAGGAGAAGAGGCGAAGATGGCATATGCAGCAGCGGCCGCGGCAGCGGCAATAGCACAGGCGGTGAAGGCGTCGGGCGCCATCGTATCGGTCGAACCGGACGGTTTCTTGACAATCGTCAACCGGTGCGACAAGCCCCTTGTCATCGTCGCCCGGGGAGGCGTTCTTGACCGCTCCTTCCGCTATCTCGTGAGCTACAAGGGGTTCGCATTCCACACCAAATCGAAGACCGAGCTCATGCTGCCGGGGAAGGCCGAGGTCGTGCAGGCAAGGACTATCTGGATCCCCGGCTAGACCGTCCTTGACCCTCTCGAGCGGGGGCCATAGAATACGCCGTCGCGTCGCCGTTGCCTGCGGCGCACTGCCGAGCCGATGAAGGAACCGACCGTCAAGCTCAAGACTCTCGCCGAAGCCGCGGCTCTCATCGAGAACGGCAGTCGCATCCACCTTGGCGGCATGGCCGTGCACAATCACCCCATGGCCTTCGTCTATGAGCTGCTGCGTCGCGGTACCCGAGACCTGACCGTCGTGAGCCACGTGAGCGCAAGCGACGTCGACATACTCATCGGAGCGGGGAGGGTCCGGCGGCTGGAGTTCTCCTACGTCGGCCTGGAGGAGTTCGGAACCGCCCCGTGCTTCCGCCGCGCCGTCCAGGGCGGCGAGCTGGAGCTCTCCGAGTACAGCGAGCCGGTCGCCTTCGAACGTTTCGCCTGCAGCGCGCGCGGCATGCCCTATTTCACGACGAGAGAGATGACAGGCACCGACCTTCCGAAGGTGAATCCGGACATCAGGGAGGTCGCCGACCCCTTCGGCAGCGGCGCCTATCACGCTGTCTCCGCTGCGGAGCCGCAGTGGGTCGTCATCCACGCCGCACTCGGCGACAAGTACGGCAACGTGCTCTTCTTCCCGCACCGGCAGTTGCCTGAGGACCTCGACCTCACCGCATCGCGCGCAACGAGGAACCTCATCGTGACGGTGGAGCAGATCGTCCCGCACGAGCGCGTGCGGCAGTTGCCCTACCTCAACCTCATCCCCAGGTTCCGGACGACCGCCATCGTCGAGGTTCCCTACGGCGCCCACCCGTTCTCATGCCTGCACGTCTACGACCAGGACCGGGAGCATCTGGCGCACTACGCCGAGGCGGGTCGCGACCCCGCCACATTCCGGGCGTACCTCGAGAAATACGTGTACGGCGTGAAGAGCCATGACGAGTATCTCGCGCTCATCGGAGCGGGGAAACTGGCCCGGCTCCGCCAGGTCGGAGGGGCTCTTTGACGGACACGAAGGCCTCCGTGCACGAAGTCATGGCCGCCGCCATCGCACGGGAGCTGCGTGACGATGAGCTGTGGTTCCTGGGCATGTCGACCGGGCCGCAGACCATCCTGCTGCTCACCCGCATACCCATCGTCGCCATGAGCCTTGCGCAACACACCCGTGCACCCAACTCCTGGATGCTGGTTGCCGGCTGGGTCATGAACCCGGACGTGAGCAAGGTTCCCACGCGCATGGAGAGCGAGTTCGGCACGTCACTCGGAGAGTGGCCCTGCGAGGCTTACAACAACAGCCTGACCATGTCGTACGTTGCCGCCCGGCACGAGATAGACGTCGGTTTCGGCTCGGCCGCTCAGGTCGACAAGTACGGCAACTGCAACACCGTCGCCATCGGCGACTACCGCCGGCCGAAAGTGCGGCTCATCGGGCCTGTCAACCAGCCCGGCCATTTCTCGCTTTTCGGCCGGGAAATCATCGTCATGCCTCACGAGCGCCGCAACTTCGTCGACCGGGTTGACTTCGTCTCGGGCGCCGGCTATCTCGACGGACCGGGGGCCAGAGAGCGACATGGTCTGCATCGCGGCGGCCCCGTGATGCTCGTCACCGACAAGGCAGTCTTCCGTTTCGACGAGAAGACGAAGCTCGCCCGGCTCGAGTCCGTGCACCCCGGTGTGTCGCTGGACGAGGTAGTTGCCAACACCGGCTTCACGCACGACTACGTACCGGAGAGGGTTCCCGTGACGCCGCCTCCAACCGCGCCCGAGTTGACGCTCATCAGGGATGTCATCGACCCGAGCGGCGCCATGCTCGGCCGGGATGGTGGCTAGAAGAAGAACCCGAAGCGTCGACGCCGCAGGCTCGAGGCCAGGTGCGAGCGCCCGAGATCCGTCAGATACAGTTCTCCGCCAGTGGAGTCGATCAGGCCCTGTTCGAACAGCTCCTCGAGAATGGCTTCCACACTCTTGCGATAGTCGAACCCGGCGGCGGGACTCCGCTGTGAAGAGAATGGCAGGTCGTCGGGCGTGAACGTCTGGTCGTACCTGAGGACGATGTCGCGGCGGTTGCTCAACTCCTTCACCGCCAGCAGGGTCCACGTCTTGAAGAAGTTCCAGCGGTGCCAGTCGAACCCGCGCTCGTACTCGCGCTGGCGCGACTGCGCGTCGAACTCGCCAGAACGGATGGACCGGGACAGCTCGAGCATCAGCTCGACCGCCGAACGGAGCACCATGAACGCGATGCCGACCGCCACGAGCGCATCAACGGCGAAGACGCCGTGGCGCGCCGCCGCCAGGCCCGCGACCATGCCGACGGCCTGGTAGGCATGATTGCGGCTGTCGAAGGACTGTGAGATGAGAGAGAGACTGCCGCTTCGCCTTCCCACCGACCGCTGATACAGGCTCAGGCCCAGTGAGGCGGCGCCCGAGGCTATCGCAACCACGAATACCGTATCCGGCGTCAACACGTGCACCGGCACCGCCAGCCGGGCGAATCCCTCGAGCGCTATGAGACAGCCTGCGACCAGCATCACCTCCAGCGCGAGCGCGGCCGAGATCCGTTCCCGGCCGTAGCGCACGCCGAGGATGACAAACGAGGCGGCCAGCACATCCAGGAGACTGTCGATGCCATCGGCGATGAGCGCGGCGCTGTGGAACACGGCGCCGGTCACCAGCTTCACCGCCGCCAGCACTCCGCTGGCCGCGACCGACAACCTCGATGCTACCGCCGGGCTGTGCGCCATTGCGATAACCCGGTCTTCAGACTCTCGAGCGCGGCGGTATGCGGCGTCAGCGACCGTTACGCCTTCGGGGGTGAGCAAATACCTGTCGCCGTTCTCCCAGATGAGGCCTTGCTCGTTGAGTTCGGCAAGGTTGTCCTCAAGTTCGCGATGGAAACGCCAGCCCGCGTCCTTGCCGGAAAACGTGATCGGCAGGCCCATGTAGTGCAGCAGGCGCTCGTACTTCCGACGCAGCTCCTGCTCTGTCCGCGGACCGCCGCGGAGCGCCATGAGGATGAAGGGTTGATGGCCCTTGAGATGACCCGGAGACATGTCAGTTCAAGACGTCCATTATAGGCTCAGTCGCGCTTCAATGCCACGCGATTCGAACGGGGAGTGGCGCCGTGCGGCCGCGGCCCGTCAGAAGCACCAGGTGATGCAGTCCGCCAGCCCGCAGGCAACGGCCGCGTCTGAGACCCGTGCACGGAGCTCCGATTCGTAGCGGCCGGACTCCGCGGAGAACAGCACTCGCCTGTACTCCGGCACGAGGCCGCCCGCCAGGGCAGACACCGCAGCTTCGACCGCCGGCCACATGCCGGAGCGCCGGTTGAGCCGGTCTACAAAGAGGGAATCCGGTCGCGCTTCCGCCACCGCTGCGAACAGGCCTCGCAGCCCTTCACCGCGGTCGGATATGCCGGGAAGGAGCGGCCCGACAAAGGCGAAGGTGCGGATGCCCAGGCTCCGAGCCTCGCGCAGCACCCGGAGCCGCTCCAGAGGCGGGCTTGCGCCCGGCTCGAAGAGGCGCGCTGCGTTCGGGTCGACCGTCGTCACCGTCACACCCAGGTCAACGGCCGCATGTCCTTCAAGCAGATCGAAGTCCCGCTCGATAAGGATGCTCTTCGTCTGCAGGAAGAGCGGGAATCCCGCCCCGAGCAGAAGCTCCAGGCAGCGTCGCGTAATCAGGTACTTCGTCTCAAGCTCCTGCCACGCGTCACACACCGAGCTGACGAACACCGTAGCGGGGCGCGCACGGACCAGTTCTCGCTCGAGTATCTCCGCTGCGTTGACTCGAACGTCGACGAAGCTACCCCATGCTTCACCGGGATGCGAGAAGCGGGTCGCGAACCGGGCGTAGCAGTAGACGCAGGCATGTGAGCAACCGGCGTATGCATTGACACAGTAGGGAAGGATTCGCGAGCGGGTCAGCGCCGACTTGACCGTGACTTCCCGCACTCTGGCAGACATCGGTTCAGGTGCTTCTCGGGGCAGACCGCCCGGTGCTCGCCCGTGGCTCGACCGTGGACCGCTGCAGTGGAGGCTGCCCCGCGTCCTCGAAGATTTCCGGGATCAACGGTCCACGATTGACCCCTATCAACTTCCCTCCCACCTTCGATCTGGCCGGGGAGCCGCGAAGGTCAGTGTCCTCGGGCGAGGACGCGAGGCAACCCCTCACAGGAGCCGTATCGTAACACACTCGATTCCCGGTGCAAGAGCATCCCCGGCGTCAACCCGGGGTGTCTTCCCTCTTTGCGCCGTGACGCGACGGCGCGCCCGCACGTACAGTTGACTGCTCCTGACCGGTGCTATAATCGAATCAGAGAGCCACACCAGTCTCATGCCGGACCAGGGAAGAAGGTGAGTTCGCGCTGCGGAGGGCCGCAGCGGAACGAAGGAGGTGAGGGATGACGGCGAGGATCCTGGTTCCCGTTGACGGGTGTGAACAATCGGAAGCCATCCTTCCCTACGTCGAGGAGGTCAGCCACCGCCTTGGCGCTCCTGTCACCCTGTTGCACGTTCTGCCCCCCTCGCTTCACGAGCAGCGGACCCTCCACGAGGAGTACATCGCCGGTCTCGCCGACCGGACCCGGCATCGCCTGAGCGACAGCAACATCGATGTGGCTGGCGTTGTGCTGGAAGGCAAGCCTAACCGGGAGATTGCCGACTACGCCGCGCGGCCTGACGTGGGGCTCATTGCGGCGGCGCCGCACAGCCAGAGCAGCGGCGGCCACTGGAGCATCGGCCGCACCGCCGATAAGGTGATACGTGAGTCCAGCAAGCCCGTCCTTCTCGCCGCCGGGACTGCCGCACCCCCCGGACACGGTGACGGCATACTGAGCCGCATTCTCGTTCCTCTGGACGGGTCAAAGGCCAGCCGCGAGGTGCTGCCACACGTGGAGTCGCTGCTGCGCTCGGAGTGGGTCGCGGGTCTCGGCGCTCTCTACCTGACGCACGTCATACCGGGAGAACACTACGCAGCGGGACCGCTCATCGCCCGGCGCGTGCCCTACACCGGCCCCGAGTTGGAGGAACTGAGCGGCCAGGCATCGCGATACCTGCAGGACGTGGCCGGTCTGCTGCGCGCACCCGGCCGGAAAGTAGAGATCAGGGTGACCGTCGGCGACCCCGCCACCCGGATCATGGAGACGGCTTTCGCGGTGGGCGCGAACCTTATCGCCATGACCACGCACGGCTACTCCGGATTCAGCCGGCTCTTCCTCGGGAGCGTCGCCGACCGCGTGCTGCACACAACCACCATCCCGCTCCTACTGGTGAAACCGGTGGCATACTGAACCAGCTTCGACTCTTCGACGCAGCAGCCTGATGGAATCGGCAGCTTAAGGGCGGCTGGTTGAGTGCGGTCGGGTGCACAGGTAGAAGACGCGCTCGCTGTCCTCGGTGCAGCCGGGCACGAGCGCATCGCCCTCCGCGACGTATGTCTCGATACCGGCCAGGCCGGCAGCAGTCAGCGCCAGGATGACCTCGGTCGTCTCGTAACACCGTTGCCACAGCTCAACGCGCTCCTCACCGCCGGCGGGGCTGTCGCGCAGGCTGATGCCCGCCCTGAACACTGCGAGCCGGCGGCGCGGATAGTATGTTGACCGGCAGACCACGTCGTGGTCGCCGGACGCGATGCGACTGACCCCTCGCCAGTGCTGCCTGTAGCCGTTCGCCGTATTCAGGTCGAACAGGAAGGCGCCACCGGGCCGCAGGCAGTCGTGCACCGAGCGGAACACCTGCTCCAACTCCTGCATCGTGAGCACATGATTGAGGCTGTCGAACATGCAGAGGACCGCATTGCAGCGCGGGCGCAGACCGAACCGGCGCGCGTCACCCTGTATGAACTCGACACCCGGCGCGTTGTCCCGGGCGTGCCGCAGCATCGACCGCGAACCGTCGAGCCCGAGCACCTTGCAGCCGCGAGCGGAGAGCTCGGCGGCGAGTTGCCCCGTGCCGCAGCAGAGGTCCAGCACTCTCGCCCGAGGCGGCACGCGGCCGGCAACGAGGACGGAGTAGACCTTCAGCCACGTGAGGCTGAAGCTACCCCAGTGACTGTTGTACGCATCCGCAAACGCATCATACGCGGACGGGTTCGTTACAGGGGGATGCCCGATGTCGCGGGGCTCGTGAGTCACGTTCATGAGGCCAAGTATAGACCCGTCCGGGTGTCAGCATCGAAGCGCGAACACGATGCGGACACGAGCGGCCGACTGCAGAAAAGGCCGGGCCCCGGCGAAAGGCACTACGCCGGGGCCCGTATGTTCAAGAGGAGAGGAAGCGGAGCCGGTATGGAGCGCATTACCCGAGGACAAGGGATTGGACCAGAGTCGGTGGACCGCCGTCTCTCCTGCTCCTGCGGAGTCGTCTCCTGGTAAGGTGCCTCAATCCGGGCCGCGGGCCGTTCCCCGGCCACATCCGGCACCGGATTCATCTCGTATACGACAGACACAGTATGCACCAAGAGCAGCGGACTGTCAACATCCTCCAGAGACCGTCACAGCAATGTTGTGAGTGGCCGGCAACGGTTTTCCAGTCGTATGTCTCGCATGCGATACATGCAACCGTGCAGCGGGATGGGACTCGCCCACATCGCACTCGACACCAATCACCACAGCAGGCCGCGCTCAGGTTCAGCGACTACGCCCCATGCTCGCACACGTGCTACAATCCATACGTCGGCTTTCGCACTCTGTACTGCCGGAGGCTGTTACATGACAGATGAAGCCGGTCAAGCCCGCGACTACAGGCTTGACCCCATCAACAGAGACGACGACTACAACCTGATGGCTCTCATCAACCAGACGAGTCACGCGTTCACGCTCGCACGCACGCGCGAGCTTTCCGAGCACGGCCTCAGCATGATGCGCGCCGCGGTGCTGCTCGTTCTTCAGGCGAGAGACAACAACGCCACGCCGACGGAGATCTCGGAGTGGCTGCTGAGGGAGCCTCACACAATCTCAGCCCTGCTCGACCGGATGGAGAAGGACGGGCTCGTTCGACGCTACCGTGATATGCACAAGCGCAACACGGTCAGAGTGGCCATGACCGAGAAGGGCAGAAGCGCCTACCAGGCGTCTCTCGCACGCGAGACGTTCCACAGGGTCATGGCGGTGTTGTCGCCGGACGACCGCGAGCAACTTCGCAGCGTGATGACCAAGCTGTGGCTTCGTGCCCTGCAGGAAGTGAAGCGAGAGGTTGCCTGGGCAAGCGCCGCCCCCTCACACGTCGAGTCGTCCGATGACTAGGCGCGAGCGGAACCTCCCTGGCCGTTCTCGGAATTCGGGCCCCTTCACACTCTGCCTTGCCCCGTGCAATGCTCTCTGCTAGCATGCGTGGACTTCCCAGGAGGACAAATGGACGTACGTGAGCTCACGCTCAGGAACCGCAGCTATCGGCGCTTCCATCAGGATATCCCGGTCGACATGCAGACGCTGCGCGACCTCGTCGACCTCGCGCGCATCTCCCAGTCGCCGTGGAATCAGCAGGCCGTCAAGTTCCTGCTGTGCAACCGGCCCGAGATGAACGCAGAGATATTCAAGCACCTGCACTGGGCCGCGCGCATGCCCGAGTGGGGTGGGCCTGCCGAAGGAGAGAGACCTGCCGCCTACATCATCGTCGTCGGCGACAAGGAGCTGGGCAAGATCTTCAACTACGACCACGTCGTCGCCGGCATCTCCATCCTGCTTGGCGCGGTCGAGCGCGGCCTCGGCGGCTGCCTCGTTGGCGCTTTCAGCAAGAAGAGCATGCGGTCGACGCTCAAGCTGAGCGACCGCTACGACCCGTTGCTGGCCATCGCCCTCGGCACGCCGAACGAGACTATCGTCCTCGACCCGGTGGGCCAAGACGGCAACACGGCATACTGGAACGACGCACAGGGCGTCCACCATGTGCCCAAGCGTTCGCTCGAGGACCTCATCCTGGGCGAGCTGTAGAACGCGTCAATCACCCGCTTCAGGGTCTTGGCTGAGCCCCGGGGTCTGAGGGCGACCAGGGCTGACTAGATAGTCCAGAGGTCGAAGCCAACCAGTTCGATATCGTCTTCCGCCCCGAGTCGCCCCCGGGCGGCCAACTGGCTTCTGACCTCTTCTTCCAGCATCTCGAGCATCTCGTCCATGTCGCTGCCCACCGCGATGCAGTCGTCAAGCGCCGGGACGGTGCCGACGACGCGTCCGTGGTCATCCCAATCGACAGAGACGGCAAATTCGTGTGTCACGGGCAGTCTCCCCCTATCCTTCCGCACTCCCCTCGTATCCCCTCCGCCGGCGAAGGTATAGGCGAACGATTCTGGCTGTCAAGTAGCGTCTGAACGTCGCCGCATGCCGCGTGGCTCCCTTTCCCCGGGTGCGAGACAGCGAGACGACTCGTCCGGACACCGCGATGGCACTAGAACCGTGACAGACAGTTGTCACTGGTCGGCGCTACCGTCCTGTGTACAGCACACGCAAGGAGGTCGGCAATGGACAGGATTGTGGAGGCGTACCTCAGGCAGCTCAGGTTCGGAGCAACCATCGATGCGGGACCGCTGGTCCTCGTGCCACTGTATTCGGCGCAGGAGAGTCCTCTCGACTTCGTGTCACTCAGCACAGCGCTGGCCGCTGGAAGCGTCGCCATCAGGGAGGTCGACAGCGCAGGCGTCGTGGGCTCTCTCATCGTGGACAACTGCGGCGCCAGGCCGGTGCTGCTGCTGGATGGGCAGGAGCTTCAAGGCGCCAAACAGAACCGGGTACTCAACAGCGCCATCCTGGTTGGAGAGCACTGCAGCCTCACCATCCCGGTGAGCTGCACCGAGCAGGGCCGGTGGGCCCGCGTCAGCGAGCAATTCCAGGAATCACTGTCACCCGCTCCCCCTCGACTCAGGCGCATGAATCAGCGCGCGGTCGCGGCTTCACTCGCCGGAGAAGGCGCCTACTCCGGAGACCAGACGAGAGTCTGGGAGTGCGTGAGACGGCTGGCAGAGGAGAGCGGCGTGCGCTCTCACACGTCCGCCATGAGAGACGTGTTTGAGTCAAGACTGCGGGACCTTGACTCCATCGGCTCCACCGCGGCATGCCAACCCGGACAGATCGGCCTGCTCGCGATTGGGGCCGGGGGCATCCTCGGCTGCGACATCGTCGCTCGGCGCGACGTCTACGCCGTGCTGCACCCCACGCTTGTGCGGAGCTACGCCATGGACGCGCTGCTGTCTCCGAAGCGCCCGCCATCACAGTCGGCCCACGGCCTCGCGATGGACTTCCTGGGAGCCGTGCTTGGCTCGACCGAGCGGCGGTTCAAGTCCATCGGCTGCGGGGAGGATTTCCGCTACGAGGCGGAGCTACTGGTCGGTTCCAGCCTCGTTCATAGCGGCTGTCTCGTCCATGCGGCGTTCTTCAGGCTGCCTCCCGGAGAAGAGGCCGCCTGCGGGGACTCTCTGCCGGCCTGCCGCACCCGCGCGGCGTACAGGAAGCGCCCGGAGGACGCAAGCGGCCGCAGCCCGTACTAACGCAGTGTTCGCGGCCCGGACTGCTCCGTTTGACACCGTGCCGCCATCGCGGCTACCCTCACGGCAGGCAACGAACCGTGTCGCGGGAGAGGTGCGAATGGAAGGACTGACGAGGGACGAGGCCATTGCCCTGTGCCACAAGGTGCAGGAGCAGAATCAGGCGGTCATCTCCGCGCCGGGGCGCACGCAGTGCCGCAACTGCCGCCGGCTGTCCGGCGACGACCCGGACAGGATGTTCATGGCAGCCCGGCCGGGCTACCTCGGCTGTGACCTCATCAACGGATTGCGGGCGCGCTTGCGCCGCGCCCGCACCCCGTAGCATCCGGCAGCCGGCCTCCCTATCCCTGTCTCTGAGACACCGCGTGGTTGGCCAGTTCCTCGATGGCCAGCACCATGGCGGAATGGTCGAGGTCGAGGCCGTCCCGCGCCGCAACAGCGTTGAACAGCTCCTGCGCCAGCGCTGTCGCCGGGATGCTCATGTGCAGGCTCCGGGCAGACTGGAGCGCCAGGTTCAGGTCCTTCTGGTGCAGCCGGATGCGGAACCCCGGCTGGAACGTCCGCTTGATCATGCGTTCACCGTGAAGCTCCATGATGCGGCTGCTGGCAAGTCCGCCCATCAGCGCCTCTCTCACCTTCGCAGGGTCGGCGCCTGCCTTCGAGGCGAAGGCGAGCGCCTCAGCCGTGCCTGCGATGTTCACGGCCACGGCGATCTGGTTCGCCACCTTGCACGTCTGCCCCGCTCCGTGGTCGCCGATGAGCACGATGTTCTTGCCCATCAGCGCGAAGTACGGCTTGATGCGTTCGAACACCTCCGGCTTGCCGCCGACCATGATGGACAGGATGGCCTTCTCCGCTCCCACCTGACCACCCGAGACAGGGGCGTCCAGCATCTCCACACCCACGGCCTCCAGCCTGCGGGCGAACTCCTTCGTCGCGATGGGGGAGATTGAGCTCATATCGACGACTATCGAGCCGCGTTTCACACCCTCCGCCACGCCGTTCTTTCCGAAGAGCACCTCCTCCACGTCGGGGGTGTCCGGCACCATGACGATGATGATGTCGGAGACCGAGGCAACTTCCTTGCTGCTGCCGCGCGACACCGCTCCCTTCCCCACAACCTCTTTGACCGCATCCTTGTTGACGTCGAACACGTTCACCGTGTTGCCTGCCGCAAGCAGATGGCCGACCATGGGCTTGCCCATGATTCCCAGGCCGATGAATCCAAGCTGCGCCATCTCAGCACCTCCCGTGAATTGCTACAGATACTTCTTCACCCAGCTCAGGCTCGACTCGGTCGCGCCCAGAGGGTTGTACTCGCAACCGATCCACCCCTTGTACCCCATCTCGTCGATAGCCCTGAAGAGGAACTCGTAGTTTATCTCGCCCGTTCCGGGCTCGTGCCGACCCGGAACATCCGCGAGTTGCATATGAGCTATCCGTTCGATGTTCTGCCCGATGGTCTTGGTGAGGTTGCCCTCCATTATCTGCATGTGGTAGATGTCGTACTGAATGTACACGTTCGGATGGTTCACTGCCTTCAGCACATCCAGGACCTGCTTCGTCGATGACAGGCAGAAGCCGGGCATGTCATACAGGTTGAGTGCCTCGAGCAACAGCATGATGCCGGCCTTGCGGGTCGCCTCTGCGGCGAAGCGGACGTTCGACACGAGCGTGGCGAACTTGTCCTCCTGCTTCACGTCCACGGTCGGAATGCCCGCCAGGCAGTTCAATCGCGGGCACTTCAGCGCCGTCGCGTACTCGATCGCGAGGCCGACGCTGTCCTGGAACTCACTCACGCGGTCCGGAAGGCAGGCGAGCCCTCTCTCTCCGGCGCCCCAGTGTCCCGCAGGCAGGTTGTGGAGCGCCATCTCAAGGTTGTTCGTCGCAAGGCGCTCCTGAAGTTCCTCCTTGTCCCAATCGTAGGGAAACAGGAACTCCACTCCTCTGAAGCCTGACCTGGCCGCGCGCTCGAACCGGTCCAGGAAGTCGACCTCCTTATACAGCATTGACAGGTTCGCGCTGAACTTAGGCATCTCTCGTCTCTCCTCCCTCACGATTGAACTGCCGCGCGGCTGCCGCACGGCCGCCGGGAGGGGGAGCCCCGGCCTGCCACGTCTCTTCAGCCCGCGAGCTCGGGTATTCTACACCAGTGGCATGCGGCTGCCTGCACGCGCCGGCGCGTGCACATTCCATGACTCGCCGCCGCGGCGCTATAATCGGTTGTGCCGCGCAGGCGCACGGGACGGAGCGCAATGGAACCGGACTACCTGGACTACGAGCCGTACGGCATGAGGGACAGGGCGACCGCAGTGGTCAGACGCGACGGCATGCTTCTGCTGGTCCAGGAGCGCGGCTTCCGCCACTTCTCGCTGCCAGGCGGCGGCCTGCAGCACGGTGAGTCTCCCGAGGAGGCAGTCGCCCGTGAGCTGGAGGAGGAGACGGGTCTGCGCGCCGTCTCGCTGACGCCGCTGCCGCAGTGCCGTACAAGCGACATCTACAACACCTACCACGTGTTCGAGGTCCTCGCGGAAGGCGTGCTTCGCGTCGACCCGGTCGAGTTGAGCGGCGCCCGCTGGTGGGACGGCCGCGACGGCATCACGCTGTTCGGCTACGTGCACCGCATCCTGGCTCAGTTGCACTGGCCGAAGTAGAGGTGTTCTGTCATACTGACACCGTCTTCGGTATCGGAGGACGCGATGAGGAGACGCCACGCCGGGCAGAGACACCTGTTGGTCCTGATGACGCTTGCTGCTGCCCTGCTGGCCCCGGCCTGCACCACACCTCCCCCTCAGGCCATTCCATCGTTGCCGCTTGTGCCTCCGGCCACCGAGACTTTGCCGACCCCTCCCAGGCCGTTCTACCTGCCCCACGAGGGAACCTGGCGCATGCCCGGGGATACCCCCACCGGCAGAGTGCCTGCGGTACTCGGGTCGATCGAGGTCGAGGGACTGGGTTCATTCTCGTTCAACCCGGCCGAAGTAACATCGCTTCGTCCCGACATCTTTCGCCCTGGCTACTTCTCGGTGTTCGACGTGATTGCACATCTGGCGGATGAAGGCTGGTTCACCTTGACATACCACTTCGACCGCTGTCTCGACACCAACGTCATCGACCGGCTCGATGGCCGCACGGACTGGTGGTACCGCGCCCACTACGCCGGCGGCTGGGCCGAGGCGAATGCCACAAGAATGGACTACTTTCTGTACAAGGACGGCATGGGCATCAGCCTCTCCACCAGACCACCGGAGTACATGGCCGAGCTTTACAACAGCTTCGCCGGCGAAGTCATGCGCAAGTCGCTGAACCTGGGCAGAGTCGTCGTCCCTGAGGCGCGCGTCGGGACAGTGGTCCACCGCAACGTCCCCGTCAGCGCGCACAACGTGCGAGCCGATGTGTTCCAGCCGGATGTCGTCACGGCCCTGGACGTGCTGCTCAGCCTTGCCGACCAGCAGCACATCCGCGGGCTGAAGCTCTCCTGGTATAGCGACCTCGGAGCTGCCATCCCCGTCGACAGCTACTTCGTGGAGCAGATAGATGACGGAGACGGCGTCTACGACGAGGAGTCGTCGCCCGACAGCGGCGGCTGGGTCTACGAGACCGGCTCTCTCGACTTCTCCGGCTACCGGGGGAGTCACCTTCGCGTCCCCTCTGACATAAGGGTCATCTGCTCGCCCGAGTACATCTCGTGGTACTGGGTCGGCTCCGCGGCATAGACGGCGGGGGGACCTGCCCTGCCGCCCAAGGTGCACAGCGGGGTGGTGCGAGCCGAAAGCACACGAAATGGATGCCTCCGGGGACACTGCGGAATCCCGTGCGCTGGCACAGCAGATACTGGAGCACTACCGGGAGGCCGTCCGCGCCTCCCGCGAGAACGAGCCGACGCTCCGGTACGGGCGCCGCACCCTCGCAGTCAGCACGCTGGCACAGCAGTTCTATTGCGAGAAGGCGGTCCAGTTCTCTATCGAACGCCCCTTTGCTCCGACGGCCGAGATGCAGTCGGGCACAGCCGGCCACGAACTGGTTGCCGCGCTGGGTGCGCCGATGACAGCGGAAGAGGCCGTCGCCGCGGCGATTGTGGAGCGTGCCCGGCCTCTCTGCCTCTACGAGTTCAGACTCGGGTGGCGCTACAACGGAGCAACCATCCTCGGCTTTGTCGACGAAGCCTGGTTCAGCGGCGGGAACGTCGAACTCGTGGCGGAACGCAAGTTCAGTGGCAGCCTCGCTATCCACACGCCATACCACGTGCAGGCCGGGCTCTACTGCCTCGGTCTGGGAGAGATGGGCTTCGCCACAGGTTCAACGCAATACCGCGTGAGCGTCTTCAGGCGTGAGTGCCACCGCTGCAGCCGCCTGGCGGAAGGCGATTGCCTGCTGCTGGCGGGCGGAGTGCCCCGGCAGGAGTGCGAGCAGGGAGGCGGCATCAGCGAGGTCTTTCCATTTGACCGGGCTCAGACGCTGCGAAACCTCGATTGGGCCATGGAGTTCTGGACCGGCGAACGCGAGGCCGAGCCGACGACCAATACCGGCAGATGCAGGTCCTGCCGTTACAGGCGCATCTGCGACCCCTCGGTTGCAGCCTCAGCCGGCGCCGGGCGCTGACCGTCCCGCGGCTCAGTCCGGCTCTGCCGCCGCACCGGGCTGGTCGGGGAAATCGCCGTGCAGCGCGCGAGATGCCACATCCTTCGTGTCATCCGCGAAGTCGCTCTTCACCATCCATTCGAGGTAGCCGGGGTCGGTCTCCACCAGCTTGCGCAGCGACACGCCCTTGTACTTGCCGAACCCCAGCACCGGCCCCTCAGCCGACCAGACGAATTTGCCCTGGGCATCGATCCAGTTGCTCTGTTCGCTGTTGCAGAGTGCGTTGAGCCCTTCGACCGTGCGCGGCAACTCCGGGTGCATCTGGAGCATGCCCGAGAGCACTTCAACGGAGGCCTCGACGTCTCCCTCGGACGAGTGGGCGTTGCCCAGGTCCCTGCCGCAGTACTTCCGATAAGCCGCCGACAGGTCTCGCGGTTCGAGCATGTGAAAAAGTATCTGTGCATCCACGATCCGCCGGCCGCGGCGCGAGAACTCGAGCCCCGCCCGGCGGAACTCCGCCTCGAGCAGCGGGATATCGAGCCGGCTCACACCGAAGCCCGCCAGGTCGGCGTCGGCGATGAAGCGCAGCAGCCTTGGAGCGTAGTAGGAGAAGGCGGGCAAACCTGCCACATCCTCGTTCGTGATGCCGTGCACCTCCGTGGCGCTGCGGGGAATCGGGATAGTCGGATTCATCCTCATGCTCTGGGTCTCCCGGCGCCCGTCGGGAAATAGCTTGATGGCGGTCAACTCAACGATACGATCGTGGGGTGCGCTGATTCCCGTGGTCTCGAGATCGAAGAACACGACCGGCCGGTCCAGTTCCAGGTGCGGCATGCCACTCCTCTCCGGCGCAGGCCCCACAGGAGGACCTCTTCAACGCCAGCGCAATCCTATGCCCCACGCGCGCGGCAAGTCAACGGGCCATCAGCGGCACGAAAGGACGATCGGAGGACAGCTCGGCCAAGTCGCCGGGACATGGCAGAGCCAGCTTGCGCCCCCGGGCAAGCGGCCCTGTGCAAAGCTGAGCCATCCGTGTATGCCGTGGAGAGAAAGCAGGTCACCACCGTCAAGTGCTACTCGTAGCGCTTGTAGACGCACTCACAGGTGGCAACGCGGAAATTCAGCGCAGCCAGCTCCTCCACTCCGAAGCTGTCACGAACCATCACGGAGACTTTGACCTTCGCGCCGTGGTCCGGAGCCGTCCAGACTATGCTGGCGCCG
>CAZVCS010000015.1:0-28579 GCA_964625765.1 uncultured Dehalococcoidales bacterium | reverse complement strand
CGCTGCTCTGCGAGGCGGAACGCATCGCCTCCTCCGAAGGACGAGCGACCTCGCTGCGGGTGCTGAGTGGGGTGGGAGTGCGGGGTTACTATCGCCGCCTCGGTTACCGGCTCGAGGGCGCCTACATGACGAGACAACTCGTCACCCCATCCGCGCCCTAGATGAAGCCGTCCTTGAGCCGGCGAATGACGTCTTCGACGTTGTCACCCCGCTCGCGTATCCTTCGCAGTGCGTCCGCCATCCTCTCGTGCCTGCCGGGGTCGGACAGGTCGTCCAGCGACGAGTAGAGCCCCATCCGTCTACCGAGACGGAAGACGAGACGTTCGTCGTCGGGAAGCGACAGGTACCGGTCGATGATGGCCAGACACTTGCCCTTGTCGGTGGGCAGTGTGCCCTCGACTTCCATCAGCAGGTTCAGGATGTGGTCGCTCTTGAACTGACTCGTTACGTCGAGGCGCTCCAGCAGTCCTCGTATCTCACGCACGACATCGTCCTCATCCTGCAACTGGAAGTCGCCGTCCTGCAGGCGTGACCAGAGAGGCATCGTCGGCGTTACGTGCAGACTGCGCAGCCGGATGAACTCAGGCTGAATCTCGTTGAGGGCCCGTGCGGTCTCACGGACATGGCCCTCCGCCATCGCCCTGCCTCCCAGCCCCGGCATCACGTACTCAGACAGAGAGAACCCCGCTTCGTTCAGCCGCTGCCCGGCCTCTATCTGCTGCGCCGCCGTCGTTCCTTTCTGCATGTAGTGCAGCAGAGGGTCGTAGCCCGTCTCCAGGCCTATGTGGATGCGCACGAGCCCCGCCGTGCGTATCTCCTTCAACTCATCCAGCGTCTTGTGCGCGGCCGTGTGCGAGCGGCTGTACGAGGTGACGCGCGTGAGCGAGGGGAATGACGCGTAGAGGTGACGCAGCACTCGAACGAGGTCCGGCGTGCGCATGATGAGTGTGTTGGAGTCCTGCAGGAAGGCCGATTGCCCACCTGCGTAGAGGAAGAGCGCGACGTCTCGCAGACACTGGTCGCCGTACGGCTGACTGAGCAGCGCCGCGGCCGTCGCCTGGACGTCGCCGCCAAAGCCGAGCCGCGTGGATGCTTCCACGATCTGGTCGCGCACCGCGGCCGCAACGTCGATATCGTGCTCTATCTCTTCGACCGTGCGCAGAGAGAACTGCGTTCCCTTGTAGCAGTGGCAGAAGAGGCAGCGGTTCCACGGGCAGTTGCGCGTGGCCCGTATCAACAGAGAGTAGGCCTCGCTCGGAGGACGTATGGGGCCGAGTTCGAAGCCGGCGACGGATTCGCTGGTCGTCTCTTCTGATGCCATTCGTCGCATTGTAGCTGTGAGAGCTGTGAGTGGCAAATCGGCGCCCGGCGCGGCCTGTGGTACGATTGCCGGGACACATGGCTCACAAGGGCGCTCGCACCACGGTGGTCTCGTTCGATGCCGAGGGCACGCTGGTCAGTCACGCGTTTTCGAGGGCCATCTGGCGCGAGGTCGTGCCCGAGCTGTACGGACGTGCCAGAGGGCTCTCCCCTGACGAGGCTGCGGCTCGCGTCTTCGCCGAGTACGAGTCCGTCGGACCTGAGCGCAAGGAGTGGTACGACATCGGCTACTGGTTCCGCAGGTTCGACCTGGGCGATCCCCGACCGGTGATGCAGCAGCATGGGTGGCGCGTCGAGCTGTATCCCGAGGTCCCGGCCGTCCTGCGGACCCTCGGCAGGCGGTATCGGCTGGTGGTGGCGTCCTCCACTCCCGTGGAGTTCCTGGAGCCGCTGCTGCGTGACGTGCGGCATCTGCTTGGCCGCGTCTTCTCATCGACATCCGAATGCGGCCGGCTCAAGGATGCAGCGTTCTTTCGCTGGCTCGCGGCCGAGATGGACGTTGATCCCGGCGAGATTGCACACGTGGGCGACAACTGGGAGCGCGACTGTGTGAGCGCCGCCGCGGCGGGGTGCATGGCTCTGCACCTCGACCGGACGTCCCCGCCGGCTGGCGCACTGGCCACGCTGTGGGAGTTGCCGGCCAGGCTCGACACGGCCGCATCTCAATCCGCGGACGGAGGCACTGACTCCCCGGGGTCCCGCTCCTCTCTCGAAAGCCGGGATGCTCCGTCTCGCTCATGAGCCGCCTTTGCACTTGACAAGCGGGTGCGTGCGCTCTACCATGATACGCAATCGAATAGGCACAGGCTCAGATCGGGAATAGTACAACCACAGGCGGGGTCCAGAGAGTCGGGTTAGGTGTGAGCCGATACCTGCGCAGGGTTGGAATGGGCCCGGGAGCCCCGAACCGAACGGTGTGAGTACCAAGTAGGCTTCGGCGCAAGGGTAGCGTTATCGCAACCCGGGGTATAGCCGTCAGGCCGTACCCAATGAGATGGTCGCAAGACCAAATGAGGGTGGCACCGCGAAGCACGAGCCTCTCGCCCCTCGGCGAGAGGCTTTTCTTTTGTACGGGAGGATGCGATGAACGAATCAGGCAGGAGATGGCGCCGCCCGGCGCCACAAGACTGACGACGCACAAGCTCCGGCAAGCCCACTGACGATTTGAGGAGGGTTCAAGTGTCCGACGATGTTGTTAAATACACGCTCAACGAGAGGGATATCCCCCGCAAGTGGTACAACGTACAGGCCGACCTCCCCGTGCCGCTGGCCCCGCCGCTCCATCCCGTCACCGGCAAGCCGCTGACCCCGCCCGACCTGGCGCCTCTGTTTCCCATGGCGCTTATCATGCAGGAGGTCAGCACCGAGCGCTGGATCGAGATCCCTGATGAGGTCCGCGATGTCTACAAGTTGTGGAGGCCGACGACTCTCTTCCGTGCCCGTCGCCTCGAGAAGGCCCTCGGCACTCCGGCGAAGATCTTCTACAAGTATGAGGGTACCAGCCCGGCTGGCAGCCACAAGCCCAACACCGCGGTTGCACAGGCCTACTACAACAAGAAGGAAGGCATCAAGCGCATGTCGACCGAGACCGGCGCGGGTCAGTGGGGCAGCGCCCTCGCTTTCGCTGGCGCCTGCTTCGGCCTTGAAGTCAAGGTCTACATGGTGAAGGTCAGCTACAACCAGAAGCCGTACCGCCGCATCATGATGGAAGCCTGGGGCGCGCACTGCGTCCCCAGCCCGAGTCCGGATACCGCAGCCGGCCGGCAGATGCTTGCTGAAGACCCGAATTGCCCCGGCAGCCTCGGTCTTGCCATCAGCGAGGCCGTCGAGGACGCCATGTCCCGCGATGACACGCACTACTCCCTTGGCAGCGTGTTAAATCATGTGTTGCTGCATCAGACGGTGGAGGGTCTCGAGGCTAAGAAGGCCATGGAAGAGATGGGTGAGTACCCCGACATCATCATCGGCTGTGTGGGTGGCGGCTCCAATGCCGCGGGCATGTTCCTTCCCTTCCTGAAGGACAAGCTCGACGGCACAAAGCCCAATCTGCGCGTCGTCAACGTGGAGCCCTACAGCTGTCCCACCCTGACCAAGGGGCCGTTCGCCTATGACTATGGCGATACCGCCAAACTCGCCCCCATCGTCAAGATGTACACGCTGGGCCACCGCTTCATGCCGCCCCCCATCCATGCGGGCGGACTGCGCTACCACGGCATGGCGCCCATCATCTCGCACCTGCTGAAGCTTGGGCTTGTTGAAGCCAGGGCGGTACACCAGCTCGAGACGTTCGAGGCGGGAATCATGTTTGCCCGGACCGAAGGCATCCTCAGCGCCCCCGAAACGATGCACGCCATCCGGGCTGCTATCGATGAGGCACTCGTGTGCAAGAAGACCGGCGAGGCCAAGACCATCCTCTTCAACCACAGCGGACACGGCCACGTCGACATGTACGCCTACGATGCCTACCTCTCGGGCAAGCTGCAGGACTACGAGTACCCGTCAGAGAAGGTCAAGGAAGCCCTCGCCGACCTGCCGAAGGTCGGCTAGTCGACCCGGTGCCGGTGGGGCGGCTCTACCGTCCCACCGGCAGCAGACTCTGCTGGCCGAGCTGCCTTTCACGATGCCCTCACGCTGCCGTTGCGGCGCCTCGGCTCCACTGTGTATCATTTCGGGTTAGACACATCCTGTAGCTATGCCCGCAGGGTTGCCGTCGCGTGCAACCTCATCAGAGAGAGGAAGGTAAGATGAAGAAAGAAGACATACTCGCCCGGCTCAAGGAGCTCGCCGTTGAACTGCTTGAGATTGACGAAGCCGAAGTGACACCGGAAGCATCGTTCATGGACGACTTCGGGGCTGACAGCCTGGACATGATTGAACTCCTCACCGCGGTTGAAGAGGCCTTCAAGATAGAGATTCCCGATGAGGACGCGAGCAAGCTGCAGACCGTTCAGGACGCGGTCAACTACATTATGGCGAAGGCGGCATGACGGGGCGGCGCCGTGTTGTTGTGACTGGTGTCGGGGCAGTGACGCCTCTCGCGACCGGCGCTGAGCGGTCCTGGCAGCGCCTGGTGCGCGGAGAGTCCGGCGTCGGTCCCATCACCAGGTTCGATGCGACGGGATTCAAGACCCGCATAGCGGCCGAGTTGAAGGACTTCGACCCCGAAGCTTTCATCGAGAAGAAGAAGATTCGTCGCACCGATCCGTTCATCCACTATGCCCTGGCGGCGACCGCCATGGCGGTGGAGGACGCTCGGCTCTCCGTCAACGAGCACAATGCCGACCGCGTGGGCGTGGTCGTCGGCACGTGCATCGGCGGGATGACGACGTACGAGAAGAATCTCACGGTCCTGGCCGAAGAGGGCGCGGACAAGATCTCGCCCTTCTTTATCACCGGCTTCATCCCGAACATGGGCCTGGCCGAGGTTGCCATGGCCTATGGTGCACGCGGCCCAAGCCAGTGTGTCGTCACTGCCTGCGCGACCGGGGGGAACGCCATCGGAGACGCCTTCCGGCACATCCAGTACGGTGAGGCGGACGTCATGATTGCCGGCGGTGCGGAGGCGTACATCCGCCCGGTGGGCATCGCCGGCCTCGCGCGCATGGGCGCCTTGTCCACCCGCAACGATGACCCCACCCGGGCCTCCCGGCCGTTCGACAAGGATCGCGACGGCTTCGTCATGGGTGAGGGCGCCGGCACGCTGATCCTCGAGGAACTCGAGTCGGCGTTGCGGCGCGGAGCCGGCATCTACGGAGAGGTCCTCGGCTACGCGACCAACGTCGATGGTTTCCACATCACCGAGGCCGACAGCGCGAACCAGGCGCGGTGCATCCGCACGGCAATAGCGGATGCCGGCCTTTCGATGGAGCAGATTGAGTACGTCAATGCCCACGGCACGTCAACGCCGAGCAACGACCGGTCCGAGACTGCGGCACTGAAGCTCGCGTTCGGCGATCACGCAAGGAAGCTCGCCATCAGCTCCAACAAGTCGATGATGGGGCACCTGCTGGCCGGCGCCGGCGCGGTTGAGGCCATCTTCACATTGCTCACCATCCGCGACTCGATGGTTCCCCCTACTATTAACCTCGAGAATCCCGACCCCGAGTGCGACCTCGACTACGTGCCCAACGTGGCTCGCCCCATGAGTGTGAACGTCGCCATCTCCGAGTCGTTCGGGTTTGGCGGCAGCAACGCGGTGGTTGTCCTCGGCAAGTTCCGGGGCTGACCGGAGTGCCGTCAGCAGGCAATGCCTCTTCGGGCATCCCGCAGCCAGGCGGGATGCCCGTTCTCTCTTCTCCGCTCAAGGTTGCGCGTTCGCAAGAGCCCGCCGCCACTCCGCAGCCACGTCGTCCAGCCGGTCCACAGGCTTCTCCAGCAGCCGCCTTCCCGTGTCCCTGACGAGGTTGCGGTCCTCTTCCCGCGTGATGTACTCGACCGGCGACTTGCCGTCCACACGCGCGAGGAACAGCCCGGGCAACAGGTGCGCGGTGCGGCGTTCGATTGCGTCGACCGGTTCCCAGCCCACACCGCCGAGATAGGCTCTGGCCAGGGAGGAGAAGCAGGCGAAGAAGCCATCCCGCGCCGCCGTGTTCCAGAGACACTTGAGCAGCAGATGATTCAGGCAGAACGCGAGGTCGAAGGCGGGGTCGCCGTAGAAGGCGCACTCGGGGTCCAGCATCACTGGACCTCGCGGCCCGTTCAGGATGTTCTTCGGGCTGACGTCGCCGTGCACCAGGGCGTGCTTCGTTCCCATCGTTGTGCGGATGAGCGCGAACAGACGCTGCCGCAGGTCGGCGTGCACGGCCGCCGTCGCCTCGAGGTAGGATTCCATCCTGGACGCGTAGAAGATGGCATCGGTAGGGAACTCCGCGGCCAGATGGGGGCGTGCCGCGGTGTACTCGTGTATCTTCGCCAGGCGTCGGCCAACCTCAGCGGCGAACGAAGCATCGGTCAATCCGTCGCGCAGTTGAGTCTTCCACAGGGGATACTCGTCCGGATGCAGGTACTCCATGACGAAGAAGTAGGCTTCTCTGTCCTGAGCCACCAGGCCCGGCGCGGCGCCCGGGGCTGCCCGGCCAGCTATCTCGTAGTACTTCCACTCGTAGAGATTGCGCTCGATGGGCACGAACCAGTCCGCTTTCACCTTGAGGCGGTGAAGCGCCCGCTTGATGCAGATGGTCCGGCGTGGAAGGTCTACCTTCCAGATGTCGGAGGCGATGCCCCCGCTCAGGGGCGTGAGGACAGCATCCTCTCCCTCAGCGAGCAGACCGAGACGGATGAGTGCCTGCCGCATCGGCTCCGGGTCCGGCGCATGCTGCCACGCCGGCTGCGCTGCATCGCCCAATACGGGCTCCGGAATGCCTGGTCTACTCTCGTGGACAGGCCCTGTCGCGCTCATGCCACTCTCTGCCGCCCGCCGGCATACCGTGTCCTCACCTGACAGCATCACGGCGTCGACCGCCTTGCGACGAGGCTCCGGCGGCTCCGCGAACGCAGCTGTCCAGCCGTCTTACGGCTGCTGCGCATCCCGGCCTGGCTTCACGCCGCTTCCGGGTTCTTCCTGGATGAGTGCGATGCAGAGCGTGTTGGGTCCGAGGTACGTCCCGAGGGTGGCGCCGCAGCGGGACTTCAGGATTCGGTCCGCGGGGAAGAACTGCGCCAGGCGCGCACGGAGCCGCTCCATTTCCTCTTCGGCCGTCGTATGCGCGATGGCCAGACTCGAGATGCCGCCGAAGCCGGCCACCATCTCGCACAGACGGTCGAAAGCCTTCTCTCTGCCGCGAACCCGCTCTATGGGATGGGCAACGCCATCGCGCAAGCCTATCAGAGGCTTGACCTTCAGTATCGAACCGAGCAGGGCGGTGGCCATGCCGATGCGCCCTCCCTTGTGAAGGTACTCAAGCGTGTCGACCACCCCGAAGTAGTGCGTTCGGGGTATTGCCGCGGTGATATCCTGCACGATGGTATCGAGCGACGCTCCTGCTCGAGCGAGTCGTGCCGCCCGGATGGCAAGCAGCCCGAGGCCGATGGAGGCGGAATACGAGTCGACGACCGCGACCTGGCAAGGTGAGGTGACGGCGTCGCGTCCGAGCAGCGCTGACGAGTGCGTGGCACTCAGCTTGCTCGAAATGTGAACCGAGACGATTTCTCCACACTCCCGCGCCAGTCGCTCGTAGACTTCGGTGAACGTCCCGGAGGCGGGCGCCGATGTCTTGGGCAGACGCGGCTCGGTGGTCAGCCGGCGGTAGAACTCCTCACTCGTGATGTTGACGCCGTCTTCGTACGTCTCCTCTCCGAAGTGGATGTGGAGAGGCACGACGGTGATGTCGAGTGCGTCCGCGACGTCTGCGGGAAGATCCGCCGTGCTGTCCGTCACGACGCGGACAGTCACGCTAGGCGCCCCCGGCGAGCGTGAAGGCGATGGCCGCGCTCACATCTATCGCTCTGGCGAAAGCGCCCACTTTGACGTAACGGACGATGCCCGACTTGTCGACGAGGAACGTGGTCGGAGTGTAGCCAACCGAGTACTTCGCGGCCGCATTCGCCTGGGTGTCCAGCGGAACCAGCATCTGCAGGTCGCCCTCGCCCACGAACTCCCGCGCGCCGGCAGCGTCAACGCCGATGCCCACCGCCAGGATGAAGGCCTCGCCGTCGTATTGCTTGGCTGCGGCCTCGAGGTAGGGCATCTCCTCTTCGCATGGAGGGCAGTTCACCTGCCAGAAGTTGATCATCACGACCTTGCCCTGCAGGCTGGAGAGCGTGACATCTCCTCCCTCGAGCGTCGGCAGCGTGAAGTCCGGCGCCGCGACCTCCACCGCCTGCAAACCGATTTCTTCGGGACTGGCCGGCGGCGTCTGTGGCGGCGCGCTTTCCTCGGAGCAGCCCGCGCCTGCAAGAAGTACGAAAGCCGCCAGTGCGAACAGGAGCGCCTTGTGCGGCAGAGATGTGCGAAGCCACTGAGTCATGACTCCCCCTTCAATAAGTTCTCAGATGATGTTGGCGAACATGAGGACGCCGACGACTACCAGCGTGACCGAGCCGATGGCGGTCGCCAGGTGGGCTCTCTGGTTCATCCAGCGCATCAACCTCGCTCCGGCCGGGGTTCCCAGCAGCGCCGCCATGATGAGAAAGGGCACGCCGAGCCCCACGCTGTAGGCAGTGAGCGGGACGACGGCTGCGAGCGCATTTCCTCCGAAGGCGGCCATCGCCAGCACACCGCCGATGATCGGCCCGATGCACGGAGTCCAACCGATGGAGAAGATGCCGCCGAGCAGGAACGAGCGCACATACCCCGTGCCGCGCGCGCGGTTCATCCCCAGCCTGTGCTGGAAATTGAGCTGCGGGATCTTCGTTGTCGCATACAGGAACACGCCGAAGATGATGAGCAGCACGCCGGCGATGCGCTGTTTCACGATCATGGAGATGCCGGCGAGAACGGCGTTAAGCGCGGTGCCCATGAGGATGAAGACGAGCGAGAACCCCGCCACAAAGAGCAGCGTGCTTATCATGATGTGCCGGCGCGAGGGCGGCGCCTCAGTCAACACCGAGAGCCCGGCGATGTTCGCCAGGTAGACGGGCACCAGCGGCACGACGCACGGCGATGCGAACGAAGCGATGCCCAGGGCGAAGGCGACTGGAAGTGTGACACTACCCATGTTTGACTGCTTGACGGCTGTCTGAGCGCCGTGTGCTCGTCAGTAAGGCTGAATGATAGCACATGCTATACTATCCGCCTGATTCCGGGGCTGTAGCTCAGCTGGGAGAGCGCCTCCTTTGCACGGAGGAGGTCAGGGGTTCGAATCCCCTCAGCTCCACTCGGCATTGCCTTTGCCTCGGTCCGCCAACGCCGCGTCGTTTCTATACCCGTTTGCCGCTGCAACCGCCCGGTCCGCGTCCTGCGGGTTGTCGCCTGCGTGACTGACGTGGTGCGGCCCGACTCCGCCCGGTCGAACGGCCACGGGGCCGCGACCCGCTAGCCCGCCAGCTCCCCGCAGAGCATGCCGATTCTCTTGGCCAGCGCCAGGATGGTCAGGATTGGCGGGTTCCCCAGCGAGTTGGGCAGCAGAGTGGCGTCGGCAACATAGAGGTTCTCGGGAAGCCGGGGGTGGTGCAGTGTCCGTGCCTCCTTCTCACTCAGCGGCAGCGTGCCTCCCGGATGGCCCCCGTTCAACGTCCCGAGGAAGACGTCGCCGTCCTTCACGCCCATCCTGCGCAGTATGCCCCTGCAGCACCTGACGCCTTCCTCCAGTCGCGCCCGGTCGATATCCAGCAGCGCTTTGCGCACACCTTTGGAGGAGACCGTCCCCGTGTTGGTGTCGGCCAGCTTTATCATCAGGCTGAAGATGTCTGCGGCCGGCAGCTTCCATCTCGGGTTGAAGAAGTAGCTCAGGAAATCGAAGTAGGGTGAGACGATGAAGTGCTCCCCCTGCACAATGAACGGCATGGGTATCTCACGATTCTGCAGAGTCCTCGGCCTCATCGCAGCTACGCACAGCACCGGGTCGACGAACAGGCTGGCCTGGCACTCGATGCCCGATTCCTGCAGGATGGCCGGCGTGCCGAGGCCGCCTGCCGCCAGGACGACGAGGTCCGCGCGGTGAACCTGCCTGTGCCGGCCCCTTGAGGCGGCCACACCCACCGCATGGCCCTGTTCCACGACAACCTCGTGCACCCTCTGTCCGCAGAGCACGTCCGCTCCTGCCTCGACAGCCTGGCTCAGCAGGCGCCGGCTGTCCCACTTCGCGCCTCTGGGGCAGCCCAGTACACACCTGCCGCAACTCGTACAGCGCTCACGCCATCCCATCTTGGGCGTCGGCCGGGGCTGCAGGCCGAGGTCCCGGCACACGTTGAAGGCTTCCCGTGTTGCAGCGCGCCACGAGCTCTCATGGTCGGCGTAGACCGGGACCTCGCGGTACAGGGCCTGAAACTCCGCTTCCAGGTCTATGCCCATGGCCTTCAGGTCATGGTCCTGACGTACAGCGTTGCCGGTGCAGATGGTCGTCGTTCCTCCCTGACACACTCCTCGGACAAGGGTCATCCCATCGCCGCCCGGGTCCGTCTTCATCGCGGGAAAGAGCGCTCCGATCTGCGTCTCGTTCAGGATAAGCCCTGGCCCTCGCCGCAGCGCCTCGATGAGGCCGAGATTGCCGGCAAACGGGCGGAATGGCTCCCCTGCTTCCAGCACGGTGACCTGGAAGGCGCCCTGTAGCTCCCTGGCGACCATGCTTCCGCCTGCGCCGCTCCCCACGACGATCGCCTTCTTCACACCTGTCTCCCGTCGGTGTCGAGATGGGCCAGACAGCAGGGGCGCCCTTCGGTGATTCGTTGCAGGAAAGTGAGCCTGCCGCCTCCGGCAAGCCCGACCAGCAGTCCTTCGTCAAGGGCGGAGATGAGGCGGCACACGTCCCCTGAGTAGAAGTTACTGAAGAAGCAGCGCCTGATGACGATGTCGCCGCCGGCCTCGCCGCGGAAGTCGATGCCGAGCATCCTGTAGACAAGTGCGCCCACGCGCATGACCTGCGAGGTCCCGACTCTCAAGTCCCTTCTTAGCTGTCGCCCGATATCGTGCGCATTCCGGTACAGCCGCGCCCGCACCTGCGCCTCTGTGCCATGCATGATGGCGACGCCGGCCTGTTCCCTGGTGAAGAGCGCATACTGTCGCAGGCACTCGTCGAGAGTGAGTCCCCGGGTGGAGGGCTGTGGCGCCTGGAATGCGTCCGCGGTGGCCGCGAAGAGCCCCTCCAGCTTCCGCCTTCGCACCGACCGGGGAACGTACAGGCTCACCAGGGTCAGGAGCAGACCCACGAGGCTCTCCTCATCTTCAGGTATATCACCAGCGCCGCGATGCCGATGGCCCCGTCGACGGCGAAATTGGCCAGGTAGATGAGATGGCGGGCCTGCAGCAGGAAGAGGGCAAGAGAGAGCGTCGCGGAAGCCAGCTTCGCGTGTGCAAGCAACTTCGGGAAGAGCCGGTTCTCGGGGTGCCGGTACATCGAGAATGCCAGGACGGTGACAAGATACATGTATGCTGCCGCCAGGATGAGGTAGAAGTCCCACCCGTTTGCCGGCGAGGGCGGCAGACCGAGGGTCGAGGAGAGTGCATTGAAGAACGCCAGCGGCTTGTCTGGAGCCAGGAGGAAGAGCAGACCAACGACTGCGAATGCCAGCATCAGGACGAGGCTCATGCACCTGTAGGCTCTCATCTCGGCTCTCTCACATCCCTGTCGGCGTATCGCGGGCGGATGCACGGCGTCCGGCTTCCGCATCGCGGTGGAGCCGGTTGAATCGGGATTGCCCGCCGAAACGGACCTCCTGCAGCATGCGCAGAGACTCCGCACGGTCGAGGAACCTGCGGCCGGCCGAGTGCTTCCGCAGCAGCCGGTAGTTCTTGTTGATGAAGCAGCCGTCCTCCGACGGGAATCTGCTCCTCATCTCGGCCAACACGTCCGGCAACGGGTCCGCGTGGACGTTGCCGAAGCTCATCGGTGTGAACACGCAGGGGCTCACCTCTCCGAAGGCATCGACGTACACCATCTTGTTCCCTGCGTTGCACCCGAAGCATTCCTTCCCCTCGAAGTGCCCCAGGTAATTGACGGTCATCCTGCCGTCCGCGTTGTAGCGGTTCTGCAACCGGACCAGGCTCAGGCGTTGTTCTTCCGTGATGACGAGATTGTCATCCCAGAATGCCTCCAGCGAGGGTTTCACCTCACTGAGCCAGGCCTCGTCGACCCCCAGTCCGTCCAGGAAGCTGAGGAACTCGTCGACCTGGTCCTTCTGGATCATCTCGCGGGAGAGGACGGCGGATACGCCGACCTGGATGCCGCCGACGCTACGGAACACGTCGATGGCCTTCAGCGCCTCCCGGAAGGCGCCTTCGTAGTGCCGGACACGGTCATGCGCGTCCTCCCGCCAGTGGTCCAGGCTGATGGACACGGAGAAGAGCCCTGCTCGCCGGAGTTCCAGGGCCTTCTCTCTGGTCAGTGTGCAACCAGTGGTGAAGAGCTTCACCGCACAGTCATGACTGATGCTCTCGACGATCTCGGCGATATCCCTGTTCAGCAGAGGTTCACCGCCGGTCAGTCCGAGCCAGACGACTCCACTCTGCCTCAATACCCGGGCCGTGCGCAGGATGGTCTCCTTGTCCATCACACGACCCTGGCGAGTGCGGTTGTAGCAGTACTCGCACCGCTGGGGACAGGCATTGGTGATGCCGATCTGTGCGTGGGACGGTCCGGCCGTCCTTTCCAGCAGGTGTTCCCTGACGAAGCGCGAGTAGGCTGTGCTGTTCAGCGGCGGCAGGTGAGAGTGCAGGATGAGGTTGCCGCCCACGTCGCGTATCCGGAACGTGTTCATGTAGCCGCTGAGGAACCCGAGGATTGAGGGACGTAGCTGCAGCATCCGGATGTTGGAGCCGACGACACGCGCCAGCGTCAGGCTGTTCTCGAGTGCGTTCTTCATGCTCATCGTAGTTGCCCCCGTGCCGTCACGTACGGGTCTGCTGCCGCACGCGGCCCGATTCCACCCGTCAGGCTTTCTTCTCCTGGAGCCGTCGCGCCCATTCGGCCGCCCTGTCTGCCTCTCCGTCCTCCAGGGGTCCTTCCTTGCCCTTCACGTAGAACGCCTCGGCGGGAGCGGCGAGCGTCATTCCCCGCTCCTGCAGGGACTTGGCTATCCGCGGACCGGCATAGCCGAACACCGCCGCCCACTTGATGCGCGCCCTGGTGTCAAAAGCGGCCGCCTTTGAAGGCTTCGCGAGTCCCTTCACGAAGTCCTGGACCGGCTTTGTCGGCCTGCCTCCCTGCGTCGGGGAGCCGACGATGAGAAGGTCGACGGACTCCATGTCCGCGACCTTCACGTCGCCCGCGCGCCGGACGGCAATCTCGCCGTTCAACCCTGCGGCGATTGCGTGCGCTATCTTCTCGGTGTTGCCATAGGCCGAGTCGTAGACGATAAGAGCCTTCATGTTTCCGTCTCCCTTCGGGTTGCGTCCTCTGCGGCGCTCCCCGCATGGCCATCCCCGTGCTGTATTCTAGTACACGGACCGCCGTCCGGACGGCTTTCCGGGGCGCGACCGGGGAGGAGAACCACCGCGATGAAGACACGTTTTGCCCATGTGAACGTGGTGGCCGCCGACTGGCGGAAGCTGGCCCGATTCTACGAGGATGTGTTCGGTTGTGTCCCCGTGCCTCCCGAACGGCGGCTGGAGGGCGATTGGCTGTCTCGGGCGACTGGCGTCCCCGGCGCCGCCCTGCAGGGCGTTCACCTGCGCCTTCCCGGGTACGATGTCGGTGGACCCACACTGGAGGTGTTTCAGTACTCCGAGGAACGGTACCGGCTCGCCGCGGCGGCGAACCGGCGGGGGTTGGGGCACATCGCCTTTAAGGTGGATGACGTTGCCGTCGCGGTGGACAGGGTGTGCGCCGAAGGCGGCCGGATGCTCGGGGATGTCGTCTCCCGGGAGATACCCGGCGCCGGCTTCATTGCCTTCGCCTACGTTGCCGACCCCGAGGACAACATCATCGAGTTGCAGCACTGGAGCGCGAAGCCGTCCCCGGCTTCCGAAGGTTGAGCGTGCCAACCGATGCGCCGTTCAGAAGGCTTGGTCTGCGCGTACCACCTGTGGCATAATACGGAGGTTCCGCACTCCACCTTCGGCACGGAGGGATCGCATAGAGGTCTAGTGCGGCCGCCTGCTAAGCGGTTGCTCCGAGTAATCGGGGTCGCGGGTTCGAATCCCGCTCCCTCCGCCACTCTCTGTCCTGTCCCTTCGCTCCTGCACAGCAGCCGCTGTCGCGTGAGCGAGACTGTCCAACGCCGTCAGCACAATCCGAGCAGGGCTCGCCCCTGCGACAGCAAGGCTCTCACGCGCTCCATGCTCTCCGCTTCGGCATAGATGCGCACCAGCGGCTCGGTGCCGGAGAGCCGGAAGAGAAGCCACGAGCCGTCGCGCAGCACCAGCCGGACGCCGTCCGTGCGGTCCACCAGGTGCACTTCTGCTGCCCCCACCCTGTCCGGGCCCATCTGCTCGAGCAAGGCCGCGACCCGGGCGCGGTCCGCGGGCTCCAGTTCCTGGTCAAGCCGGTCGTAGTGGTGCGGTCCGACCAGTTCGTAGAGGTCGTCCAGCAGCCGCGAGGGGGTCTTCCCGGTTCGCCGGGCGTAATCAAGGAAGTACAGTCCAGCGAGAATGCCGTCTCGCTCCGGGATGTGGCCCCTGAAGCCGTAGCCGCCGCTCTCCTCGCCGCCGATGAGCGCGTCGTACTCGAGCATCAGAGGCGCGATGTACTTGAACCCGACCGCCGTCACGTGAACCGGTACGCCAAAGCGTTGACCAAGCAGAGATATCATCTCGGTTGTGGTCACTGAGCGGATGATGTCTCCCCGCTCTTGCCTCACTGCCAGCAAGTAGTGACACAGCAGCGCAAAGACCTGGTGCTGCGTCATGAACTGTCCCTGCTCGTCGACGATGCCCACCCGGTCCGCGTCGCCGTCGGTGGCGATGCCGAGGAGTGCGCCTGCTTCGGGAACCCGGCTGCGCAGACGGGCCAGATTGGGGGTGATCGGCTCGGGTCGGATGCCCGGGAACAGCGGGTTCCTTTCGCTGTTGAGTTCCTCGATGTTCAGACGGCTCCCTCCAAGGAGCCGCGCGAAGTAGCCTGAGCCGGCTCCGTACATGGAGTCGACCACCATGGTCCCGCTCATCTGTCTCAGTGCGTCGAGGTCGACGAGACGGCTGATGCCGGCGATGTAGGCGACGGAGGGGTCGTGCCGCTCCACCAGCCCCTCGGCCATGGCTTCGGACAGCCCCAGCCTCCTCACCTGCGCCGAGGCGCCGGCCTGCACCAGCGCGGCCACGTGCCGCTCGACCTCCGAGATGACCTCCATGGGGGCGCTGGAGCCGTCAGGGCCCTTGTACTTGAATCCGTTCCACCGCCCCGGATTGTGGCTCGCCGTGATGACGATGCCCCCGTCGGCCTTGAGGTTGACCACTGCGTGGCTCACGACCGGCGTGGGCTCCGCCTTGCCGGTCAGATAGACGTGGAGACCATTCGCCGCGAGCACCTCGGCAGAGGCCGCCGCGAAGTCCTCCGAGCCGAAGCGCGTGTCATAGCCCACGACGACCTTCGCACTCTGGCCGACGGACTCACGCAGATACGCGGCGACCGCCTGCGCGCAGATTCGCACGTTGTCGAACGTGAAATCCTCGGCGATGACGGCTCTCCAGCCGTCCGTTCCGAACCGGATGCTGCCGCCCATGTCACACCTCCGCTTCGCGGCGGAGTGTCTCCGCCAGGTCGGTCTGCTCCCACGGCAGGTCAACGTCAGTACGGCCGAAGTGCCCATAGGCGGCGATGGGCCGGTAGATAGGGCGGCGCAGACGCAGCCCGCGGATGATGGCCTCAGGCCGGAAGTCGAAATGCCTGACGATCAACTCGCGAATGAGCGTGTCGGGCACCTTGCCGGTCCCGAACGTCTCCACTGACAGGGAGAGCGGGCGCGCCTTGCCGATGGTATACGAGACCTGCAGTTGCGCGCAGTCCGCCAGTCCCGCGGCCACCACGTTCTTGGCGACATAACGCGCCATGTATGCTCCCGAGCGGTCGACCTTCGTCGGGTCCTTGCCCGAGAATGCGCCGCCGCCATGAGCACACACCGTCCCGTACGAGTCGACGATTATCTTTCGTCCCGTGAAACCGGTGTCGCTCACCGGACCGCCTATCTCGAACTTCCCCGCGCTGTTCACGAATATCTCTGTCTCCGCCGTCATCAGTTGCTCAGGAATGACGGCGTCCACCACTTCTCTGCGGATGTCGCTCTCGATGCGCGACCTCTCGATGCCCGGGTCGTGCTGCGCTCCCACCACCAGACAGACAGCCCGCTTGGGCACACCGTGGTGGTACTCGATGGTCACCTGTGACTTGCCGTCGGGGCGCAGGTAAGGGATCGTCCCATCCTTGCGTACCTTCGCGAGTCGGCGGCACAGCCGGTGCGCCAGCGAGATGGGCAGCGGCATCAGCTCCGGCGTCTCCCGGCAGGCATAGCCCACCATCATGCCCTGGTCGCCGGCGCCCGTCCCGTCGAGCGTCGGGTCTGCACCCTTGAGTGTTCGGACCTCGAGCGATTGGCTCACGCCGGCCGCGATATCCGGCGACTGCTGTTTCAATGATACGAGCACCCCGCACGTACGATAGTCGAACCCGTACTCTGGCTTGGTGTAGCCGATCTCCTGTATGACCTTCCGGACCACGTCGGGTATCTCAACATACCCTTTGCACGTCACCTCGCCGAGCACGATGACCATGCCCATCGCGACGGCCACCTCGCACGCCACGTGCGAATAGGGGTCCTGCCTGAGCATCTCGTCCAGTATCGCGTCCGATATCTGGTCACACAGCTTGTCCGGGTGTCCCTCGGTCACGGATTCGGAAGTCACCATGTACGCGTCGGATGCGTAGAAGCTGTTGGGCATCTGTCCTCCTTCGCTACGTCCCGGATTCCCAGCTCTCCAGGTAGGCCTTCTGCTCGGCGGTGAGCGTGTCTATCTGCACTCCCATCGCCTGCAGCTTGAGGCGGCCGACCGCCTCGTCGATTGCCGCCGGCACCGGGTAGACTTCCGGCGCCAGTCCGTTGTGATTCCTTACGAGATGCTCAACCGAGAGCGCCTGATTGGCGAAGCTCATGTCCATCACGCTCGCCGGATGGCCTTCAGCCGCCGCAAGGTTCACCAGCCGGCCTTCTGCCAGCAGGTAGATCCTGCGACCGTCCGGCATGAGGAACTCATCCACCATCGGCCGCACGGTCCGCACGGACGATGCCATCTGCCGCAGTGCCTTCGCGTGTATCTCGACATCGAAGTGCCCGCTGTTCGCCAGTATCGCACCGTCCTTCATCACCGCGAAGTGCTCACGGTCGATGACGTTGATGTCGCCCGTGACCGTGACGAAGACTTCGCCGGTGCGGCAGGCCTCGCGCAGCGGCATCACTTCGAACCCGTCCATGACCGCTTCGAGCGCAGCTATGGGGTCCACCTCTGTGACCGTCACTCGGCTGCCCATCCCCTGCGTCCGGCGCGCCAGCCCGCGGCCGCACCAGCCGTAGCCGCAGATGACCACATGCTTCCCAGCCCAGAGTAGGTTCGTTGCCCGGGTGATTCCGTCGATGGTGCTCTGCCCCGTGCCGTACCGGTTGTCGAAGAAGTGCTTCGTCTTCGCGTCGTTCACCGCGATGACGGGATAGGCCAGCGCACCCTGACGCGCCATGTTGCGCAGCCGGATGACTCCCGTCGTGGTTTCTTCCGTGCCTCCCTTGACGTGTGACAGCCATTCCCGGCGCTGCTGATGCAGCGTCGATACGACGTCCGCGCCGTCATCCATCGTTACCTCGGGGTGGTGGTCGATGGCGGCGATGATGTGCCGGTAGTAGCGCTGGTTGTCCTCTCCCTTCACCGCGTGCACCGGGACGCCGGCGTCGACCAGTGCGGCGGCCACGTCATCCTGCGTGCTGAGAGGATTCGAGGCGCAGAGCAGCACATCGGCGCCGCCCTCTCGCAGTGTGAAGACCAGGTTTGCTGTCTCCGTTGTCACGTGCAGGCAGGCGGAGACGCGCAGCCCCTCCAGCGGCCGCTCGCGCCGAAAGCGCTCACGCACCTGCGCCAGCACCGGCATGTCGCGCGCTGCCCACTCGATGCGTTGCCGGCCGCCGGCGGCCAGCTCGAGGTCCCTCACATCGTAGTGTTCGGGGGCTAGAGCTTTCTCCATATCTCCTCCAGGATGTCGCCGAGCGGCCTGGACACGTTTATCCGCAGGTGGTCCTCTTCGGCAAACTCGGCCACGGCCTCGACGTCCGGCAACTGGCGTTCAAGAATCTCGGCTCGCCCGTCCGAGACGGAAACACCCGCCTGGCGCTCGGCCAGCCGGCGCAGTGTCACTTCGAAGGGCGCCACGCATTCCACCACCACGGCACGGGAGCCATGCCTCAACGCAACGTCTCTCGCTCGAATGCGCTCTTCGCCTCGAAGGAATGCAGCGTCTAGAATAGCACAGCCCCCGCCTTGAAGCACCGGCTCCGCCCTTCGCAGCATCTCCTGGTATGTCTGTCTCGTCCGCTCGGGCGAGTAGATGCCGCTGCCATACGGAATGTAGCGGTGTTCGACGGGAGAGATGCCCGCGAGTTCCTTCCTCACGACGTCGGACGAGATAATGCGTCCGGCGAGGAGCGGCGCGAGCGCCGAAGCGATGGTGCTCTTGCCGCTGCCCGTAACGCCGGACATGAGCACGAGCAGCCCCCGCCCTGTCGCATACCTTCTCGCCAGCTCGAAGTAGCACCGGGCCAGCCGCAATGATGATGCCTTCTCTTCCGCCGGCACAAGGTCGTCACCCAGCTTGAATCCCTCGACTTTCCCGCGCACGACGGCACGGTAGCAGCCGTAGAAAGGGAGCAGCCTTTCGATGCCGCCGTCTCCCGAGGCGGCCGAGTACGCCGCAACGAACTCGCGTGAAAGGTCGCTCCGCGCCATGCGGTCGAGGTCCATTGCCAGGAATGCCACCTCCGACGCCACGTCGCCGTACCTGAAGCGGTCGTTGAACTCAATGCAGTCGAAGATGCAGATATCGTCCCCCACGCACACATGTGCTGCATGGAGGTCGCCGTGGCAGTCCCGTATCCTGCGGTTCGCCACCCTGGCGGCAAACTCCGCGGCGTGTTCTTCCAGGAACCGGTCCGTGAACGTCCGCAGCAGCTCGTGGTCGGCCTGTCGCATCGTACGGCCGATGAACGGCTTCGTCTGCTCGAAGTTCTCGTCCGTGTTGCGCCGTATGGAGGCGACGGCGCCGTACGCGTCTATCTCGTCGGAGGTCTCAGCCCTGGCATGGAACGCGGCTACGTGTTGGGCGATGCGCCGCATCATCTCGCCGGTCGCCAGGTCCCCGGCCACGAGCCGGTCCAGCGTCCGTTCCTGCGGCAGGAGGCGCATCTTAACGGCGTACTCAACCGCCGGCCCGTCACCCTCCACGAGGAAGGACTCGCCGCGTGCAACGATGGGAACGACGCCCAGATAGGCGCCGGGGCACAGCCTTCGGTTGAGCCGTACCTCCTGTTCGCAGAAATGCTGGCGCGCCTCGAGCGTGGTGTAGTCGACATACCCGAGGTTGACGGGCTTCTTCACCTTGTAGACGACGTCGCCCGCAAAGAAGAGCAGGGACATCTGCGTCTGCCGGAACCCTACCTCCGCCGGGTGGTGAGGGTAGGCGGCGGGCAGCCGCAGTGCCCCTGCCAATCGCTTCGTAACGGTGTCGACCCTGTCCTCGTCTCGCGCTCTACGCGAAAACGAACGTCGGTCGGGCAAAGGACCCCTCCGCCTCCTTGTCACCCATTGTGTAGGTGTCGCCCGGTATGGTCTTCATCCGCATGCCGAGCTGCACCGGCTTGCCGATGAGGTCGGCTTTGACCTTGTTTGGATCGACGTCAGTCAGGTTGCCCATGAGCCACGGGCCTTCGTCCAGTTGCACCATGACAACGGTGTAGGGCACCTCGGCATCGCGGCCTTCAGCCGGGACGTAGGACACGGTGAAGGTGACGACCTTGCCCGAGCCCTTCAACTGCACGACTTCCATGTCCGTTGAGCCGCACTCCTGGCAGGCCATCTTCGGTGGGCAGGTGACCTTGCCGCACTTGTGGCACTTGAGCCCGAGGAGCTTGCCCTTCTTGAGGGACTTGTTGTATTCCTTGAACGTCAGCTTGTAGTCCATCGTCTCTCTCCTCTCCGGCTCCTACCAGCCTCGCTGGAGCACCATGTTGCACAGCACCCCGTCGCCGCCCAGCGTATCCGTCAGTCCGTACTTCACGTTCTCAACCTGCCGCTCCGGCTCCACCTCGCGACGCATCTGGTGAACGATGTCCACCATCTGTGAGGCGCCTGTGGCGCCGATGGGGTGTCCCTTGGACTTCAGACCGCCGGACATGTTGATGGCAACCTTGCCGCCGCGGTCGCACTGCCCGGTCTCCCAGAGCTCGCCGCCCTTGCCGAACTCGGCGAAGCCGAGGCTCTCCGCGGCGATGATGCTCGCAATGCTGAAGCAGTCGTGCAGCTCGCACACGTCGATGTCGTCAGGCCCGATGCCCGCCATCGAGTATGCCTGCTTGACCGACACTTCTCGCGCGCGGATCCTGGGGGCGTAGTCCTTCTGGGCACTGAGCTTGCCCGACGATGCCTGTCCGATGCCGGCGATGTACACAGGCTCCTTCGTCAGCTTCTTGGCCACGTCTTCGGAGGCCAGGACGAGGGCAGCCGCACCGTCGGAGAACGGACAGCAATCGTAGAGCTGCAACGGCGTGCACACCATGAAGCTCTTCAGCACGTCGTCGACGGTTATCTCCTTCTGGAACTGCGCATACTTGTTGTGTGCGCCATACTTGTGCGCCTGCACCGAGACGAGCGCCATCTGGTGCTTCAGCCGCTCCAGGGGCACTCCGTACTTCGACGTGTACAGGTGCGCCAGCATGGCGAAGAATCCCGGGAAGGTGAGGCCGAGCGGGTATTCATAGTGTGAATCGTGCGCCATCGCGAACGTCCGCGTGGCGAGCGGCGTGCCCATCTTCGCCGAGGTCTCAACGCCTCCGGCGAGCACGATGTCGTAGTAGCCCGACGCGACCCACATGAACGCGTCACGAATGGCAAGGCTTGCCGAGGCGCAGGCGCCCTCGAACCGCGTGGCCGCCACGTTCGTCGCCCCGAGGTCGTCGGCGATGTACGACTGTATCATCACCTGCCCCTCTGAGAAGTCCCCCAGCACGTTGCCAAGGTAGATGGCCTGCACATCCTTGTTCGTGATTCCGGACTCGGTGATGGCGTCCATCGCCGCCTCGTTGAACAGCTCAACGGACGACTTCTCGGCCGCGAAGGTGAAGGGCGTGTGGCCGACGCCGACGATCGCTACTTTTCTCATATGCCTGAACCTCCTCGCAGACTGACCTGCATTATATCAGCGCCCCGCCGGCCGTCGAAGTCGCACCGGGACGCGTCCGTTTCACTTGACGCCGAGCACCTGCCGGGCGATGGCCCAGCGCTGCATCTCGGACGTGCCCTCGTATATCTCCGTCACGCGCTGGTCGCGCGCGTAGCGCTCGACCGGGGCGTCGCGCGTATAGCCGTAGCCGCCGAATATCTGCACCGCGCGGTGGCAGATGCGGCCGGCCGATTCGCTCGCGAAGAGCTTGGCCATGGCGGACTCCTTTATCGCCAGGTTGCCGTGGTCCAGCAGCCAGGCGGCACGGTAGGTGAGCAGCCGCGCGACCTCCAGCTCGGTCGCGCAGTCGGCCAGCATCCACTGGATGGCCTGCATCTGGCCCAGGGCTTTGTCGAAGGCGCGCCTCTCCTTCGCGTAGCGAACGGCCTCGTCGTACGCGGCCGTCGCGATGCCGAGTGCCTGGGCCGCCACGCTCACGCGGCTCTTGTCGATGGATTCCAGCGCGACGCGCAGTCCCTGTCCCTCCTCTCCGATGAGAGCGCTCGGCGGCACGACGCATTCCTCAAACACCAGCTCATTTGTCGAGCTGCAGTGCTGCCCGGTCTTGCGTTCACGCTTTCCCACGCTCAGGCCGGGCGCGGACTTCTCGACCACGAAGGCGCTCACTCCCTTGTGGCCGAGCCCCGGGTCGCTTGTGCCGAACACGACGCCGAAAGACGACTCCTCTCCGTTGCTGATGAACGTCTTCACGCCGTTGAGTACGAAGCCGGCATCGGACTTCCTGTAGCGCAGTTGCATCGGTGCGACATCGCTGCCGCCACCCGGCTCCGTCAGGGCGAAGAACGCTATCTCACCCTTCGCACAGCGGGAGAGGTACTCGCCCTTCTGTGTTTCGCTGCCGTGGTTGACCAGGCCGTCCATGGCGATGCCGCAGCTCACGAGGTATGCCACCGACAGCCCGCCGGAGCCCCGTCCCAACTCCTCCGTCGCGATGCAGAGCAGCGTCTTACCTCCACCCCCTCCTCCGTACGCTTCGGGCAACGAGACGCCGCACAGCCCCATATCAGCCATCTGTCGCCACGTCTCCAGCGGGAACCGCTCCTCGTCTTCCCATCGCGCTGCGTTCGGCATCACCTCCGAATCGACGAACTCCCGCACCGCGGCGCGAAACAGCCGCTGCTGTTCATCTTCCTCGTATTCCACCGTGCCACCTCCTCATCGTTCGCCGGCAGCCTCCGGCAATCGCGAAAGTTCCTTCAGACAGCGGGAGCAGTAGCTGCAGCACTTGCGGTCCGTGTCCGGCAGGGCTTGCGAGTAGCGCATCACGCACTGCTGTTGGTCGCAGTGGCCGAGGCCCATCAGGTGCCCGATCTCGTGCAGCACCTCTTTGGCTGCACGCTCGATGAGGAGCCGTCGACCGCCCCTGCGGCCTGTCGTCCCCTCGCTCAGATGGGTGAGGGAGACGACGGCGACGCCCCGCTCCGGCACCGCGTAGCCGAAGACGTAGTCGAGGCCGGCGGCGCGCAGGTCCATGCCGGTGATGCCCACTGTCAGTTCGTCGTGCCGTCCCGTGGGCGACAGGAGAGCGAGCGCCTGCTCGGCCTCCAGGCCAGGTGTCGAGTCTCCGGATGCCGGGTCGCGAACCGGAAGCCCGACGACCAGCTTCCAGGGCAGTACGGTCCGCAGGCGACGTGCTATCTCCTGCGGCAGCCTGTCTGTCACGCTCGCGAACGGGACGATGGTCAGCTTCATCGCGCGGTCCGTTCGATCTGCGGTGCTCGCGGCACCGGGTCATTCGCCGCCCGCACCTCGGGCGGCCGTGCCTCAGCGTGAGGCCAGCGGCCGGCTATCGTCTTCATGCGGAGCGGAAGTAGTGGCCGAGTATCGGCGCGAGCTTCCGCTTCGCCTCCTCCGGCACCAGGTCCGGCTTCGTAATGATGCTGTCGGCCAGGGCGGAACCGCACCGGCACGCTCTGCCGGCCGGCAGGTCGCGGACGATGCGCCGCACCACCGATTTCGCCGTGTCGGCGCCTCTGAGCAGGTTCCGCACTATCATCTCGGCCGTCACCGACTCGTGCTCCGGGTGCCAGCAGTCGTAGTCGGTGACGAATGCCACCGCCGCATAGCACATCTCAGCCTCGCGGGCGAGCTTCGCCTCGGGAAGCGCTGTCATGCCGACGACGTCCGCTCCCCAGGACCGGTACATCTCTGATTCGGCGCGAGTGGAGAACTGCGGTCCCTCCATCACGACGTACGTGCCGCCGTTGTGGGCCGTGGCTCCCGCCGCTGTGGCCGCGTCGCACGCGGCCTTCCGCAGCTCGCGGCAAAACGGCTCGGCAAACGATATGTGGACCACGATGCCGTGGCCGAAGAACGTCGAGGCCCGCTGCCTCGTCCGGTCGATGAGCTGGTCCGGGATGACGATATCCATCGGCGCGATATGCTCCCGAAGGCTGCCGACCGCGTTGATTGAGACGATCCGCTCGACGCCGAGCGTCTTGAGCGCATAGATGTTGGCCTGAAACGGTACTTCCGTCGGCAGGATGCGGTGGCCGCGCGCGTGGCGCGGCAGGAATGCCACCCGCCGGCCTTCCAGCGTCCCGACAACGATGGCGTCGCTGGTCGGCCCGTACGGCGTGCTGACCCGCCGCTCGACGATGTCGGACAAACCCTCCATCTGGTACAGGCCGCTGCCGCCGATGATGCCGATGGTCGCCTCAGTCATGGTCGTTCCTGCCTCCGGCGTGCATTCTATCGTGACCCGCTCCATCGGGCAATGCCGCCAATGACACGACATAAGAGTGCGCCGCGGCTTCACGTTGACGGTCGATTGAGGCCCGCGTACACTGCTTCTCGCTCGACCGCTGCTGGCGGTTCTCGCACCTCCACGGTCGCATACAGGGAGTCACGCGCATGAAGATGGATGCTCCGGTCATCACGGACATGGCAGCCCTGGAGATACTGGACAACCGTGGCCGGCCGACCATTCGTGCACGGGTCTTCACCGACGCGGGATGCTGCGGTCGCGCAGACGTGCCCTGCGGCTCGTCGACGGGCTCGTACGAGGCGTTCGACCTTCGTGACGGAGGGACCCGGTATGGTGGCCGCGGCGTTCGCCGCGCCATCTCGAACATACACGACGCGCTTCGTCCGCTGCTGGTGGGACGGGAAGTGACCGACCAGCGGCGCATCGACGACCTGATGCTCCAGCTCGATGGCACGCCGGACAAGTCCCGGCTCGGCGGGAACGCTCTTCTCGCCGTCTCCATGGCCGTGGCGCAGGCGGCCGCCGCATCGCTCCACCTGCCACTCCATCGATACCTGAACGCGGAGAGTCACGTGCTGCCGGTGCCTCAATCCTGCCTCATCAACGGCGGGGTCCACGCCGGCAACGAACTGGACGCGCAGGAGTTCTGCGTCATGCCGGTCGGCTCCCCGAGCTTCGCCGAGGCAGCCAGGGTCGTCTGCGAGGTATTCGAGACGCTGAAGGACCTGCTCCAACGGAAACATGGGAAGCTCGCCACGAACTTCGGCGAGGATGGTGGTTTCGCGCCGCCGCTTCGCACCTCCCGCGAAGCGATGGACCTGCTGTGCGAGGCCGTCGAACGGATGGGATGCACGGCTGATGTCGTCTATGGCATCGATATCGCGGCGACGCCCCTGTACGATCGCTCGTCAGGCATGTACCGCTTCGACGGCCGCACGCGCACGCCGGATGAGATGGTCGCTTCGGTGCTGGACCTGGTGCGCCAGTATCCCGCCATCGTGTCCATCGAAGACCCGCTGCAACAGGATGACTTCGCTGGCTGGAAGACCATCGTCGATGCCCTTCCCGGAGTGCTCGTGGTGGGCGACGATATCACCGCCACCAACCTGGGGCGCCTTCGCATGGCCGTCCAGGCCGGCTCGGTGAATGCGCTTCTCTGCAAGGTCAATCAGGCAGGGACACTGACCGAAGCCATGGACGCAGCCCGGTTCGCCCAGCGACACCGCTGCCCCGTGGTGATGTCGCCCCGCTCCGGTGAGACCGAGGACGATATCCTCTCAGATATCAGCGTCGCCCTCGATGCGGGCGTCTTCAAGATAGGCGGACCGCATGGCAGCGACCGCGGGACCAATTTCAACCGTTTTCTGGAGATTGAGGCCGACCTCGGGACGGTGGCCTGCTATGCCGGCCGCGACTATGCCCGGCTGGCCTGATTCCGGCCGCCGGCCGGCGCGGCGGGAGGGGCGTTGCCAGGGCACGGCAAAGTGACTGCGACTTCTCGGCTCACAGCAGGAGAATGGAGGGAGATGCATGAGCAGTCCGGACGGATACGGCGGAGTCCCGACGGGAGGGCTGCGGGCGACTGTCTGGAATCGCGACAGCGTCCGGCGCCTCTGGGAGGGCCGCGAGGGGCAGGGCCCTGCCGGCGACTTCGCTCCCGAGATAGTCAGGCTCTCCCGCAAGTACGTCGGCAGGAAGGTCCTGGATGTCGGCGCTGGCTCAGGCGTACTCATCAGGCGGTTCCCCGGAGCGATCGGACTGGACCTCGCCCCGAGGGGGCCTGGGGTGCTTCGCGGAGACGTGTGCCGCATGCCGTTTGTTTCCGGGGCCTTCGACACGGTCTTTGCCACGGAATTGCTGGAGCATCTGCCCGAAGCCGGTCTCACCGTCGGATTGCAGGAGATGAGGAGAGTCCTCAAGCCCGGTGGGCGGCTGATCGTCGCTACCCCCTATCGAGAAGACCTCTCGAGGCACGAGACGGTCTGCCCGGAATGCGGAGCCCGGTTTCACTCGCTGGGACACGTCTGGTCGTTCGACGAAGCGACGCTGAGTGGGCGACTCAGGGATGCTGGTTTCGACGTGCTGGAGGTCCGTTGTCTGCCGCTCGGTTTCAGGGGCAGACACAGGTTCCTCGGGCACTTCACCGCGCTGCTCAGCCGCATGGATCTCACCATGTACTTGAACCTGTTCGTCGTGTCACGGAGGCATTCCTGAGACACGGCCAGCCCCGTGCCACGGCTCCGGTATCGGTGGACTGAGCGTACGACAGCGGACAAAGGAGGTATGCGACGATGGCAGTGGTTCATGTTGCCGGGACGGGGTCCGGCCGAGTCATGCTCTACGCCCTCAGCACATGTGGCTGGTGTCGAAAGACCAGAGAGCTGCTGGAGCAACTCGGCGTTGCCTATGACTACGAGTATGTGGACCTGCTCCGCGGCGCTGACAGGGAACGGGCTGTGCGGGAGATATCGGCCTGGAACCCCGCCGTCAGCTTCCCGACACTGGTCCTCGACGGCAAGAGAAGCATCACCGGCTTCAAGGAAAGCGAGATAAGGGAGGCGCTGGCGAAGTGAGCGAAGAGGAAACCCCCACTCGTGACATCGACGACCTGTACGACACCCTGAACAGGGATGCGGAGGCCGGCGGCTATCACCTGAATCCCGATGCGGGCTTCACGAAGGACCTTGTTCGCAGCCTGCTCGTGAACGAGCGGCGCTATGGCTACCGTGCGTGCCCCTGCCGTCTCGCCTCGGGGGACCGCCGCGAGGACCTGGACATCGTCTGCCCGTGTGACTACCGGGACCCGGACCTGAGCGACTACGGTGCCTGCTACTGCGCGCTGTACGTCTCCGACGCCGTGAAGAAAGGCGAGAAGGCCGCAGGCAGCATACCTGAGCGGCGTCCGTCTCCCGAGAAGAGGTCCGCGAGGCGCCCGGCAGGCGCTGCCAGGCTCTCCGGCCCGTCGCTGCCGGTCTGGCGCTGCAGGGTCTGCGGCTACCTGTGCGCCAGAGAGCAGCCGCCCGACGTCTGCCCTATCTGCAAGGCGAAGAAGGACCGGTTTGAGCGCTTTCTCGAGCCCGCCGGCTGACGGCACCGACCTCCGGTACCCGCATTCGCGCGCGGTCGTTTCGCCCGGATGGAGGCTGACCTTGTGCCTGTGCCAGCGTCGCCGGCGCTGGCTCGACCGTTGGCTTGAGCGAACGAATCCGGAGTGACACAATGCGGCGTGCCGTCCCGGCCGCGTCAGGACCTCTGGCCGTCGCGGCTGACGGGGTGCATCGCAGCTCCCGGCACAAGAAGGAGGTACCTGTGGGCCTGGTAGACGAGCTTCAGACGATCGTCGGTTCGGACTTCGTGGTCACACGCCGTGACCAGATGGAGCAGTACCTGCTGGACGAGACGCCGCAGGCGGTGAAACCCGTGCCTGCCGGAAACGTCATCGTTGTGAAGCCGTCCACCGCTGCGCAAGTCTCAGAAATCGTCAAGCTGGCCAACCGGACCCTCACGCCGGTATTCCCAAGAGGTGGGGGTACGAGCACGGTCGGCGGCCCCATCCCCACCGCTGACGGCATCGTCCTCTCGCTTGAGCGCCTCGACCGCCTGATAGAGATCGACCTCGACAACCTCATGGTTGTCGCCGAGGCCGGCGTCACGATGGAGACGATGCTCCGCGCTGTCGAGGCCAAGGGGCTTCTCTTTCCGCCCCATCCCGGCGACGAGGGAGCCCAGGTGGGCGGCATCATCGCCTGCAACGCAGGCGGCTCGCGTGCGGTGAAGTACGGCATCGTTCGAAACTACGTGAAGGGACTGGAAGTGGTTCTGCCCACCGGAGAGCTCGTCTCCATGGGCGGCAAGCTGCTCAAGAACAACACCGGCCTCGACTTGATGCACCTCATGATAGGGAGCGAGGGCATCCTCGGCGTCATCACGAAGGCCGTCTTCCGCCTGTATCCCAGACCCGCAATGACCGCCGTGCTGCTCGTATCGTTCGCCGAGCGGCACGCCGCCGTCACGGCGGTACCTCGCGTGCTCCAGGCAGGCATCATCCCTCTGGCCATCGAGTACGTGGAGAGGGACATCATCGAGATATCGGCACGCCACCTAGGCCTCACCTGGCCGGCGAAGACGGGCGACGCGCACATCATCTTCACCGTCGATGGCAGCAGTGAAGAGGACGTCTACGGCCAGTGCCAGCGCATCGCCGAGGTGTGCGATGCCAACGGCGCCGTCGATACACTCTTCGCCGAGACGAGGCAGGAGCAGGACAACATCCTCAAGATGCGCAATGAGCTCTACGGAGTCCTCATGCCGGACCTGGCCGAGTCGCTGGACCTGGATGTCCCTCCGGCACGGGTAGCCGACTTCCTCGACGCGGTCGAGCGCATCGCAAGACAGTACGGCAGCCGCATTCCAAACTACGGGCACGCCGCCGACGGGAACCTGCACCCGCACCTGATGATGGACCTGCAAC
>CAZVCS010000014.1:0-29101 GCA_964625765.1 uncultured Dehalococcoidales bacterium | reverse complement strand
CAGCAGCGTCTTCGTGCCCGTCGGCGCCTTCAGAACACGCACCACTGGAGCGCTGCTGGGCCTGGCCGAGACCGAGGTGCCGCTCTACATCATCCCTGTCGGGAGGGTGTAGTGCCCGCCTCCGAGGCCATCGTCGTCCTCGTCACCGCCGCGGGACAGGAGGAGGCCGAGTCGCTTTCGCGCCACCTGCTGGAAGCGCGCCTCTGCGCCTGTGTCACCATCCTGCCGCGGGCCACGTCGCTCTTCCGCTGGGAGGGCAGTATCGAGGCCGCCCAGGAGTCGCTGCTGGTCATCAAGACCACCCGGGATGCACTCCCCGCGCTCATCGAGGGCGTCAAGAGCCGCCACAGCTACCAGGTGCCGGAGATAATCGCGCTGCCCGTCGCCGGCGGAAGCGAGCAGTATCTCTCCTGGCTCTTCTCGGAAACGCGGCCGCCTGACGCAGATGCGCCGTCGCGTTGACGGAAGCAGCCCACCCACCTACACTGTCTCCTGCCACCCGGATACGCCGGGGCTGGCAGCGCCGCTGCGCCGCGCCACCCTTGAGCGTCCGAAACGGAAAGGAGTGAGCCAGCATGAAGTTCAAGAGTGACAAAGAGCTGTTCGATTTGATGGAGCAGAAGCTCTACACATCCGTTGTCTCCGATGTCGTCGACAAGCTGGGTTTCCGAAACCAGGCGATGCGCGCGGACATCAACCCGATGTGGCCGGGCGCCGTGGTCGCCGGGCGGGCCCACACTGTGCTCAGCGTCGACATCTACGAGGTCAAGGAGAACCCCTACGAGAAAGAGATTCTCGCCGTTGACACGTTGAAGCCGAACGATGTGCTCATCGGCGGCACCAACTGCTCCACGCACACTGCCCTGTGGGGTGAGTTGCTCTCGACAGCCTCTCGCGCCCGCGGCGCCAGGGGCGCCGTCATCGACGGCTACACGCGTGACCTCGTCAGGATAGCTGAGATGCGCTTCCCTGTCTTTGCCACCGGCACCCGGCCTCTTGACTCGATGGGGCGGAGCATCGTCGTCGAGGTGGGCAGACCGGTCATGTGCGGCGACGTGCTTGTCCGCGAGGGCGATATCGTGATGGCCGACATCGACGGCGTCATCGTCATCCCGAAGGAGATTGAGGAGAAGGCCATCGATATGGCTTTCGAGAAGGCGAGCGCGGAGGATACCGTCCGCGACGAGTTGCTGAAGGGAGCGCTTCTCGGGGACGTGTACCGGAAGTACGGCGTGCTGTAGCGGCAACGGGGCCCGGCGACGGGCCCCTTCGTGTTTTCGGCTCAGAAGGAGGCAGAAGGTGAAGATAACGAGTGTAGAGGCCATCGAGCTGCGGCTGCCGGAAGACCAGATCGAGGACAAGTGTTCGTCCGGCCAGGACGCCCTCATCATCAAGGTCCACACCGATGAAGGCATCACCGGCATCGGCGAGATTGACTCTTCGCCGCGCGTATCCAAGGCGGTCGTCGAGGCGCCGTTCAGTCACTCCGTCACATCCGGCCTGGCCCGCCTGCTCGTCGGACAGAACCCGCTCGACATCCGCGTTCTCTGGGAGAAGCAATACCAGGCTACCTTCTACTACGGCCGGCGCGGTCCGGTCATCCACACCATGGGCGGCATCGACATGGCGCTCTGGGACATCGCCGGCAAGTACTACGGCAAGCCCATCTACCAACTCCTTGGCGGCGCCTTCCAGAAGAAGGTCCGCGCCTACGCCAGCATCCTCTTCGGCCAGGACGGCGACGAGACCGCCGAGATAGGCCGCAAGTGGGTCAACCGCGGCTACACCGCCGTCAAGTTCGGCTGGGGCCCGATGGGCCAGAACGAGAAGCTCGACGTGGAGCTTGTCGCCGGCGCCCGTCGCGGCGTCGGCCCCGTCAAGGATGTCCTTGTCGACGCCGGCTGCTGCTGGGACACGATGACCGCCATCCGGCGGGCGCGCCAGTACGAGGAGTTCGGCATCCTCTGGCTCGAGGAGCCGCTGCAGCAGGACAACCTCGAGGGCTACATGCGGCTGGCAAGCGTCTCACGGATTCCCATCGCTGCCGGCGAAGGCGACGCCGGCCGCTTCGCCTGGCGGGACCTCATCGACCGCGGCGGCATCCACATCGCGCAGATAGACCTCGCCCGCAACGGCTTCACCGAGGCCATGCGCATCGCCGACCACGTCGAGGACAAGAGCATGCGGGTCGTCAACCACTTCTACACCACCGGAATCAACCTGGCCGCCGGCCTCCAGTTCCTCGCCGCCCGCAAGTCCACCTTCATCCTCGAGTACTGCGTCGAGGAGACGCCGATGCGCTGGGACGTCACGAAGCAGAAGATGGAGATAGACTCCGAGGGCTTCGTCCACGTTCCGGAGGGGCCCGGCCTGGGCATCGACCTGGACGAGGACACCGTCGACCGGTTCCGCGTCGCCTGACAAATCAGACAACAGAGCGGGCGCCTGCTGCATTGCGGGCGCCCGCGGACCCAGCGTTCTCCTGGCGAGCCCTACACAAGACCCCAGTCGCGATACCCCTCGCGAATCACCTTCAGATACTCGTCCGATGGCGGCGTCTCCGGCGCCCGTCCCTTCTTGTAATACGTCACCGCCTCCACTGCATCGCCCAGGTCGTTGAACACGATGACGTTCATCCGGTCGTAGACGTCGGGGTAGCCTTCGTAGCGGTCAAGTGCCCGCAGGCACCGGTCGTCTATCTCGTACACGCCGCCGGGAACCTGCTCCCCCTTCTGCAGGCGGACGGTGGCCGTGCCGCCCCCGCGGGTGCGCGAGCCGGCGGTAAAGATGAGCATGTAGTTGGGCAGGCGCGCAGTGAAGAGCCGCCTCGCGCCCGGACAGCGCTGCTCCATTTGCCGGTAGCTCAGGTTCGAACCATAGGCGAAGTACTTCACTCCACCTCCCCGGCCACCCGACGCATCATCCGAGCTTCTCCGTCAACTCGGCGAAGTCCTCCATCGGGATGACCGACCACGTCTCGGTCTGGATGCCAGGATCAAGGTAGGAGATGGACAGGGGCACACTTGCCGCCTTCTCCTGGTCCGGCGCATCGTAGATGAACGCCATGTCGTACGGACCCAGAATGCCGTACGAGCCCAGTAGCTTTACACCCAGACCCTCGATGCGTTTGGCGCTGTCCTGCCACTCCCTGCAGAAGCTGGCGATCCCCCGCGCCTCCTGGTGAGTGAACCGCACCATCGTCATGTACATCGCCATCGCAACACCCTCCTCACACCACCCTCATGAGTCTGCGTACCACAGCGGACTCGCCTTTTCAAACCCCGTGTTGCGGAGAACCCGCGACTCAGCGGGCCAGGCAACCGCTCGGCGACATCTGCGCGGAGCCTAGCGCAGGAAGATGGCGATCAGCCCGACCACGATCAGGTAGATGCCGACGAGGTAGTTGAGAATCTTCGGGAAGATGAGGACGATGATGCCAAACACGAGGCTTGCAATGCCGAAGATAAGCCCGGTACCCATGCCGCGTCCCTCCTCTTGCAGCGTCTAATGCTATTCTGCCAGAACGACCGCTCAGCGCCAACGGCGCCCGTGCTTCCGGCCTCGCTCACAGGCTCCGCGTCCTCGCGATCAGAGCCGCACCAAAGAGCGGCGAGTCATCTCCCAGCAGCGCCGTCCGTATCTCGACATCGCACGCAGCAGCGACGTAGCTGCGCTCACGCGCAATCTTCGCCGCGGGACCGAGTATCGGCTCCCCTATCTTGGTGACTCCGCCGCCAATGAGGACGAGCGACGGATTGAAGATATTGATGAGGTTGCCGAGCCCGACGCCGATGTAGAAGGCGGTCTCGGCAATCATCTCCTGAGCCAGCCGGTCGCCCTGTTTCGCCGCGAGAGCTACCAGTGGCGCATCAACCTTCTGCATGTCGCCGCCGGAAAGCTCGCCCAGGATGCTGTTGTCTCCCGCCTCGAGATGCGTCACGGTCCGCTGCGCCAGGGCGCTCCCGGATGCCAGCGCCTCCCAGCAGCCGTTCCGACCGCACGGACACGCGGGTCCGTTCACATCAATCGTCATGTGGCCCACTTCACCCGCCCCTCCGCAGTACCCTTCCTGCAGCCTGCCGCCGGAGATGATGCCGCCGCCGATGCCCGTGCTCACCGTCACATAGACGAGGTCCGACACCGCCTCATGCAGCGCGAAGTGCCACTCGCCGAGCGCCGCCAGCGTCGCGTCGTTCGCCATTCGAACCGGCTTGCCGAACCGCTGCTGCAGCAGCGCCCGCAGCGGCGTGCGGCGCAGCGCGTCAACATTGGGCGAGTATGCCACCACGCCGTCACGCGTGTTGACGATGCCGGCGCACGAGACGCCCAGCGCGGCAACGGCCTCAAACCGGATGCCGGCGGCCGCAAGGGCGAGCCGCGCGACGCGGTCGACCTCATCGACCAGTACAGCAGCATCGGTGCTGTCGGGAGTCGCACCACGCGACCTTCCGACCAGGTTGCCGTCGGCATCGGCAACCGCCGCCGCGATCTTCGTTCCTCCGATGTCGATGACCAGGACAGGGGTGTTTCGTTCGCTCTCTTGCATGGCGCGTGCATACTACGTGCGCTCGCGACGCGTTGTCAACGGCGGAAGCGAGCCGCTACAATAGCAGCCGATGATACCCTTCGATGAGATGCGCGAACTCGCTCAGACAACGCCGTCACGCATCGTGCTGCTGGTCATGGACGGCATCGGCGGCCTGCCTCACCCGCAGACCGGCAGGACGGAGCTGGAATCAGCCCGCAGGCGCAACCTCGACCGGTTGGCACGGGAGAGCATCTGCGGCATGTCGACCCCGGTCGGCCCCGGCATCACCCCGGGAAGCGCACCCGGTCACATGGCGCTCTTCGGCTACGACCCCGTCCGGTACCAGTTCGGCCGCGGCATCGTCGAGGCGCTGGGCCTCGACATCGAGGTCGGGCCTGGCGACGTCGTCGCACGCGGCAACTTCTGCACTGTGGACGACTCAGGGAGCATCAGCGACCGCAGAGCGGGCCGGCTGGCCACGGCCATCAATCACGAGCTCTGCGACCTCATGAACGCGCACGTCCGGGTTGCCGGAGTGCAGACCGAGTTCTTCCCGGGCAAGGAGCACCGCTTCGTGCTGCGGCTTCGCGGCCAGAGCCTGTCAGACCGGGTCGCGGATACCGACCCGCAGCACGAAGGCATGCAGCCGCTTCCGGCGAAAGCGCTCGCTGCCGAGGCCGAGCCGACCGCGCAGGCGGTCCGCTCTCTGGTCGAACAGGTGCAGGCGCTGCTGGCAGGCAGGAAGCCCGCCAACATGCTGCTGCTCCGGGGCTTCAGCCAGCATCCGGACTATCCGTCACTCCGCCACATCTACCGGCTGACGCCTGCCTGCATCGCCACGTATCCCATGTACCGCGGCGTTGCCCGCGTCGTCGGCATGGACATCCTGCCGGCAGGCGAGACGCTGCAGGACCAGATTTCCATTCTCAAGCAGAGCTACAAGAGCTACGACTACTTCTTCCTGCACTACAAGAAGACAGACGCGCGTGGCGAGGACGGTGACTTCGCAGCCAAGGTGAAGGCCATCGAGGAGTTCGATGACGCCCTGCCGGCCATCCTCGAGCTGGAGCCGGACGTGCTCATCGTCACCGGCGACCACTCGACCCCGGCCGGACTCGCCATGCATAGCTGGCATCCCGTGCCGGTCATGCTCCGGGCACGGCACTGCCGGCGCGACGATGTCGACGAATTCACCGAGCGGGCCTGCCTGCGGGGAGGACTGGGTCAGATTCGGGCCATGGACCTGATGCCGCTGGCCATGGCCAACGCGCTGAAGCTGAACAAGTTCGGGGCTTAGTCTTCCGGCGCAGGTGGCTGTTGCTGCTGCTGCGCCTCCTCCATGTCCCCCTCTGTCTCCAGCTCCTCCATGATTCGCGCCGCCCGCGGATAGCCGATGCGCAGCTTCCGCTGCAGGAAAGAGGCCGATATCTGGGCGTGTTCGGCCGCCAGCTTCCGCGCTTCCGCGAGCATCGGGTCGGAGGCTGGTATCTTCTGCCCCGCCCCTTCCGGCCCCTCGACCGCATCCAGATCGACGATGGCCTTCTCCTGCCGTCGCTGGCCGGCCCAGAACTGGACGATGCGCTCCATCTCGCTGTCCGAGACGAAGGTGCCCTGGAGACGCTTCGGACGGCTCGCCTCGCTCGGCAGGTAGAGCATGTCGCCACGACCCAGCAGCTTCTCGGCGCCGACCGTATCCAGAATGGTGCGCGAGTCCACCTGCGAGGTGACCGCGAAGCTGATACGTGTGGGGAAGTTGGCCTTGATGAGGCCGGTGACCACGTCGACCGACGGCCGCTGCGTGGCGACCACCAGGTGGATGCCGGTGGCCCGGGCAAGCTGCGCCAGGCGGCAGAGCGTGTGCTCCACCTCGTCGAACGCCGCCATCATCAGGTCCGCCAGCTCATCCACTATCAGCACGAGATACGGCATCGCCTCGCCCGGGCTGCGGTCCCGGTTGTACGCCTCGATGTTGCGCGACTTCGCCTTCGCGAACTCGCGGTAACGCCGGTCCATCTCGATGTTCAGCCAGTGCAGCACCTTCACGGCCTTGTCCGTCTCAACGACGACAGGAGCGGCAAGGTGCGGTATCTCACTGAACGCCACCAGTTCGACTCTCTTCGGGTCGACCAGCAGGAAGCGCAGGTCGTCAGGGCTGTTGTGCATGAGCAGACAGCAGATGATGGAGTCGAGGCAGACGGTCTTGCCGCTTCCGGTCGAACCGGCGATGAGCAGGTGCGGCATCTTCGTGAGATCTCCGGTCACCGCCTCGCCGCCGGCGCCCTTGCCGAGCGCAATGGCCAGCTTGGTCTTCGCCACACCCTTCTGGAAAGCCGTGCTTTCGATGACGCTGCGCAGCGACACCGCGCCGAAGGCCGAGTTCGGCACCTCGATGCCCACCATCGACTTGCCCGGTATCGGCGCTTCGATGCGGATGCTCGGGGCGGCGAGCGCCAGCGCCAGGTCGTTGGACAGCGCCGTGATGCGGTCGACCCGTATGCGCGTCCTCGATGTCTCCTCCTGCCGCTCCTCCCCTCCGTCATCGACAACCTTGCGGAACTTCCGGAGCCATCCGGGCTCGACGCCGAACTGCGTCACCGTCGGGCCCGCGTTTATCTGCACCACCTTTGCCTCGACGCCGTAGCTGTCCAGCGCTTCCTCGATGAGCCGCGCCCTCTTGTCCATCTCCTCCCGGTTCAGCTCGATCTCCTTGGGCCTGTCGAGTACATCGACCGGGGGTATCTGCCAGCCGCCGACCGTGACCACCGGCTCGCGAGCAGGCTCGGGACGGGTGGGAACGGGAACCGCCGGCGCCTCGGCGTCCTTCTCCTTCTTGCCGAAGCGGAACCGCTTCTCCACCGGCAGGTCAGGGAGCGCCGCGGGCGGCTTGAGCACAGCCTGCGCCGCGACCGGGGCAGCCTTCTCTTCGCGAGAAGGTTCCTCCTCCGCCAGAACCGAACGGCTCGCTGCGGCAGGCGCAGCAGCCGCGTAGCCGGTCGCAGCCGGCCTGCGGCCCGGTCGGGGTCTGAACAGCCACTGCACGCTTCTCAGCAGAGCCCGGGGAGCCAGCAGGATGAGGCCCACGATGAAAAGAGCGCCCACCACCAGCGCCCCCTGGACTTCGGTCGGCCCGGCTATCGCCTTGCCCACGAGCCCGCCGAGACTCACCGACCAGAAGATGCTTCCCGCCGGGCTGATGAAGCCGAGCACTCCCCATATGGCGGCGCCGATGGAGGCCGCGCCAAGAAAGACGTTCCAGTGCCGCGCCAGCGGACCGAAGCCGCTCCAGATCAGCTTCACGAGTACGCCGAGGGCGATGAGCAGCAGGATGAGGCCCAGGCCGAACGCCGTCAGAGCTCGCACCCAGAGCTGTGCACCGGCCCTGAGCAGCAGAGGTCCGAAGACCACGGCCACGACAACGAGGGCGACGACCAGCAGCAGCCGCATGGCGGCGCGCCAGCGGCTGCCGCCCGCGCGACGCCTCTCTGTGCGTTGAGCAGTACCGTTTGTAGCCGCACGCGTCCGGTCGCTGCGCCGGCGAGATTCCGAGCGCTGCGTTACCGTCCGGTTCCTGCTGTCTCGAGGATTCCGTGCCATGTTTTCAGATGCCCGTCACCACCGGGATGATGACCGGTCGCCGGTGCGTCTTCTCATACAGGTGCCGCGCCAGTGCTTCGCGGACGTGCGACTCCACCGTGCTGCGCTTTCGCCCCGTGCGATGCGCGTGGCCGACGGCCTCCGCGACCACCGCACGCGCCCCCCGCAGCAGATCCCCGTTGCCCTCGGTGTCGACGAAGCCCTTGCTCACGAACTCCGGCTCTCCCTGCAGGGCGCCGGTCTCCGGCGAAAGCGCCACCGACACCACCACCAGGCCGTCTCGCGACAACAGCCTGCGGTCGCGCAGCATGTTGCTGTCCAGCTCTCCGGTCACCGGTCCATTCGCTACGATATCGCCGGCCGGCACCCTGCCGACCACCTTACCGCCGGCGGCCGTGAATTCCAGCACGTCACCGTTGTCGAGCACGAACGTGTTCTCCGCCGGAACACCCATGGCCTGTGCGACCTTGGCATGACGGGAGAGGTGACGGTACTCTCCATGGACCGGCACGAAGTACTTCGGCCGGACGAGGTTCAGTATCGTCTTCAACTCTTCTTCGCTGCCGTGTCCGTGCACGTGGACCTTTGACTGAGGTCCGTACACCACATTGGCCCCGAGGCGGAAGAGGTTGTCGATGGTCTTGCTCACCAGCGCCTCATTGCCGGGGATGGGCGTCGCAGACATGACAACGGTGTCTCCCGGCACTATCCGCACCTGCGGGTGCTCCTTGTTCGCCATGCGCACCAGCGCCGACGTCGGCTCGCCCTGCGTGCCCGTCGTAATGATAACGACCTTGTCGTGCGGAAGGTTGTGTATCTGGTCGTACCCGCTCACCAGTTTCGGTGGAGCCTTGAGGTAGCCTGCCTCGGTCGCGACCTTCACGATGCCTTCCATCGACCGGCCCGTCACAAGAACGGTTCGCTTTGCCTTGGCGGCGGTATCGAATACCTGCTGGATCCTCGCCACGAGAGATGAGAACGTCGCGATTATCACCCTGCCGGGAGCATCGGCGACGATGCGGTCGAGGCTCTCCGCCACTACACGCTCTGAGGGCGTGTAGCCCGGCAGTTCGACGTACGTCGAATCGGACATCAGCAGCAGGACCTGTCGCGTACCGAGCACTGCGAGGCTGTGCAGATCGGTAGGTTCGCCGATGACCGGCGTGTGGTCGAGCTTGAAGTCGCCCGTATGCACCACGGTGCCGAGCGGCGTGTAGATGATGAGCCCCATCGCGTCGGGGATGCTGTGACAGACGGGGAAGAACTCGACCGCCAGGGAGCCAAGCGCGATGCGCTGCCCGGGTTTGATCTCGTTGAGCTCGAGCTTCGCCCTCGTGCTCTTTGTCTTTAGCTCCATGCCGATGAGCCGCGCGCTGAGCTTTGAGGCATATACCGGCGCGTTCAGCGACTGCAGCAGGTAGGGCAGCGCACCGATGTGGTCCTCGTGGCCGTGCGTGATGACGATGCCGCGAACCTTGTCGCGGTGCTCCAGCACGTACGTGAAGTCCGGTATGAGCAGGTCCACACCGAGCATGTCCTCGCTCGGGAACATGAGTCCCGCGTCGATGATGACGATGTCATCGCCGCATTCCAGCACCATCATGTTCTTCCCGATTTCGCCAAGCCCTCCCAGCGGGATGAGGCGAAGCCGGGGCTGAGTGGACTTCTTGTGTGCTCTCCGGCGGCGGGAAGCTGTGCGTGGAGCCTGAGTCTGTGCTGTCGGTGAAGTGGTCTGTTGTGTGTTCTGTTCGGGATTGTCCATAGCTAGAAGAGAGAGAGCTGCGAGCCACCCCCGGAATTCTGAGCGGGAGGCCCCGCGCTCTCCATTTCCTTCAATACGTGCGCCAGTCGCTGCATATCCTGTTCGATTATGCCGCGCAGGCTGCCCTGGTGCAGCGCCGCCGCGGGATGGTACATCGGGAAGCACAACAGCTCTCCGATGCGCCGGGCCTTGCCGTGCACCTTGCTGATGGGTTCGTCAGGCAGGTACCTCGCAAGGGAGTGCCGGCCAAGCGTCACAATCACCTTCGGCGCTATCAACTCGATCTGCCGGTCCAGCCACGGCTTGCAGGCCGCAATCTCTCCGGGGAGCGGGTCACGGTTGCCGGGCGGGCGGCACTTCACGACGTTCGCGATGTACACCTCTTGGCGGGAGAGGTCGATGGAGTGGAGCAGTTCCTCGAGGAAAGCGCCTGCCGCGCCCACGAAGGGGCGACCCTGCTGGTCTTCGTTGAAACCGGGAGCCTCCCCGATGAACAGGACGGCCGCGTCCTCAGCTCCCTCTCCCGGCACCACAAGCGTCCGCTGTTGAGCCAGACCGCATGCATGACAGCTCGCCATCTGGCGGCAAAGCTCGGTGAGAGTGGACATCCAGCTTGATATTAGCAGCAGACGTACGGGCGGTCAATTGCGCCCGAAGTCCTCCTCTTCTTCGTCCTCGTCTTCCTCCTCCTCTTCCTCTTCTCCCTCTTCCTCCTCTTCACCCTCGTCCTGCTCCCAGATGGGTTCCGTGAACTGGTCGATGTAGGCCGCCGTCGCCTGCTTCGAGATGACGTCCATCTCCAGCTCCGACTTCTTGGCAAGCCCGTCGAGCTCTTCCGTATCCACGGCAATGCCCAGCATCTCCCCGAGAATGCTCAGCACCGCGAGCGCAGCTTTCGGGTGCGCCATCTGGGTGGCGAACCCCGGGACCTCCCCCAGCAGGCACAGCCCCTCCAGACCCCGCTCCTTCGCCCGTCCCAGCACGAGCCCGTTCAATCCGGCGATGCGCAGCGTGCCCCGCAGGATGACCTTGTACCGGCTGAACTCGTCGAGCAGGTCGTGCCGCGTGGCCACGCCCCAGACCTTCGTTTCCTCGGAGTAGTGTATCCGCGTGACCGCGGCTGCACAGCTGTAGATGCGCTTGACGCCGAGGTGTTCGGCGGCATCGAGCACCGTGTCCACCATCTCATAGCCCTTGGGCTGCGGCTGCTCCTCGCCGATGAAGAGCACAAGGCCGAGGCTCTTGTCTTCCTTCTCCCAGTAGTAGAACTTGCTCTCAGGGAAGCGCGGCTCCTCCACCACGTTCTCACGCACCATCACGCCGACCGGCTCGAAGAAGTACTTCGGGTCGATCTGCCCTATCTCCCGCGCTCCCAGCTTCTCCTTCAGGTAGCGCGCGAGGATGAGCGAGACGTTGCCGATGCCCGGCCACGACGCCAGCATGACGCAGTTCTCGACCTGCGGAATCTCGGACAAGGTAACGGAAATCCCCTTCTGTCCCCTGGCCTCTTTCACACTGCACCCCCTTTGGCCGATACCGAGACTCCCTCACACAGGATGGACGGCGTCCAGAGATTGCCCCCCACCCAGCGGGAGTCGCTGCCGACGACTACGTTGCGACTCAGCACGTCGAGGATGTTGCCGGCAATCATCGTGTCCTTGACCCTGCCAACGATTTCACCTCTCTCGACCCGGTAGCCGAGCAGCACATTGCCGCCGAAGTCGCCCGCGAGCAGGTTCCCCTGGCCGGCGCCGATGAGCTCCTCAACGACGAGGCCGCGGTCGATGCTCGAGAGCATCTCATCGAACGTCTTCTTGCCCGGCTCGAACCAGAAGGCACTCATGCCGGGTCGGACCGGGCTGCGTGCGTCCATGCGGCGTCCGCTGCCCGTGCTCTCCGTTCCTGCATCCGCTGCCGTCTGCAGGTCGTACAGGAACTCCCCCACGACGCCCGCGTCCACAAGACAGAGCGGCCGTGACGGCGAGCCCTCCGCATCGAACGGCGCACTGGTCGGCCGTCCCTCCAGTGTCGCATCATCCCACAACGTGAGGGAGCTGTCGAACACCGCTTCTCCCCGCCTGCCGGCGAGCCGCGAGGCTTTCTCCAGCACGTTCTTGCCGTTGAACGCCACCGCGAGCGGCAACAGCAGGGCGACGTCCACGCCGTGAGGCGTGAACAGCACGGGGTACATCCCGGTATCGATGGAAGCCGCCCGCGAGGCTCGCTCAAGTTGCAGCAGCATCGTCCTCGCAACGGAGTCGGTGTCCTCCATCAGCATCGCCGAGCGTTTGCTGTCCCCCACAAACAGCATGTCAGTGCCGTTCACCTTCACGCCTTCCATGGCGACCGCGATGGTCGTCACCGGGTACGACGAGTCGAGTCTCGCGCTGTTGGCTATCCGGACCGTACCTGAGCTGGCGGCAACGAGCCCCTCGCACACGACATCGGGATAGCGTGAGGTGACACGAGCGATGATGCGCATTCCGATGTCGACGAGGGTGGACGTCTGCGCGGAGGCCACACGCTCGTCGAAGGTGTTCACCGAAGGCGTGCGCCGTGCCCCGGGAAGCGTGAAGCCCGCGGGCGCGCCGAAAGCCGACGTCTGCATCGCCATGTCGAGCAGCCGGGCGTCCGGCGTCTCTCCGCTTGCAGCGGCGAAACCCATCCGGCCGTCCCGCACGAGCCTCAGCGCGGTGGAGTCGCTCTGCCGGTGCTCCACCTGCTTGACACGATTGGCCTCGAAGTGCACGAGCGTGCTCGCGCCTCGCGCCCGGTAGACCTCCGCCTGCTGCGACTGGCCCAGCGCCAGCGTGATGAGCTGTTCCATCAGCGCCCACCTACCAGGCAGCGGCCGATACGCACGTGCGGACTGCCGTTGGAGACCGGAAGAGGCGACTGGCCGCTCTTGCCGCAGCCGCCGCCCTGGTTCATCTCGAGGTCAACGCCGATCGCATCGATGCGCTCCAGCGTGGTAAACACGTTGCCGCTCAACACCACCGGCCTGAGCATCTCCGCCAGCTTTCCGTTCCTTATCATGTATGACTCGCCGGCGGAGAAGGTGAACATCTCCAGGCTCGTCTGGCCGCCGTACCAGTCTTTCACATACACGCCCTCGCGGATGCCGGCCAGCATGTCGGCAAGAGGCACGTCGCCGTTCTCGATGTACGTGTTGCTCATCCGAACGATGGGGCTGTGGCGATAGTCGATGGCGCGGGCATTGCCCGAAGGGGCCTCGCCCATCCGTGCGGCCGTCTCACGGGAGTGCAGCCGGCCGACCAGCACCCCTTCCCGTATCAGGTACGTCCGCTGGCCGGGCGTGCCCTCGTCATCGTACGCGTACCCGCCCCGCAGAGAGGAGATGGTCGCATCGTCGACGATGTTCAACTGCGGGCCGCCGAAGCGGCGTCCCAGCGTCATAAGCTCCCTGAGCTGAGGATTGTCATAGACCAGGTCCGCTTCGGACAAGTGCCCGAAGGCCTCATGGGTGAACACGCCGGCAAGCACCGGGTCGAGCACGACCGTGTACTCGCCGCCTTTCACATTCGACGCATCGAGCAGCGCCGCCGCGCGGCGCGCCAGGTCTTTCACCTGGTCGTGCAGGCTCTCGATAGCCGCGAAGTCGCCGACACTGCCGAGACTCACTCCCGCCTGCTGCACGTCGCCGTCGCCACGCGCAATGGCAGCCACTCGCAGAGACAGGTCGGGGATGCGCTGCTCGACGTAGCTGCCATCGGATGACACGTACCGCACGGTCCGCAGCGAGTCCGAGTACTGGATGCTGCAGCTCTGGATGCGGGAACTGGACATAACGATGTCGCGGTACTCATCGAGCAGCAGCTTCTTCTCCTCCAGGGAGACCGACTCGACACTGCGGGCAGGAAGGCTGGTCACGCTCGCGTCGCAGGGCTCCCGGGGTGGCAGTGCCAGCGCCGGCCCGCTGGAGTACCGGGCGTGTTCGACCGCGCGGGCGACGCTCTCCTCGATGGCTCCGGCGTCGTTGAAGCTCGCGAAGCCCCAACCTCCCCGCACGAGCGCGCGGGCGCACCCGCCGTTGTCGCTGGTCAGGCTGGCTTCCTCTAGTTGCCTGCCCCGATACGTTATCCGCGTCGAATCGCGGACCTCGTAACGGACTTCGACCTGCTCGGCGCTGTGATTGCGCAGTGCTTCAGAAAGACGGTCTCTCATGGGGATTGGCATGCTGAAGACGGTGGTGGTCACAGCATTCTAGCGCACGCACACCGAGCGGAGCAACGACAACGTAACATCGCCCTGCGGCTGCCGGGGCGAGAGAGTCATGACCATCGCGTCAGGACCTTCGACTTCGGATTTCACGACCATCGGGTGATGTACAGGCCCCGGGAACGGAGCTACAGTGAGGACACTTGTAGTTGAGTGAGAACATGGCAACGAAACAGACGACTCCATCAACACCTCCCTCCCTGCTGTCGACCGCCCAGGCCGCGCAGCTTCTAGGCGTCCACCCCAACACCATACGCAACTGGGAGGACCAGAACCTGCTCCAGGCCTACCGCATCGGGCCGCGCCGCGACCGGCGCTTCCGCCGGGAGGATCTCGAGCGATTCCTCCGCGCGCAGGACAGCGGCGAGGATACCGTCTAGCCGGCCGGCAGTGCGCCTTTCCCCTGCCGCCACTCGTGGCGGTCGCTGGGCTTCGTCCGCCCTTTCAGATATACTTGAATGTGGCGGTCCGGCGCGTGCTCCAGCCGCTCCCTTCACGAGCCGCACCTCCGTTCTGCTGACACCGAGAAAGGAGGGCGTGTGGATGAGGTCCAGTCTCATCGGGAAGATTGAGAAGGCAAGACGGTACGCTCAAGAACCAGGTCGTGTGACCCTCACCAGTCTTGCGGCCGACTTCCACGGCGAGAACGCCGAGCACAAGGTCAGCTACGCCGAGGGCAAGTGGAGCTGCACTTGCAGCTTCTTCGGGCAGTGGCAGACCTGCAGCCACGTCATGGCGCTGCAGGAGATGTTCAGGCCCGCCCTCTCCAAAGAGGCGCTGGCCTCGTTCCCGGAGGAATGACCCTCTACCCGTCACGTCCCGGGCTGGAGGCCCGGTCCTCCGACCCGTCCGGCCATAGTGTCGACAGAGAAGGCTGAGTCCGCCACAGCCGCAAGACCTCAGCGACGAGGTAGAGCGAGCCGGCGACGCAGACTGTTCCGTCTCTCCGCGCCATCGCGCGGGCCCGCCACAGGGCGCGCGCCACGTCGGGTTCACACCACAGCTTCAACCCCAGGCCGGACAGCTTCATCGCGATGTCGCGAGGCTCCGCCGCCCGCGGCTGCTGCGACCGCGTGACGATGATGCGCCCGCCGAGCCTCGACAGTGCTGCAGCGGAGCCGCGTATGTCTTTGTCAGCCGAGAATCCCAGCAGAAAGACCAAGTTCCGAGCCGCGGCCACTTGCTCGATGCTCTCCGCCAGCCGGCTCATCGAGGCCGGATTGTGCGCTCCGTCCAGGATGAGCAGCGGATTCCTTGCCAGCACCTGGAACCGCCCCGGCCAGTCCACCCGCGAAAGGCCCCGCCGGACGCACGCGGCTTCGAGCGGAACGCCCCGCTCACGCAGTGCTTCGACCGCCGTGACCGCCGTCGCGACGTTCTCCGCCTCATACGTACCTGCCAGCGGCACCCGGACGGTCCTCCGGCCGAACCAGCCGAGCACACTCACCGTCTGACCGCCAAGCGACCGCCGCACCACCTCGAACCTGACGTCCGCTCCTACCCGCACGAGCCCCGCCCCCCGCTCCCGGCACGCCTGCTCCAGGACGTGCATCGCGCCAGAGGGCTGCGGCGCACTCACCACCATCGCTCCCGGCTTGATGATGCCGGCCTTCTCACGCGCTATCTTTTCGATGGTGTCACCCAGGACTGCGGTGTGCTCGAGGCTCAGCGGAGTGATGACGCAGACGTCCGGCCGGACGACGTTCGTCGCATCCAGCCTGCCGCCCAGGCCCACCTCGAGCACTTGCGCGTCCACGTGGAGCGTCCTGAAGTAGAGAAAGGCCGCGGCGGTGAGCACCTCGAAGTACGTGAGCCGCCGCCACCGCGGTTCCGTGGCGAGTCCGTCCACAACGGGACGCAGCGCCGCGAGCATCGCCAGCATCTCCTCCGGGGTGATTGGAACGCCGTCGACGACGATGCGCTCGCCGATGTGCACCAGATGGGGTGAGATGTACAGGCCCGTGCGAAGCCCGCAGGCGCTCAATGCAGCGCCAACCATGGCCGCCACGCTTCCCTTGCCCTTGCTGCCCGCAACATGCACCGTCCGCGGACCGTGCTGCGGTTCGCCCAGGCGGCGCAGCAGCTCTTCAACGTGCGCCAGGTCGTAGTCGCCCGCGGCGAAGCCGAACTGCGGCAGCACCTCGTAGTTGACGAAGGAGTTCAGATACTCCTCGACCTGGCCGTAGTCCATCTCGCAGACCCCGCCGCGCCCGGCGAGCTGTGCTTCTTGCGCCTTGTCCGAGCGCCTCCTACAATAGCACAGCTCGCACTCGCGGAGGGGTACAGTGGCACAGCAGGTGTACTTCGAGGATGTGGCCCAGGGGCAGGAGATACCGACCCTGCGCAAGCATCCGACGCGCCGGCAACTCGTCATGTGGGCCGGCGCATCGGAGGACTTCTACGAGATCCACTACGACACCGAGTTCGCCAGGGCGAACCAGCTCGGCGACGTCATCGTGCACGGCAGGCTGAAGGCGGCCTTCCTCGGGCAACTCGTGACAGACTGGAGCAGCCCGCGTGGCGTGCTGCGCAAGCTGTCCTGCCGCTACAAGGGGACCGACCCGGCGAACGAGGACATGCTCATGCGCGGCGTCGTCACCGGCAAGCGCATCGACGGGCTCGACCACCTCGTCGACCTGGAGGTCTGGTCCGAGCGGCCGGATGGCACGAAGACGACAGTGGGCGCCGCGACCGTCTGCCTGCCCGCGAGGGCGTCGGCCTGACTGCGGACACGACCGGAAGGAGAACAAGGCAGTGAGCGAGACGAAGCCGACAATCGAGGACATGCAGGCGTACGTCAACGTCGAGGCGCCACCCCACGTGCTCCACATCGAGAAGGAGCTCGTCCGGCGGTTTCTCGACGCGGTTCAGGACTGCAATCCCCTCTGGACGGACGAAGACGCTCCGGGGGGCGCGGGTTCGCTGGTCCCTCCCCAGCTCTTCTGCGCCATCATGACCATCGCGCGGTGCAGCTCGGAGACGGGGAAGATACCGGTGCCCGTCGCCACCATCCCACTGCCGCGACGCAACGTACTCGAGGGAGAGGAGACGTGGGAGTTCTTCGCTCCCCTCCGGGTCGGGGACGTCATCACGTCCCGCACGAAGCTCGCGGATGTGAAGCTCCGCGAAGGCAGATTGGGTGAGATGTTCATTCTCACGTACATGGCCGAGTCAGTTAACCAGCGCGGCGAGCTCGTCGCCAGGAGCAGCAACACCATCGTCAACTACTAGAGCGGAGGTCACGGGCGGATGGGATTCAGAAGGAAGCTGCGCGAAGCCATCGACCGCAATGACACCCTTCTCTGTGTCGGGCTCGATCCCGAGCCTTCCCAGATGCCGCCTGGAGTCAGCATCGCCGACTTCAACCGGGCCATCGTCGAGGCCACTTCCGACCTCGTGTGCGCCTACAAACCGAATCTCGCCTTCTACGAGGCCGGAGGTATCGAGGGGCTTCGTGCGCTTGAAGAGACGCTGCGCCACATCCCCGCCAACATCCCGGTCATCGGCGACGCCAAGCGCGGCGACATCGGCAACACGGCGAAGAAGTACGCCCAGGCCCTGTTTGATTCCATGGGGTTCGACGCCGCCACGGTCAATCCGTATCTCGGCTACGATTCAGTCGAGCCCTTCATCAGCTACGCGAAGAAGGGTGTCTTCCTCCTCTGCCGCACGTCCAACCCGAGCGCCAAGGACTTCCAGGACCTGCAGTACGACGGCGTTCCGCTCTACGAGCGTGTGGCCAGGAAGGCGCTCGACTGGAACGTGCACGGCAACATCGGGCTTGTCGTCGGCGCAACGTACCCGCAGGAGCTTGAGCGCATCCGCCGTCTCTGCCCCACGATGCCGCTTCTCATTCCGGGCGTGGGCAGCCAGGGCGGCGACCTTCCGACCGTCACGAGGTTCGGCATCGACGAAAGCGGCGGCAACGCCATCATCAACGTGTCCCGCGCCGTCCTCTACGCCTCGAAAGGGCCTGACTTCGCCAAGGCGGCCCGCGCCGCGGCCGAGGCGTTGCGCGACACGATGAACGCCAGCCGCCGACAGCGAGAGGCATGACAGCGGACGAGAAGCCGGGCATATCCCCTGACGTCCTGCCCGGAGACATCGTGACCCTGCGCAAGCGCCACCCCTGCGGCGCGTCGGACTGGGAAGTCACCCGCATCGGGGCCGACATCGGCCTTCGCTGCCTCGGCTGCGGCCGCGTCGTGCTCCTGCCGCGGCACGAGTTCCGCACCAGAGTGAAGGGGATCGTCCGCCCTCGCGAAACGCCGCCGTCCTGATTGCCGCCCCCAACCAGTTATGTTGCAGTCGCTTCTCCGCTGACCTACAATCGCAACGTGTATCGCTGCCTGTTTCACGTCGACCTCGACGCGTTCTTCGTCTCCGTGGAGCAACTGCACGACCCCTCGCTCAAGGGCAAGCCCGTCATCGTCGGGGGAAACCCCAACTCGAGGGGCGTTGTCTCGGCGGCATCGTACGAGGCTCGCCGCTTCGGCGTGCACTCCGCCATGCCGCTGTCGCAGGCCCGGCGGCTCTGCCCGCAGGCTGTCTTCGTGCCGCTCCACTTCTCCCGCTACGTCGAAGCTTCGGGTCGCTTCATGGCGCTGCTGGAGGCAACAGCGCCCGTGGTCGAGCCCCTCGGGCTGGACGAGGCCTTTCTGGACATGAGCGAAGCAGCGCCAGACTTCGAAGCCGCTCGAGAGCGCGCCGTCGACCTCAAGCACCGCGTGCGTGAGCAGCTCGGCCTTACCGTCTCCATCGGCATTGCCACCTGCAGGGCAACGGCGAAAGTCGCCTCCGACCACGGCAAGCCGGACGGCCTGGTGGTCGTCGCCCCCGGGGGCGAGGCCTCCTTCCTCGCGCCCATGGACGTCGACACCTTGCCGGGGGTCGGAGAGAAGACCGCCGGCATCCTGCGTGCGTTGGGCGTCGAGACCATCGGCCAGCTCGCCTCCCTGCCCGCCGCGGTGCTGCAGCAGAAGCTCGGCAGGTACGGAGAGGTGCTGCAGCTTCGCGCCAGGGGTCTGGACAGCAGCGCGGTGGAGCCGCGCGGCGAACCCCGGTCGATGAGCCGGGAGACCACCTTCGACATCGACACGCGGGACATGAAGCGTCTCACCGCAACCCTGCACGGGATGTGCGATGAGCTGTCGCGTGACCTGCGGACACACGGCAAGCGCGCCGCCACGGTGACGCTCAAGCTCCGCTACGAGGATTTCCACACCGTGACCCGGCAGTCCTCTCTCGGAACGGCGACGAACGCGGCCGACGCGCTCATGGCCACGGCCGCGAAGCTGCTGGCCGGTCTGCTCGCAACCGAGAGCCGGCTGGTCCGCCTCATCGGCGTACGTGCGTCACGGCTTGCCGGGCCGCAACAGCAGCTCGACATGTTCTCGCCCGGCGCGGCGAAGATGCAGAACCTGGATCGAGCCATCGCCGCCATCAGGCGCCGGCACGGTCCCGATGCTATTCGCACCCTCCGAAATCCCGAGGAATAGCCTGCTTTCGGCCCATTACGCCTTGACAGGCGCCTGCTCATCCCTCTACTATTGGCCGCTATTACACCGATGAATACGACTGCACGAATAGCCTCCCTCGGACTCGTCCTTAGCATCGTCATTATTGTGCGCACCCTGCGTGCGTCCGGGGGGCTGTTCAGCTAGTCAATACGTGTAGCTAGAGACAAGCAGAGAGGGGCCCTCCGGAAGGAGGGCCCCTCTTCTTTTCTCTCAAGCTCACAGCGCCGCGAGGACGCGGGAACGAAAGAAAGGAGACCCATGAAGAAGACGGGCGCACAGATCCTCTGCGAATCCCTGGTACGCGAGGGAGTGGATGTCATCTTCGGTATCTCGGGTGGCACCGTCATTCCTCTGTACGACGCCTTCTCGGAGTACCCTCAGATTCGCCGCGTCCTCGTGCGCCACGAGCAGGCGGCGGCCCACGCGGCGGCGGGCTACGCCCGTGCGACACATCGGGCCGGCGTCTGCGTCGCTACCTCCGGACCGGGGGCGACCAACCTCGTCACCGGCATCGCCGATGCCTACATGGACTCGACGCCCATGGTGATCATCACCGGCCAGGTGGCTCGCCAGTTCATCGGCAAGGACGCTTTCCAGGAGTGTGACATCACCGGCATCACTCTCCCCATCATCAAGCACAACTACCTGGTCAGGGATGCGAAGGACATCGCCCGCACGGTGAAGGAGGCGTTCCACATCGCCCAGACCGGCAGACCGGGCCCCGTGCTCATCGACCTGCCCAAAGATGTGCAGACTGCCCTCGCGGAGTTCGAGTATCCCGACTCGGTGCATCTCCCCGGCTACAGACCAGTGACAGAACCCGACCCGGCACAGGTTGCGAACGTCGCCGGGTTGCTCAACCGGGCGGAACGCCCCGTCATCGTCGCAGGAAGGGGGGTGAACATCTCCAGGGCATTCGAGGAGCTGAGAGAGCTTGCCGAGACCATCCAGGCGCCTGTGGTGCACACGCTGCTTGGCCTTGGCTCGCTTCCGCCTCAGCATCATCTCGACCTGGGGATGCTTGGCATGCACGGCCATGCCGCCGCCAACCTTGCCGTGCAGAACGCCGACCTCGTCCTTGCGGTGGGAACGCGTCTCGGCGACCGCGCGACGATGCGAACCGGCGACTTTGCGCCCCGGGCCATCGTCATCCACATCGACATCGATCCCGCCGAACTCGGCAAGAACATCGCTCCCTTTGCCTCGCTGGTCGGCGACGCCAAGGCAGCCCTGCGCCGGCTCAACGGACTCGTCGCTCCCGCGGAGAGACCTGAATGGCTTGCACAGGTCCGGACGTGGCGCGCCGCCAACCCGCTCGTGCCGGCCACTCGCTCGTCGCGGCTCTCGGCGCGAACGGTCATCCGACGGATTTGCCGCTCGGCCGGCGACCATACGTTGGTGGTCACAGGCGTGGGCCAGCACCAGATGTTCGCAGCCCAGGAGTACGCCTCACCGCGCCTCAACGGATTCATCTCTTCCGGTGGACTGGGCACGATGGGCTTCGAACTGCCTGCCGCGCTCGGCGCGCAGATAGCCTGCCCCGACGACGACGTATGGGTCGTGGCCGGTGACGGAGGATTCCAGATGACGATGCAGGAACTCTCCACCGCCGTCCAGGAGCAGTTGCCCATCAAGATAGCCGTCATCAGCAACGGCTACCTCGGCATGGTGCGGCAGTGGCAGGCCCTCTTCCAGAAGCGCAACTACGTCGACGTCGCCCTCCATGCGCCGGACTTCGTCAAGCTCGCTGATGCCTACGGCATCCCGGCCGTACGGGTGGAGCGGGAAGAGGACGTCGCGTCGGCCATCGAGCGTGCGCGTGCTCACCCCGGTCTCTTCCTCATCGATTTCGTCGTTGACCCCGAAGAGAACGTCTATCCGATGGTCGCCCCCGGCGAGAGCCTCGACTGCATGCTCCAGGCTCCCGACATGGTGGCGACCGTCGCATCGTAGGAACGTGAAGATGCAGGAACGACTTCATACCCTTGTCTCACTTGTTCAGGATGAGCCCGGCGTCCTCACACGGGTCGCGGGCCTCTTCCGCCGTCGCGGTTTCAACATCGAGAGCCTCTCGGTCGGCCACAGCGAGTTGCCCGGGCTCTCACGCATGACCATCGTCGTCGAGGGCGACGACGCATCGGTCGACCAGGTCACCAGGCAGCTCGACAAGCTCATCAACGTCGTCAGCGTGACGGACATCACGCGGAGCGACATGGTGGCTCGCGAGCTCGCCCTCATCAAGGTCACGGCTCGCTCGGACGACCGCAGCGAGATCATGCAGATAGTCGACATCTTCAGGGCGAAGATCGTCGACGTCGCCGTCGATTCCCTCATCATCGAGGTCACCGGCGGCGAGGAGAAGATCGACTCGCTGCTGCGACTTCTTCTCCCCTTCGGCGTCACCGAGATGGCCCGCACGGGCCGGACAGCACTCACCAGGGGCAGCAAGTCCAGTATCAACGCTCAGGTCACAGAAAAGGAGGAACTTCGAGATGGCTAAGGTCTACTACGACCGCGATGCGGACCTTTCGCACCTCAACGGCAAGCTTATCGGGATTGTGGGCTACGGCAGTCAGGGCCATGCCCACGCACAGAACCTGCGGGACAGCGGCTGCAACGTCGTTGTGGCCAGCAAGCCCGGCGGCACGGGATGGAAGGCCGCCGAGGCGGATGGGTTCAAGGTCATGAGCGTGGCGGACGCGACAAAGGCGGCCGACATCATCACGCTGCTTGCGCCCGACAACCTGCACGCCTCCATCTACGCCGAGTCCATCGCGCCGAACCTGAAGCCCGGCAAGACCCTCATGTTTGCGCACGGCTTCAACATCCACTTCTTCCAGATCGTGCCTCCCAAGAACGTCGACGTCAGCATGGTCGCTCCCAAGTGCCCGGGCCACATGATGCGAGCCATCTACAAGGAGAACGCCGGCCCGCCGGCCATCATGGCCGTCTACCAGGACGTCTCCGGCAAGGCGAAGGACGTGGCTCTTGCCTATGCCAGCGGCCTCGGATGCGCCCGCGCCGGCGTCATCGAGACTACCTTCGCCGAAGAGACCGAAACGGACCTCTTCGGTGAGCAGACCGTCCTCTGCGGCGGCGTGACCGCACTCATCAAGGCGGGCTTCGACACGCTCGTGGAGGCCGGATACCAGCCAGAGATCGCCTACTTCGAGTGCCTGAACGAGCTGAAACTGATCGTGGACCTCATCTACCAGGGCGGAATGAAGTACATGCGCTACTCCGTCAGCGATGTGGCGGAGTTCGGCGACTACACCCGCGGTCCGCGCATCATCGGCGACTCGGTCAAGGCGGAGATGCGACAGATCCTCAAGGAGATCAAGGACGGCACGTTCGCACTTGAATGGGTCCTCGAGAACCAGGCGGGGCGACCCCACTTCAACGCAATGAAACGAAATGAGGAGCATGAGCTCATCGAGGTTGTCGGTGAGCGCCTGAGACAAATGATGCCATGGACGAAGAAGTAGACATTTGTAAAGACAACGACAATGTAAGCATTCGCAGCTACGACCCCGGCCGGGAGCCGGGCCATACGAACAACGACACGCCGGCGGACGACACCGTCGTCATCTTCGACACGACGTTGCGGGACGGTGAGCAGGCGGCGGGCACCAGTCTCACTCCGCAGGAGAAGCTGACCATCGCACGCCAGCTCGATGAGCTCGGAGTCGACGTCATAGAGGCGGGCTTCCCTATCAGCTCGCCCGGCGACTTCGAGGCGGTACAGCTCATCTCCCGCGAGGTGCGGCGTCCCGCCATCTGCGGGCTTGCCCACTGTCGCCCCGCGGCCGTCGACCGTGCCTGGGAAGCGGTTCAGGAGGCCGCCCGCCCGCGCATCCACGTCTTCCTGTCGGCCTCCGACATCCAGCTCGCGCACATCCTCAAGAAGAGCAGCCGGGAGGCACTCGAACTGGCGCGCGAGATGGTGGCCAGGGCGAAGGGCTACACGGACGACGTGGAGTTCTCACCCATGGACGCCACACGCGCCGACGTGCGCTTCCTCCACGAACTGCTGGAGGCCGTCATCGACGCCGGCGCTACCACCGTCAACATCGCGGATACCGTCGGCTACAGTACGGTGGACGAGTTCGGCGCACTCATCCGTGGAATCCGCAACAACGTCCCCAACATCGGCAGGGCGCGACTCAGCGTCCACTGCCACGATGACCTCGGCCTCGCCGTCGCCAACAGCCTCGAAGCCGTCAGGCTCGGCGCCAGGCAGATCGAGTGCACGGTCAACGGCATCGGCGAGCGCGCCGGCAACGCGGCTCTGGAAGAAGTCGTCATGGCCCTCAAGACCAGGCAGGACGTCTTCCGCCTGCGAACGAACATCGACACCGTCCGCATCTACAAGTCGAGCCGGCTCGTCAGCGACCTGACAGGCTTCGTGGTGCAGCCGAACAAGGCTATCGTCGGCGCCAACGCCTTCCGCCACCAGTCCGGCATTCACCAGGACGGCATGGTCAAGGAGTCCTCCACCTTCGAGATCATGGACCCGCGTTCGGTCGGGGTACCGGCGAGCAGCCTGGTGCTAGGCAAGCTCAGCGGCAAGCACGCGTTTCGCGAACGCCTCGCGGAGCTGGGATACACGCTGAGCGACGACTCGCTCAGCCACGCCTTCCGCGCCTTCAAAGACCTGGCGGACAAGAAGCGGGAGATCGCCGACCGCGACCTCATCTCGCTCGTGAGCGAGGAGCTGCGGCAGGAGACCCAGGTCTACAGGCTGGACCATGTCGACGTCTCCTGCGGCGACCACAGCCTGCACTCGGCCGCCGTCCGGCTCATCGGTCCCAGGGGCGAGACCCTGTCGGATGCCGCGCTGGGCACGGGACCGGTAGATGCCGTCTACAAGGTCATCAACCGGATCGTCGGCATTCCCAACAAACTCGTCGAGTTCACCATCAACGCAAACACCGAGGGGTTCGACGCCATCGGCGAGGTGCTCATCCGTATCGAGAGCGATGGCACAACCTACACGGGTCGCGGCGCCTCCACCGACATCGTCGTCGCCAGCGCCAAGGCATACATGAACGCCCTCAACCGGCTCCTCCTGTCGCGGCGGGCGGCCGGAACTGCCCCTGCACCGCAGGAGGACGGCGCCGCGACGGCCGTCACGGAGGCCCGCTGATGGCAACGATAGCTGAGAAGATACTGGCCGCACATTCAGGGAAGACGAGCGTCCGTCCGGGCGACTTCGTCAGCGCCAGGGTCGACATGGTGCTTGCCAACGACATCACCGGCCCTCTCTCGCTGAAGGAGTTCCGGCGTCTCGGTGTCTCCCGCGTCTTCGACCCCACGAAGGTGGTCATGGTGCAGGACCACTTCGTCCCGAACAAGGACATCGACTCCGCCATCCAGGCGAAGGTGGTGCGCGAGTTCTCCCGCGAGCAGGGCCTGCTCTACTACGAGGTAGGTCGCTCCGGCATCGAGCACGTGCTTCTGCCGCAGGAGGGCATCGTGGGTCCCGGTGAGGTCGTCATCGGAGCCGATTCGCACACCTGCACGTACGGTGCGCTCGGCGCCTTCGCCACGGGCATGGGCTCCACTGACATCGCCGTCGCCTGGGCCACGGGCGAGATCTGGATGAAGGTGCCTCCCACCATCCGATTCGTCTTCCACGGGCGGCTCCAGCCGTGGGTCGGAGGCAAGGACCTCATCCTGCACACCATCGGGGCCATCGGCGTCGACGGGGCGCTCTACTCCGCGATGGAGTTCGGCGGTGAAGCCATCGAGTCTCTGCCCATGGACGGCCGCTTCACCATGTCGAACATGGCCATCGAGGCCGGCGGCAAGGCGGGCATCTTCCCGGTCGATGCCGCCACCGAGGCCTACGTCACGTCCCATCCCTCGAAGTCCGGGCCAAAGCCCATCGTGCGCCTCCGGACTGACAGCGACGCCGACTACGCGCGCATCGTCGAGTTCGACGCCTCCAGCATCGAACCGTCCGTCGCCTTCCCCCACAAGCCGTCCAACACAAGGCCGGTCAGCAGGGCAGGCGATATTCCCATCGACCAGGTAGTCATCGGCAGTTGCACCAACGGCAGGTTGAGCGACCTCCGGGTCGCGGCCGCCCTGCTGAAGGGGCGCAAGGTGCATCCGTCGGTCGTCTGTATCGTCATCCCCGGCACCCAGAGGGTCTACAGCGAGGCTATGGAGGAAGGGCTCATCAGGACTTTCATGGAGGCGGGTGCGGTCGTCAGCACACCCACGTGCGGGCCGTGCCTCGGAGGCTACATGGGCATCCTCGCTCCGGGCGAGCGCTGCGTCTCCACCACCAATCGCAACTTCGTCGGGCGCATGGGCAGCCCCAAGTCCGAGGTCTACCTTGCCGGACCGGCCGTGGCCGCCGCCAGCGCGATAGCGGGCCGCGTCGCCGGCCCGGCGGAAGTGATGCCGGCCGGAAAGGAGGTATCGCCAAAGTGATACTGCACGGCGTCGTTCACAAGTACGGAGCGGACGTCAATACCGACGTCATCATCCCCGCACGATACCTCAACGTGTGGGAGCCGGCCCCCCTGGCGGCACACTGCATGGAGGACATCGATGTCGACTTCCGCGCACGCGTGCGGCCCGGCGACATGGTGGTCGCCACCAGCAACTTCGGCTGCGGCTCCTCGCGTGAGCACGCGCCCATAGCGCTCAAGGCCTGCGGCGTCTCGTGCGTCATCGCCCACAGCTTCGCCCGCATCTTCTTCCGCAACGCCATCAACATCGGTCTCCCCCTGCTCGAGTGCCCCGAAGCCGTCGATTCCTGCCAGGCCGGCGATGAGCTCGAGGTGGACCTCTCGGCCGGGACCATCACCAACAAGACGCGGGGCATAACCTCGGCAGCCAGGCCGTACCCCGCGTTCATGGAGGGCATCATCAACGCCGGCGGACTGGTGGCGTACACCAGGAGCCGGCTGGAGAGGATGCAGGCATGAGCTATCGCATAGCCGTTCTCCCCGGGGACGGCATCGGACCCGAGGTGATTGCCGAGGCACAGCGCGTGCTCGCCGTCGTCGGCCAGCGGTACGGTCACGAGTTCAGCCTGACGAAAGGCCTGGTCGGCGGCGCCTCACTTGACGCGTTCGGGAAGCCATTGACGGACGAGACCATCAGCCTTTGTCGCGACTCGGACGCAGTCCTGTTCGGAGCCATCGGAGGTCCGGCGTGGGACGAGAACCCCCGCTTCGACCTGCGCCCCGGTCAGGCGATCCTCGGATTGCGGAAGGCACTCGGCCTGTACGTCAACCTTCGACCGGTGAAGTCGCTGCCGATGCTGGTGGCGAAGAGCCCGTTGCGGCCTGAGGTGGTGCGCGACACCGACATCATGGTCGTGCGTGAGCTCACCGGCGACGTCTACTTCGGCCAGCCGAAGAAGCGGTGGCTGTCGGAGACCGGGCGGCGGGCGGTTGACACGATGGACTACTCCGAACACGAGATCGCCCGGACCGTGCGCGTCGCCTTCGAGCTTGCTCGCGGCAGGAACCGGAGGGTCACCTCGGTAGACAAGTCCAACGCACTCGTGTGCTACCAGCTCTGGAAGGAGGTCGTCAGAGAGGTCTCGGCCGAGTACCCCGACGTCGAACTCAGCCACATGCTGGCGGACACCTTCGCGATGCAACTCGTCTCCAATCCACGCAGGTTCGACGTGGTCGTCACGGGGAACCTGTTCGGCGACATCTTCACCGATGAGGCGTCGGTCATCGGCGGTTCGATGGGGTTGCTCCCATCCGCCAGCCTCTCAGGGCTGCCCACAGGGAAGATGCTCGGCCTGTACGAGCCGATACACGGCTCTGCCCCGGACATCGCCGGAAAGGGCATCGCGAACCCGCTTGGGGCCATTCTCAGCGCCGCCATGCTGCTCCGCTACTCCCTTCAACTCGAGACGGAGGCACGGGCGGTCGAGCGGGCCGTCGTCGCAACACTGGAGGCGGGCTGCCGCACGCCGGACATCGCCACGGACGGAGCGCCGTCGGCCGGCACGCGCGAGATGGGACAGCACGTAATCGACAGAATCCGGTCGCGGGAGGATTGACAGCGAGGCGCACCGTTTCTACAATAGCGTTTTCGGCGCCAGGCGGACAGCAATGGGAAGCCCGATTCTACTCGTGATTGTACTGGCAGCAGCTATCCTTATTGTGCGCACAGCAGGTGCGCACGGGAGGCTTTCCCGAACGTCAGAGTAGATAGCAGTTCAGAAGTCGCAGGTAACCGAGGAAGCCTCCCGAAAGGGAGGCTTCCTGCTATATGGCCCGAACGAGGAAAGGAGGAACAGGAGAGCAGACGACGGCAACGCAGGCAGCACCCGCCCCAGGCACCCCGTCGGCGCCCCGAGGCGGAGGATTCAATCACCTTTACGCATGAGGAGGAACCAGACCATGGGAGAACCCTACGCCTTCTTTCGAGGAGAGTACATGCCCCTCAAGGATGCCAAGATAGGCATCCTGACCCAGGCGCTGCACTACGGGACCGCGTGCTTCGGCGGGATCCGCGGCAACTGGGACCCGGAGAAGAAGCAGCTCTGCCTGTTCCGCATGAAGGACCACTACCGACGACAGCTCGATGCGTGCAAGATCCTCAACATCACCCTCCCGTACGACGCGGATGCTCTCTGCGAGCTGACCATCGAGACCGTCAAGCGCAGCGGCTTCAAGGAGAACATCTACTGCAGGCCACTGGCGTACAAGTCGTCCGAGGCCATCGGCGTCAAACTCCACGGCCTTGAAGATGACTTCTTCGTCATCGCGACGACGCTTGGCCCGTACCTCGGCACAGGCGGCATCAAGTGCTGCACCTCGTCCTGGCGGCGCGTCAGCGACAGCCAGATCTCGCCCCGCGGCAAGATCACCGGCATCTATGTGAATAGCGCCCTGGCCAAGACGGACGCCAACCGCGCCGGCTTCGACGAGGCCATCATGCTGAACGAAAACGGCCACGTCTCGGAAGGCAGCGGCGAGAACATCTTCATCGTCATCAAGGGGCAGCTCATCACACCCGCCCCGTATGACAGCATCCTGCTGGGCATCACCAGGGACACCGTGATGCAGCTCGCCAAGAACGAGCTCGGCGTCGACACCATCGAGCGAAGCATCGACCGGAGCGAGCTTTACGTGGCGGACGAGGCCTTCTTCACCGGCACCGCCACCAACGTGGCCCCGATCTCGTCGGTCGACCTGCGCACCATCGGCAACGGAGAGACCGGACCGCTGACCGCGAAGCTGCAGAAGCTGTTCAGCGAGGTCGCCCTCGGCAGAAATCCCAAGTACTCCGAGTGGTATACCTTCGTGAAGCCCGCGTAGTGCGGCGCACTGCGACGCGCACCGCGACCAAGACAAGGCCCGCTGCGTGATGCAGCGGGTGTGGTATCGCTTGCCATGAGCCTTCCGGCGGCCCGGAACAGGGACACCTGTCTCCGGGTTGTCCGGGTGCGCTCGTCTTCCGTTCACCGGATGCTGT
>CAZVCS010000013.1:0-29791 GCA_964625765.1 uncultured Dehalococcoidales bacterium | reverse complement strand
GGGCCGTTGGCGCGAACGAAATCAACCGCCACTCCGAAGACTGGAGCAACCACCATGGTGGAGATGGCCCGCGCCTGACTCTCGATTGAGAGTACGGTGGCGCCCTCGGTCTCGCTCGCGTACGCGTCGAACCGGCTCACGAGCACCGGCTGCCACAGATTCTGAACCATCGAGAGCAGCACGAACGCCACCACTGCCGACTTGTAGAGCCCAAAGTACAGTAGAGGCACCAAGACTGCATACGTGGCGAAGACAACTTTCCAGAGCACCCGGCTGCCCTTCTCCTCGCCACCGGACCTCGACGCCATCCGGTGCGCATTACGGCTGGCGTACGCAGAGCCGAGGTACAACGCCACGTATACAAGCCCGATGAGCACGGCGCTGCGCCGTGTCTCACCTAGCCAGGCCAGTGCGGGCACCAGCAGCGCCATGTTCTTCACCACCGGCTGGAGGTAGTCCTCCACGGCCTTGTAGACCCCCTCGAAAGACATCGACTCGACGACCAGGCGCCGCAGTCCGCGCACCCGCACCGAGTCACCTACGCACTTCCCCAGGTGGGCGAACACGTCGCGCAGTCCAACCCTTGCCTCGGGCTGCCCTTCCAGTTCTTTCGGGTAGGCGGCGAAGTTGATGAGCCCTACCACGTAGGGGATGATGGCGAGGAGGAAGACCCAGGCGTAGTCCTGGGCCCACCAGACGATGGTCACCGCGATGACCGTCGAGACGGCGGAACCTATTTTCGACCACGAGCGCGTGTAGCCGTAGACCTTCGTCTTCTCGTCGAGCCGCCCCTGCAGGCGAAGCCATGTGAAGATCATGGCCTTGTGGGTGCCCGTCCGGAACGCCTCGCCGACGGCGAAGAAGAACATGGCGAGGAAGAGCTGGGGGTAGCTGCGGCTCAAGCCGAACAGCGCGAAGGAGGCGATGTAGGCCCCGAAAGAGAGCATCATGCAGCGGCGCCGGCCGAAGAGGTCCGCAACGGCGCCGCTGGGGACCTCCATCAGGTTGACGCACAGCTCACGGAAGCCGACCAGCAGGCCGATCTGGGTGAAGGAGAGTCCGAGCTGCAGGAAGAACAAGATAATGAACGGCTCGAAGTACCGCTGGTTCTTGAGGAAGCCGTAGAGAGAGAACCGCCACAGCATACGTCACCGGTCCGGTCGTGATGTGAGGCAGGGGCACAGTGTACGCGAGATGATGCCGGATGTGAAGCGCCGGGCGATTGACTGGGTGGTGGCGCGGCGGTAGACTGCGCTTCCCTCAGGGCGCGTGACAACCGCGATGCCGTCGGGCGGGGCCGCACGTCCGCGGCGGCACTGCTGCCCGATTCTTCGCCCGCACGGGCGAAGCCGACCTGAATCGTCGAAAGGAGTGTGCCGAGATGAAGGTCACCGATGTGAAAGTCTACCCGCTGGTACAACCACTGGAGATAAAGTCGTTCGCCTTCTCCCAGACCTGGGTGACGGGCCGACAGGTCACCATCGTGGTCATCTCCACTGACGAGGGCATCGAGGGCTGCGGCGAGGCCTTCGGCCCTGCCCAGGCGCTGGCGCGCACCATCGAGACGTTCTGCGCTCCGAAGGTCCTCGGCCAGGACCCGTTCAATAGCGACGTCATCTGGGACAGCATATACCGGCCGTACCGGCACAACTCGCAGAAGGGCATCCTCTGCGAGGCGCTGAGCGCAATCGACATCGCCCTCTGGGATATCAAGGGCAAGGCGACCGGGCAGCCCGTCTACAACTTGCTGGGCGGCGCCTTCCGCGACCGCGCACACGCATATGCCACCGGACTGTACCGGCCGATGGCTGAGGACCCCAAGGCGGCGCTCGTCGACGAGGCGCTCGGCTACAAGGATGCCGGCTTCTTCGCAATGAAGTACAAGATGGGCACCGTCTCGGTGGAAGAGGACCTCGAGATACTGGGCGCAATCCGCGACGCCATCGGCTGGGAGACGACGCTCATGGTCGACGCCAACTGTGCCTACGACTCCGCCGAGGCCGTCTGGATCGCGCGAGAGCTTGAGGACCTCGAAGTGTACTGGTTCGAGGAGCCGCTGCCGCCGGAGGACCTCGACGGCTACGTCGAGCTCAAGAACAGTACCACCGTGCGTATCGCCGCCGGCGAGTGCGAGATGACCAGGTTCGGCTTCAAGGAACTCATCAGCCGGCGCTGCGTGGACATCCTGCAGCCGGACGCGGGCATCTGCGGCGGCATCACCGAGTTTCAGAAGATTACGGCCATGGCGAGCGCCTGGAACACACAAATAGTGCCGCACGTCTGGGGCACGAACATCGCGATCGCTGCGGCGCTGCACTGCTACGCCGCGATACCCCACATCCCGGGGAAGATAAACCCTCCCGAGCCGTTCTTCGAGTTCGACCGGTCGCCCAACCCGCTCCGGGAGGGTGCGACACACGAGAGATTCGTGGCGGTCGACAGCTACATCGACATCCCGAAGAGGCCGGGGTTGGGCGTGACCGTGGACAAGGACTTTCTGAAGGCCCACACTGCCCAGTAGCAGCGACCCGGCGGACCATGGGCGGGCGTTCGGTTGACACAGCGCGACTCGGAAGGACTACAATAGCGCACCCGCACCGCGGTCCACTCAGCCGCTCGGACGTTCACTCTTGACTGAACTTCGAACAGGACTCCGGGGCCCGCACCGCGCAGCCGCGCTGCCGGTCCCCGGGGGCATGTCTCGTTTGGCGCTCTTCATTCAGGTCTCCTTTCGGACGGCGCGGATGCCCGCGCCGGACAGAGAATACTGTTGACGGGAGGATTGCAGGACAGATGAAACCAAAGGCGATACTCATCGATACCAAGGACAACGTGGCGACCGCCTTCCAGGACCTCAAAGCAGGTGACAAAGTGACCGTCGCACTGGGAGGCAAGGAGGTCACGACTGCGCTCGTCCAGGACATCCCGTTCGGTCACAAGTTCGCGCTGGCCGACATCGCGGTGCATGCGCCGGTGGTGAAGTACGGGGAATCCATCGGACTGGCCACGGCGGCCATCAAGGCCGGCCAGCACGTGCACATCCACAACATGGAAAGCCAGAAAGGAAGGGGGGACAAGTAGATGGAGTTTCAGGGCTATCGCAGAAAGACCGGCAGAGTCGGCATACGCAACCATGTACTCGTGTTCCCGACCGTCGTCTGCTCCTCTGAAGTCGCCCGGATGATAAGTGAGAAGGTTCCGGGCACCGTCTACGCCCGGCACGGCGGCGGCTGCGGCCACGTTGGCGAGGACAAAGAGCAGGTCATTCGGACCATGCTCGGCATCTGCGGACACGGCAACGTTGCCAGCGTGCTGCTCGTGGCCAACGGCTGCGAGGTCATCACGCCCGACGTGCTCACCCCGGAACTGGATAAGATGGGCCAGCCCTACGCAGTCGTGAGCGTCCAGGAAGACGGCGGCACGCCGGGCTGCGTAGAGAAGGGCGTCAAGCTCGCAACGAAGATGGTGGCTGACGCAGCGAAGCTCAAGAAGGAGGCCATCCCGGTCTCCGAGCTGATGGTCGGCCTCGAGTGCGGCGGCTCGGACGCTTTCTCCGGCCTGACAGCAAACCCGTCGCTCGGCGTCATGGCCGACAAGCTCGTCGCACTGGGCGGCACAGCCATCTTCTCCGAGACCACGGAGATGCTCGGCTGCGAGAACGTCCTGGCGCGGCGCGCGTCCGACGATAAGGTCTCCAAGGACATCTACCGCGTCATCGCCGATGCCGAAACCACCGCCATGACCGGCGGCGTGGACATCCGCGGCACGCAGCCCGCTCCAGGCAACATCAAGGGCGGCCTTAGCAGCATCGAGGAGAAGTCGCTCGGCTGCATCCGGAAGGGCGGCAGCTCCAAGATCGTACAGGTTGTGAAGTACGGCGAGCGGCCGGTCAAGAAGGGCCTCGTCATCATGGATGCCACCGCGGCGGACGTGATGAACAACACGGGCCTCCTGGCTGCCGGATGCCAGCTCATCGTCTTCACCACGGGCCGAGGCACGCCGGTCGGCGCCAACATCGCACCGGTCATCAAGGTCTCGACCAACAGCGTCCTGTACAAGAAGATGACCCCGAATATCGACATCAATGCGGGCGTCATCGTCGATGGCGAGGGCACGCTCGAGAGCGTCGGCCAGCAGGTTTTCGACAGAGTGATGGCCACGGCAAACGGCGAACTGACGAAGGCGGAGGCGCTGGGCCACCGCGAGTTCGACATCCACTTCCGCATGATCATCTGATACCCGGCACGCCTTGGTCGGCGGGAACCATTCTCAGTATCAGGGAGGTGACGGAGATGGAGAGAAGAAGCGAGTTCCTGCAGCAGTGCTCGCCGCAGGTGCCTTCGCTCTACGCCCCAGCGGGCTTCACGCGGGAAGACCTGGCGAAGCCGCACATACTGCTGTTCTCAACCGCCAGCGAGGCGCATCCCGGCAGCTTCCACCTCGACAGACTTATTCAGGAAGCTCGACTGGGTGTCGGCATCGCCGGCGGTACCGGGTTCAAGTACACCACATCCGACGTCTGCGATGGCGTTGCCCAGGGGCATGACGGGATGAACTACCCGCTCGCTTCCCGGGAGTTCATCGCCGGCATGATCGAGATTTACGCCAACACTCACATGTTCGACGGCGCAATCCTTATGTCCAGTTGTGACAAAGGGCTTCCCGCCTGTCTGGTGGCGGCGGCCAGGATGAAGGACACGATGCCGGTGGTAGTCATCCCCGGCGGCTCGAATGAGCCTGGCCCGTGCTACATGATGGAGGGCGACGTCGGCAAAGGCTTCGGCCAGGTGCAGGCGAAGATGCTCGACCCGCACGACTTCGAGTTCATCGTGGACCACACACTGCCGTGCAACGGCGCGTGTCAGTTCATGGGGACAGCCTCGACGATGCAGGTCATGAGTGAGGCTCTGGGCATGGCGCCGCCGACGGCAGCGCTGGCGCCCGCGACGCAGCGCTACGTGCTGAACAACGCGCGCAACGCAGGCGACCTCATCATGAATCTCTTCAAGCGTGGGCTCAAGGTGAAAGACGTTCTCACCGAGGGTGCGTTCCGCAACGCGGTGGTCATCCATCAGGCGACGGGCGGTTCGTCAAACGGGCTGCTGCACCTCCCCGCCATCGCACACGCGGCCGGCGTCCCGTTCGACGTGACCATGTTCGACAAGCTGGGCCAGCAGACACCCTACCTCACGAACATTCACACGGCGGGGCAGTACGCCTCCCGGCAGTTCTGGTTCGCCGGCGGCGTCCAGCGCATCATCGCTCTGCTGGCAGACTCCGGCCTGCTGGACATGAACGCGATGACCGTGACCGGTCTCACCGTCCGCGAGAACCTGGAGAACGTGAAGAAGTCCGACTTCTTCCGCATGGGGGAAGGCTACCTCGGCAACTACGCGACCGTTGACGGCTCACGCCGGATGCAGCGGACGGACGTCGTCCGCAACCCGGACGACCCGAAGAGCAAGAAGGGCTCGATGGCCATCATGAAGGGCAGCCTCGCGCCCGAGGGCTCCGTGTTCAAGTACAGCGCCTGCGACCCCGCCATGTACGAGCACATCGGCAAGGCCGTGGTGTTCGACTCGGAAGAGGAGTGCTTCGCGGCGGTCACGGGGCTGAAGCTCGAGCCGGGCGACGTGGCCATCGTGCGCAACGAGGGTCCGAAGAGCTGCGGCATGCCTGAACTGTTCCTGACGTCGTCGGCCATCGTGGGCATCGAGAAGTACCGCAAATCCATCGCGCTCGTGACTGACGGCCGCTTCTCCGGCGCCACCGCCGGGCCGGTCATCGGGCACGTCTCGCCGGAGGCGGTTGCCGGCGGGCCCATCGGGCTCGTGGAAGACGACGACCTCATCGAGATAAGCCTGTCGCGCCGCGCGCTCAACATCGTGGGCGTGAAACGGGAGAGGAAGTCGCCGGAGGAGATACAGAAGATACTGGCTGAGCGTAAGAGCCGCAAGCCCGCCTGGAAGCCAACGAACACGACCGGCATCCTGGGGGCCTATACACAGCTTGCCGTGTCGGCCATGAAGGGCGCCTACATGGGCAGGGTATCGGACCGGTAGACGTCATCAGACTGTAGGTCAGAGGGGGATACTATGCAGTTCCTCGGCTACCGCCGGCCGGACGGTTCGGTCGGTGTTCGGAATGTTGTCGCGCTCATCCCGGCCGGCAGGTGCGCCAACGAAATGGCCTGCCGCATCGCCGATGAAGCCGGCGCAGGCGTTCATCCCGTGTTGCACAACCAGCCGTGCGTACACGTCGGGCCGGACAACGAGGCGGCGCGACGCGTCCTGACAGGCATCGGCTGCAATCCCAACGTGTCAGCCGTCGTGGTCCTGGGCATCGGCTGCGACTCCATCTCGGCGGTCGACATGGCTGCCGACATTGCGAAGTCCGGCAAGCCGGTGGAGGCACTCACCATCGAGCGGGAGGGCAGCTACGACACCGTCGTGACGAAGGGCACGCGCTTCGCGAAACAGATGAAGTCTGCGGCCCAGTTGATGCAGCGCGAGCCGTTCGGGCTCGACGAGATGCGGCTCGCCGTGAAGTGCGGAGGCTCGGACACCACGTCGGCGCTCGGCTGCAACCCGGTAGCCGGCTGGGTGGTGGACCGCATCGTGGATGCGAACGGCACGGCGGTCTTCTCCGAGACGGCAGAGCTCATCGGCGCCGAGCACATCGTCGCACGCCGGGGAGCAACGCCCGAGATAGGCAGGAAGCTGCTTGAAGCTGTCGGGCGCACGGACAAGCGCATCTTCGAGGCCGGGGTCGACATCCTCGGCTCCGAGCCCACGCCGGGCAACATCAAGGGAGGTCTGACCTCGATCGAGGAGAAGTCCCTCGGCGCCATCGCGAAGAGCGGCACACGACCGCTCACGGACGTACTGGAGTGGGGACAGCGCTTGCCGGGCAAGGGCCTGTACTTCATGGACAGCTCAGCCAACACGCCGCAGATGGCGCTCGGCCTCGCGGCGGCGGGCGCACAGTTGATGACCTTCGGCTACGGCGGCGGCCTGCCTGCGAGATTCCGGGGCATGCCGGCATCGTCCCTCGGTCACCTGCCGGTGCTGCCGGTCATCAAGATAGTGAGCAGTCCGCACGTCAAGAGCGAGCTGGATTACTTCGACGTCTACGCCGGAACCATCATCGAGGGACTGGAGTCGGTCGAGCAGGTCGGCCAGCGGCTGCTCGAGGAGGTCGCGGCCGTGGCGTCGGGCAAGCCGTCGAAGGTGGAGCTTGCGCCGCGATACCGCGAGGTGCTCGAGATGTGGCGCGTGGGACCGGTCTTCTAGCGCAGTACGGTTCGAGTTCGAGTGTGTCAGCACGGAGCAGCAGACCAAAGAGAAGAACTGGAGGACAACAGAACATGAGCTTCCTGGGATACGTCAGGCCGAACGGCGCGGTCGGCACGCGGAACTACGTGGGCATCGTCTCGACAGTGGTGTGCGCCAACGACATCGCCACCTGGATAGCGAACCAGGTGCCGGGTTGTGCGACCTTCACGCACGAGCAGGGCTGCGGCAACTCCGAGTCCGACACCATGGTCGTGCACCGCACGCTGGCCGCGCTTGGAAGCAACCCGAACCTGGGCGCGGTGCTGCTCGTCAGCCTTGGTGGTGAGGGCCCCATCGACCACATCCAGCAGGAGATAGCCAAGACCGGCAAGCAGGTCGAGAAGGTCGTCGTCCACAAGCTGGGCGGCGTGAACAACACCTTCGCCGAGGGCATGCGGCTGGCGCGTCTCATGGCGATGGACATCTCGAAGGTCAGAAGGCAAGAGGTGGACGATTCGAACCTCGTTCTGGGTGCGAAGTGCGGCTGTTCGGACACGACCTCCGGCCTGGCGTCCAACCCCACGCTCGGTGCGGCGTGCGACACGCTGGTCGAGCACGGCGGCACCTGCGTCTTCGGCGAGACGACCGAGATAACCGGAGCCGAGCATGTGCTTGCGCGCCGCGCGGCCTCACCGGAGGTCCGAGAGAAGCTCATCAACATCGTGACCCGGCTTGAGAAGAAGATGGACACCAACATCCCGGGAGCGAACATCGCTCAGGCGAACATCGCCGGCGGCCTCACCACGCTTGAGGAGAAGTCGCTTGGCGCCATCATCAAGGCGGGCACCAGTACCCTGCAGGGCGTGCTCGAACTTGGCGAGCGGCCGAGCGGCAAGGGCCTCTACGTCGTCGACACGGCGGGCCAGGCTCCACGAGCCATCACCGGCCTCGCCGCCGCCGGCGCCACCGTGATGATGTTCTCGACCGGCAAAGGCGCGCCCTGGGGCTTCCCGTTCGTGCCCATGATCAAGGTGACGGGCAACCCGACGACGTGCGGCTGTCTCTCCGACCTCATGGACTTCTGCATGGACCCCGCCGGAGAAGAGACGCGCGAGGAGCGCGGGGCTCGACTCTACAGGGAGATACTCGACGTCGCCTCCGGCAAGATGACCAAGGCCGAGTCGCTCAAGATCGGCATGTACGTCGACATCTGGACAAGAGACGTAGTCCACTAGCCCAATACCGCCTGCACCAAGGAGGGACATGGACGAGAGGGCGAAAACGAGGATACTGCAAAAGGCCTACGACCTTGGGTTCCACTACGAGCAGACCTACCGCGGCTGTGCTCAGTGCGTCCTCGCGGCGCTGCAGGACACGTTCCAGATGCCGAACGAGGCGGTCTTCAAGGCGATGAGCGGCTTCGCGGGCGGCAGCGCACTGATGGGTGACGCCGGCTGCGGCGCCTACTCGGGCGCCATCGCCTTCCTCAGCAGTCTGCGCGGCCGCGAGCGAGACAAGTTCGCCGACCCCGAGCGTCTCCGCTTCGTCAGCTTCGCCAACGCGCGCAAGGTGCACGACCGCTTCATCGCTGAGTACGGAACCGTCGTCTGCCGCGAGCTGCACTCGAAGCTGTTCGGTCGTCCCTTCTTCATGCCGGACCCGGACGAGATGCGGAAGTTCGACGAGGCCGGCGGCCACGCGACGGTCTGTCCCGAGGTCTGCGGCAATGCCGCGCGCTGGGCGGCCGAAGTGGCGCTTGCGGAGGGGCTCATCACCGAGGCGCAGCTCAAGGCCATCAGGTAGCAGGGACCGGCGACTTCGGGCCCGGCCCGCCGCAATCGACTACATCCAGGAGCAGGGGAAAGCCCCCTGCCCCGGTGCTCCGCCAGCCAGATGTGCGGCCGGAACCGGAGTGCGATACGATGGACGACAAGCAGCCGCAAGGAGGATGCGCTGATGAAGAAGGCAATCACCATGGACCCGCGCGACAACGTCGCCACCGCGCTCACCGAACTGCGGGCAGGCGACGAGGTCGAGGTACTTTCCACCAGCCGTGACGTGGTGCTGCGTCTCCGCGTGAACGACGCTCTGCCGCTGGGCCACAAGGTAGCCCTGGCAGACATCCCGTTGGGGCACGACATCACGAAGTACGGCGCGAAGATAGGCCGGGCATCGGTGTTCATCCGCGCCGGCGACTACGTCCACATCCACAACGTCACGAGCGACCGGATGCCCTTGACCGAGAACATGCTCGGACACAAGTAGGTCCCGGGATACCGCCGGAAGGAGAGCAACGATGCAGTTCCAGGGATACGTAAGGAAGGATGGACGCGCGGGCGTGCGCAACACCGTGCTCGTACTGGCGGTCTGTGACTGCGGCGAACCAGCTGCACGGCAGATGGCCGAGGGCATTCCGGGCGCCGTCGCGGTGACCCACTACCACGGATGCATTGCCATCGAGGTGGTGCCGACCATCGTCGGCGTTTGCACCAACCCGAACATCCACGGTGTCGTGCTGGTGGTCATGGGCTGCGAGGGTCAGCGGCCCGAGCCCATGGCCGAGCAGATAGCCAGGACCGGTAAGCCGGTCAGCATCATCAACATCCAGGAAATCGGCAATACCCGCAAGGCTATCGCCCGAGGGCGCGCTGCCGTCCAGGCGATGTCGAACGACGCCGCGAAAGAGCGCCGCATGCCGGTCGATATCGGCCGGCTGGTGGTCGGCGTCAAGTGCGGCGGCTCCGATACGACAAGCGGCATTGCCGCCAACCCGTCCATAGGCGTCATGTCGGACCTGGTGGTTGACGCCGGCGCACGGGTGGTCATGATAGAGCCCATCGAGGCCATCGGCGCTGAGGAGGAGTTGGCCAGGAGGGCGGTCAATGAGACAGTCAGGCGGGACATCCTCCGCTGGGTTGGGGAAGAAGAGAAACGCTGGTCGGTACCCGGGGCAAGCGTCGACTTCATGTGTGGCGGCAACGTGCTGGGAGGACTGACGACGCTCGAAGAGAAATCGCTCGGCGCCGTCCACAAGAGCGGCCACCGCCCGGTGTCCGGCGTACTCAAGGTCCGTCCGAACCTGGTCGAGCAGGTGCCTGACGCGCCCGGTTTCTACCTGCAGGAAGGCATCCACATCGAGCTACAGGCGATGACCTACCAGGCAGCCGCCGGCGCCAACATCATCGTCTTCGCGACGGGTCGTGGCGGCAGCTTCGGCCACGCCATCTGCCCGCTGGTCAAGGTCACCGGCCACCCGGAGACGTGGGCGCGCATGTCCGAGGACATGGACATCAACGCCTCCACCGTCATGGAAGGCACGGAGTCCATCGAATCGGTCGGGCAGCGCATATTCGATGAGGTGCTCGCGGTGGCGTCGGGGAAGACCACCAAGGGCGAGTCGCTCGGGTTCTACAACTTCAACATATGGAGACAGGACCCCCGGCTGGAGGCCCTGCTCGGGCTGAAGGAGATGTGACGCCGTGACCAGATGCCTCATCACCGGCGGGGCGGGCATGGTCGGCCGCCAGCTCTCGCGACTGCTGCTGTCGCGCGGTGACAGCGTCTCAATCTTGGACCTTGCGCCTGCAACGAAGCTCCCTGTGGACATCCGGGACCGCATCACGGTCGTTCGGGCGGACCTCTCCGACTGGGCCGAAGTGATGGACGGGGTGCGAGCCACCTCACCGGATATCATCTACCACATCGGCGCTCTCATGCCGCCAGCCAGCGAGCAGGCACACGCGACCGCCTGGGCGGTGAACGTAGGCGGGACGGTGAACGTGCTCGAGGCCGCGCGGCTGTTCGACGTGCGCACCATCGTCTACTCGAGCACCACGGCCACCTTCTCTCCGTCCCTACCTGAGGACTGCCCCAACGACTATGCGCAGATGCCGGTCACGATGTACGGCGTCACAAAGGTCTGCAGCGAGCGTCTGGGGGAGTACTACCACCGCCGCTACGGCGTCGACTTCCGCGCGGTCAGGTTCCTGTCCATCCTGGGACCGGGACGTATTCCCGGCTTCGGCTGGAGCGCCTACACCTCTCTCGTGGTCGAGGAGTGTGCGAAGGGCAACCCGTACGTGCTGAAGGTGAGCAGGGAACTGCGGCTCCGTTTCATCTACGTGAAGGACGCCGCGCTCAGCCTCATCGCGCTGGGCGATGCCGCCCCCTCGGCGCTCGCGGCCCGCTGCTACAACCTGGACGGCTTCTCAGCGTCAACCGAGGAGATAGCCGGGGCGGTTCGCCGCCATGTGCCCGGAGCGCGCATCAGCTACGAGTTCGACCCCGCCTACCAGCACATCATGGACACGCAGTACGGCAACATCCAGAGACGCATGGACGACAGTCTGGCCCGCCGCGACTGGGGCTGGCGGGCTTCGTACGGCCTCGACGATGCCGTGCGGGACTTCGTTGAGAGCGTGCAGCAGGGACTGACGTAGTCAGGGAAGGAGGCCTCATGAGATTCGCAGGGAAGAAGGTACTCGTCACGGGGAGTGGGCGCGGCATCGGTCAAGCCATCGCGCTCGCCTTTGCACGCGAGGGCGCCGCACTCGCGGTCAACGCAGCGCACCTGTCCACAGCGGAGGAGACTGCAGTCAGGGCGCGCGAATTCAAGGGCAAAGTCATCGCCATAGAGGCGAGCGTCGCCGATGAGTCTCAGGTCACCGCCATGGTCGACCGGACTGTTCGAGAGCTCGGTGGGATCGATGTACTCGTGAACAACGCCGGCATCAGCCAGCCCATCATGCCGCTGCTTGAGCAGTCGACCTCCGACTGGGACCGCGTGATGGCCACGAACCTCCGCGGGACCTACGTCTGCTCGAAAGCGGCGGCGCGCTATATGATTGAGCAGAAGGCCGGCAAAATCGTGAACATCTCCTCCATCGCAGGCCTGACGGGCCAGATCTACCGGACGGCGTACGCTACTTCCAAGGCCGCGGTCATCAACCTCACCATGGTGCTGGCAGTCGAGCTGGCGAAGTACAACATCAACGTGAACGCGGTAGCTCCGGGATACGTACTGACCGACCTGGTCAAGAACTTCGTGCAGCAGGGCAAGGTGAAGGAAGCCGACGTGCTGCGTCGCACGCCGCTTGGCCGGATGAGTTCGCCGGAGGACATCGCACACGCTGCCCTGTTCCTTGCCTCGGAGGAGGCGCGAAACATCACCGGCGTGAACCTTCCCGTCGACGCGGGCTGGACCGTGAACGGCTGGTACATGTAGCTTACGGCATTGCCAGCCCATTCCGCATCCGACAGGTCCCGGCATCCAAGCCGGAAGGAGGACAGAGATGGAGTTCATGGGATATCCGCGGCCGGATGGCAGCGCCGGGGCGCGCAACTACATCGCCGTCATCCCGGCGGTACAGTGCGACAACGAGCTAGCCGACCGCATCGCCTCCGAGGTAGGAGGCAGCGTAGTTGCCCTGCCCCACAACGGCGCCTGCGTCAACGTTCAGCCGGACAAGGACATGATTGAGCGCACGCTTGTCGGCCTCGGCCGGAACCCGAACGTGGCCGGCGCTATCGTGGTTGGCGTGGGCTGCGACGGCATCCCGGCCGACCGCATTGCCGAGGGCATCGCCGCGTCGAAGAAGCCGGTTGAACTGGTGACCATCGAACGCGAGGGCAGCTATGACAATGCGCTGGCGAAGGGCGTCAACGCGGCGAAGCGGATGCTGTCCGACTCGGCCCGGCTGAAGCGGGAGGCATTCGACATCAGCCATCTGACTGTGGGTTCGAAGTGCACCGGCTCGACCCCGGCCTCCATCATGGCCTGCAATCCGGCTGTCGGCTGGGCGGCCGAGAAGCTGGTGGAGAGCGGCGGCACGTTCCTCTTCTCCGAGACTGCGGAAGCCATCGGCGCCGAGCACTTGCTTGCACGCAGGGGCAGGACTCCTGAGGTGTCTCGCCGCATCCTTGAGGTGGTCAACCGCATGGAAGACCGCATCAAGGCGACCGGAATCGACATACGCGGCTCACAGCCAGTGCCGGCCAACATCCTGGGCGGCATGACGACGCTCGAGGAGAAGTCGCTTGGCGCCATCGCCAAGAGCGGCCACGGCAAGATAGACGGCGTGCTGGAATGGAGCGAGCGCCCGGACGGCCGCGGGCTGTACTTCATGGACGGCTCGGCCAACACGCCGCAGATATTCCTCGGCTTCGCCGCGGGCGGCGCGCAGGTGATGACGCTGAACTACGGCGCGGGTCTGCCGACCAAGCTGCACAACTACACAGTGGCGGTCGGCGGACTCCCCATCGTCCCGTGCCTCAAGGTCTTCAGCAGCCCGCAGGACGTTGCGCAGATGGAGTACTTCGACGTCTACGCCGGCACCATCATCGAGGGCAAGGAGACAGTGGCCGACGTAGGGCAGCGCATCCTGGCCGAGCTGGCTGCCGTGGCTTCGGGCAAGCCCGCGAAGCAGGAGATGAGCTCGCGCTACAGGGAGCTGCTGGTGATGTACTACACCGGTCCGCTGCTGTAGCACCACCGGAAGGAGAGATGCGATGGAGTTCATGGGCTATCCGCGTCCCGACGGCAGCGCCGGAGCGCGCAACTACGTAGCCGTCATTCCCGCGGTACAGTGCGGCAACGAGTTGGCCGACCGCATCGCGACCGAGGTCGGGGGCAACGTGGTGGCGCTGACGCACAACGCCGCGTGCGTGAACATCCCCTCCGACAAGGAGATGGTCCACCGCACGCTGGTGGGGCTCGGCTGCAACCCCAACGTGGCCGCGGTCATCGTAGTGGGCATCGGCTGCGACGGTCCGCCTGCGCCTCCCATAGCCGAGGACATCGCCCGCTCGGGCAAACCGGTTGAACTCATCAGCATCGACCGGGAGGGAACCTACGAGAACGCCGTGGCGAAAGGCATCCGGACGGCGAGGGAGATGCGCGCCGACTCGTCGCTGCTGCAGCGCGAGGCATTCGACCTCAGCCACCTCGTGTACGCGTCGAAGTGCACCGGCTCTACGCCGGCGTCCATCATGGCCTGCAACCCGGCCGTCGGCTGGGTGGCCGACGCGCTGGTGGCCGCCGGCGGAACGTTCATCTTCTCCGAGACGACTGAGATAATCGGCGCTGAACACCTGCTGGCGCGTCGGGCAGTCAACGACAAGGTTGCCGCCCGCATAGTGGAGTTCGCCGACAGGCTTGAAGCGCGCATCAAGGCGACCGGTGAGGACATTCGTGGCTCGCAGCCGAATCCCGGCAACATCCTTGGTGGCATGACCACTCTCGAGGAGAAGTCACTCGGGGCCATCGCAAAGAGCGGCAAGGGCGCGATCGACGGCGCGCTGGAGTGGGGCGAGCGCCCATCCGGGCGCGGCAGGTACTTCATGGACGGTGCGGCGAACACGCCGCAGATATTCCTTGGATTCGCCGCTGGCGGCGCGCAGGTCATGAGTCTGAACTACGGCGCCGGTCTGCCGACGCGGTTCCACAACTACACCTGCGCCGTGGGCGGCATTGCCACCGTGCCCGTCATGAAGCTCTTCAGCAGCCCGCAGGACGTGAGCCAGAAGGACTACTTCGACGTCTATGCCGGCACGATCATAGAAGGCACCGAGACCGTCGAGCAGGTCGGGAAGAGGCTGCTCGAGGAGATAGTCGCCATCGCCTCGGGCAAGCCGGCGCGGCAGGAGATGAACTCCCGCTACCGCGAGCCGCTCATCATGTACTACACCGGTCCGATACTCTAAGGCGTCCAACCGGCGCAACGGCGGGAAGCGCGCAACTGCGCTTTCCGCCGCGCTTCGATTCGTGTTGACGCTTCGAGAGTCGAGAGTTACCATTCGGCATACAAACTGAATCGACGGCCGCGCCCGAGTGTTCGCAGGCGCGGCATCGCCGTGTCGTCTTCAACGCCGCCAGGGCGCACAGAGGAGGTCTCGACATGTCTGAGTACAACAGGATAACTGCCGTCAACGCCCGCGAGATAATCGACTGCCGCGGAACGCCCACCGTCCAGGTCGACGTATTCGTCGACGGAGAGTTGCGCGGCCGCGCCGACGTCCCCTGCGGACGCTCGACCGGCACCTACGAGGCCTTCGAACTGCGCGATGGGGGCACGCGCTACGGCGGCTACGGCGTGAAGAAGGCCGTGCACAATGTGAACACCGCCATCGCCGACCTGCTGCTCGACCGCGACGTGACCGAGCAGCGGACGCTCGACCTCGACATGATTGCGCTCGACGGCACGCCGAACAAGAGCCGCCTGGGGGCTAACGCCATACTGGGCGCCTCGCTCGCCGTTGCCCGAGCCGCCGCCGCCACCCTCGAGTTGCCGCTGTACCGCTACCTCAACTCTGAGGCGCACGTGCTGCCCGTGCCGATGATGAACCTGGTCAACGGCGGCAAGCTGTCCTCCAACGACCTCTGCTTCCAGGAGTTCATCATGATGCCGGTGGGAGCAGAGAGCTTCAGCGAAGCCCTGCAGATGACCGCAGAGATCAACGCCATACTGCGGCCGATGACTGCCGCGCGCTACGGCAAGCTCGCCATCAACGTCGGCGACGAAGGAGGTGTCGTACCGCCTATCGTCGACGTGCGCGAGGCGCTGAACCTGCTGCGCGACGCGGTCAGGGAGTCCGGCTACGAGTCGAAGATCGTCTACGCCTTCGACTGCGCTGCCACGCACCTGTACGACCACAGGACCGAGACGTACCAGTTTGAGGGCAGGCAATTGAGCCGCCAGGCCGTCATCCAGTTCTTCAAGGACCTGGTGGCGGAGTACCCCATCGTCTCCATCGAGGACCCGCTGCAGGAGGACGACTACGAGGGTTTTGTTGAGATCACGCGCGCGTTGCCCGGCGTGCAGATCGTGGGAGACGACCTCTTCGTCACAAACAAGGCGCGGCTCGCGCGCGGCATCGAAATGGGAGCGGCGAACTCCGTGCTCTGGAAGGTGAACCAGATAGGCACGCTCACCGAGGCGATGGAGACCGCTACGATGGCCTTCCGCAACGGCTACGGCGTCTGCGTCTCCGAGCGCTCCGGCGAGACCGAGGACCCCATGATTGCCGACCTCGTGGTTGCCTTGAACGGCGGCCAGATAAAGACCGGCGCGCCCGTACGAAGCGAACGCACCTCGAAGTACAACCGGCTGCTGCAGATCGAGGAAGAGCTCGGAACCGCGGCGACCTACGCGGGGACTGCGTTCAGGCGCCCGGTGTAGCGGCTGACGCGCCTGCCGGAGCCACGCATGTACGTCAAGAACAGGGACGAGCTGCTCTCGCACGGGAACCGCGCTCTGCGGGCGGCGGCGCTCGACATCGCCGAGCATACGCTGCAACGGGTTGACCCGTACCGCGTCACCCGCGACCTCGTGAGTCTGCACGGGAACACGCTGACCGTGGGGCAGTTGACCTGGGACCTCTCCGGAGGCCGTCGGGTGTACGTCCTGGGCGCGGGCAAGGCCAGCCTGCCCATCGCCCGAGCCCTCGAGGACGTCGTGGGCGACCGCATCACCGACAGCCTCGTCATCGTGAAGGCGGGACAGGAATCCGGCACCCGCATCGTGCACCTGAGAGAGGCAAGCCACCCGCTGCCGGACGAGAGAGGCTTCGAAGCGGCGCGGGACATGGTCCGCATGGCGCGCGGAATGCGCAAGGGCGACATCGCCTTCTGCGCCATCACGGGTGGAAGCTCCGCGCTGGCGCCGTTCCCGGTGGAGGGCGTGACGCTGGCGGAGAAGCGAGAGGTGCACCGGCTGCTGCTGGAGTGCGGGGCAAGCATCCGCGAGATAAACGCGGTCCGCAAGCACCTGTCGCAGATAAAAGGCGGCCGGCTGGCTCTTGCCATCTTCCCGGCTGAGGTAGTCAACCTCACCGTGTCCGACGTGACAGGCGACCCGTACGACTACATCACCTGCCCGACCGTGCCGGATACGTCCACGTTTGAGGACGCCCGGCGCGTGTTGACGCGCTACCGCCTCTGGGAGCGGATGCCGGCCTCGGTGGTCCGCTACCTGCGCGAGGCGACGCCCGACCTCGAGAACCCGAGGAGCTTCGGAGCGCATCAGGTACACACCTTCCTGCTCGTGAAGAGCGGCGAGGTCTGCAGCGCGGCGGCGGAAGCCGCAGCCCGGCTCGGCTTCACGCCTCACGTGTTGACCTGCGAGATGGAGGGCGACAGCACCGAGGAGGGGCGCGCGTTCGGGGCACGGCTGGCGGCGATGCCGGCCAGCCCCGCAGCCATCATCGCGGGCGGTGAGACGACGGTTACGCTCGACACGCCCGGCGGAGAGGGCGGGCCGAACCAGGAGTTCGCGCTGAGCGCTGCGCTGGGTATCGAACGCTCAGACGAGGTAGTGCTGTCACTCGACACCGACGGCACCGACGGCCCGACTGCGCTCGCCGGGGGGCTGGTGGATGAGTCGACGCTGCGGCAGGCCGGGGACCTGGGACTCGACCCTCACGACGCACTGCGCCGCCACGACGTCAGTCCGCTGCTGCGCAGGCTGCGGGACGCCGTCGTCACCGGGCACACAGGAACCAACGTCAACGACCTCAAGCTCGGCTTGCGTGGATAGGTTTCGTCCTCACGGGGCGCGAGCCAGGCAACCCACGGCACGATAGAGAGGAGGAGACACGATGCAACGCGAAGCACGACGGGGCAAGATTCAGACGGTCCTGGGGCTCATCGAGCCGTCTCAACTGGGCGTCACACTGGTTCACGAGCATCTGATGAGCGACGGTTCAGGCTGGTTCGTCGAGCCCGCCGATGCATTCGAGAAGGACATGGCCTACCGGCCGGTTTCGCCGGACATCCTCTGGTGGCTCACCTATCACCGCTTCACCAACCTGGACGACCTGACCTGCAACGACGAGCAGGAGGCGGTCGACGAGGTCATGCACTTCAAGCTGGCGGGTGGGTGCTCGCTCGTTGAGATGAGCAACATCGGTCTCGGGCGGTCGCCCAAGGCGCTCGCCCGCATCTCAAGAAAGACGGGGCTCAACATCGTCATGGGTTCGGGCTACTATATCGACTCGTCGCTGCCGCCCGACATGGACGCCAAGTCGGAGGACGAGATAGTCGACGAGATAGTGCGGGACATCGAGGAAGGGGTCGACGGCACGGGCATCTGCTCGGGCCTCATCGGGGAGATAGGCTGCACCTGGCCGCTGACGGACAACGAGCGGAAGTCACTGCGGGCGGCGGGCAGAGCCCAGAAGCTGACGGGCGCCAATCTGAACATCCACCCGGGACAGCACGAGGACTCCGCCATGCAGGTCGTTCGCATCGTCGAAGAGGCAGGGGCCGACCTGACGAAGACAACCATGGACCACATCGACCGCGCCGTACGCCAGCGGGAGAACCGAGTCGCGCTTGCGAAGACAGGCGTCATGCTTGAGTACGATCTCTTCGGCCGTGAGGGCTACTACCCTATGGAGCACCGCAAGATAGACCTGCCCAACGACCACATGCGCATCAACGAGATAATGGACCTCATGAGCCTCGGCTACACCACACAGATAGTCATCTCCCAGGACATCTGGAACAAGACGCAGCGCCGCAGGTACGGTGGCTGGGGTTACGCGCACATCCTGGACAACGTGCTGCCCGTCATGCGCGCAAAGGGTATGTCGGCAGACGAGATACGGACCATCATGGTCGACAACCCCGCCCGCCTGTTCGCGTTCGACTAGCCTTGACCGGCGAGACGAAACAGAAGGGGTCCCCCGGCGGGGACCCCTTCTTCGCGCACTGCGGAATCGACCGCGCCGCTACCTCTTGAGGTAGGGCACCGTCTTGATGGCATCCTGAATCATGGAATACTCGCCACCATCGATGAGCAGCGTCTGGCCCGTCATGTAGCTCGACGCATCGGACGCGAGGTACAAGGCCGCACCTGCCATCTCGATAGGCTCGGCGATACGGCCCAGCGTCGTGTTCATCTCTTTGCGCCGAAGGTTGCCCTCGTCCTTCCAGAGCGCCTCGGAGAGACGCGTGCGCGTGACCGACGGTGCGATGCAGTTGCAGCGGATGTTGTACTGCCCCAGCTCCTGAGCGAAGACGGCGGTCAGGTGCTGCACAGCGCACTTGCTGATGGCATACACGCTCATGCCGAGATAGGGTCTGAAGCCCGAGTCCGACGAGATGTTGACGACGGACCCGCCCTTGCCTTGCTCTCTCATCTGAGCGGTCACGCGCTGGGTCAGGAAGAAGATGGCCTTGAGGTTGAGGCCCATGGTGATGTCCCACGCCTTCTCATCGACGTCGAACAGCGACCCGTAGGCAACGCTGGTGCCGGCGTTATTCACCAGAATGTCGATGTGTCCGAACTTTTCCAGCGCCGCCTTTACGACGCCCTCGTGCTCCTCGAGGTGCCGGACGTTGGCCGCCACCGGCAACGCCTGTCGCCCCAGCGCCTGAATCTCGCCGGCCACAGCCTCGAGGTCAGGCAGCTTGCGACTGGTCAGAACGATGTTCGCCCCGGCCTCGGCGAGGCCCAGGGCGATGGCACGGCCGATGCCGCGGCTGCCGCCGGTCACGACAGCAACTTTGCCATCCAGGCGGAACCTTGCGGCGAGAGACTCGAACTTCTCCTCTTCCGTCATGCTCATCTCCTTGTCTCTACGATGGGTTGCCACCCGCTCTCTAGCCCTCGCCGAAATCCTCCGGCTGCATCAGGTTGCAGCCGAACGTAGGCTGGCGCGTGAGCTCCTTGGACTGATCAAGTTCCTTGTCGATGCCGGCGAGATAGCGCGCGACCTTGCGCCTGGCCTCGTAGTCGAAGTCGATGTTCAGCGCGATGGTCTCCATGATGGGGGAGCCGCCGCCGTGGACGCCGGCTATCTGGTACCAGGAGGTCATCGCCGAGGCCGACACGTTCTCCACGAACCGCCAGATGCGGTGCGATTCCTCGGCGGAGAGCTTCGGGTTCCGGACGATGTACTTGTCCATGTAGGGCCTCGTCTCGGGATTGATGAAGTCTTCCTCGAAGGGCATGGTGACCGAGAGGCCGCCGGCTATCTCGGTGAGCATGTTGTACTCGTGGTAGATGTTCTCGCCCATGAGCCTGCGTCCCACGTTGGCGAAGATGGTGTTCGGGAAGAACGTCCCGCAGGCGGTCTTCTCTCCGTACATGGCAGCGGCGACGCCCGCCGCGAAGGCCAGCTCGGAGTTCAGCGCGAACTCGGACATCTTCTCGCGCACATGGCTCACCTTGGAGATGTTGTTCGCGTCGGCGGCGAGCAGTGTGGCGCCCAGGATGACGTCCGACACGGCGGGTTTGCAGCCGCAGTAGCTGTGGCGGTGGGAGTCGGCGAAGAGCATCGCGATGCGGCGGCCGAACTCCCACTCACGACACATGAAGACGCGCTCCTTTGGGACGAACGTGTGGTCGAAGATGATCATCGAGTCGGACACGCCGTAGTTGCAGAACGGGGCTTCAATCTCCTTTCGCTCGTGCAGCCAGACGGGTCGGACAACCTGTTTTATGCCTGGGTCGTCCCCAGGAATGGCGAACGCCACGGCCCAGTCGGCATCGCCCTCCATCATGGCGCGGGTAGGCAGAACGAGGATCTCGTCCGCGTACGCGGCCATGGTGATACAGACCTTGCAGCCTGTGACGTAGATGCCCTTGTCTGTCACCTCATCGATGTGGACATACTGACCGGGCTCGACCTGTTCGCTCGGCCGCTTGGTCCGGTCGCCCTTCATGTCGGTCTGGGCGCAGGCGGCGCAGTAGTCCTTGTCCTGATACCACTTGAGCCAGTCGCAGAAGCGCCCGTGGTAGTTGGTGCCGTACTTATCGTCAATCTCCTTGGTGCCGATGGAGAGAGACGTGATGGCGTCGTGTCCCATACAACGCTGGATGCAGCCGCCCACACGCTGGGCACCGAGACGGATCATCTTCTGCTTCTGCATCAGGTCGTAGGGGTGCTGGGGAGTATGGGCCCAGCGGTTGATCTCGTGGCCGGAGAGGGACGACGTGGCAGTGGCAACGCCCTTCCAGCGGGGATCCTGGGCAATCTCGAAAGTGACCGCCATGACATTTACACCCGGAAGGATGCGCGGGTCATCACGCCCGACCCTCTCGCCGCCGATATAGAGGTTGGGGCGCATCTTCGCCAGGCCGGCCCGGTACTGCTCTGGGGTTCTCATCTGATTGCGTACCTCCTACAAGAATGAACTGCCCGCTGAGGGCCGGCACAAGAGCGCCGTGCCGGCGCGATGGGATTTCGACGGGAGTGTGAGGATCGATTCGGATACGAACGTGGCTGACACGCAGTGGTAGTGTAGCACCGCGCGCAAGTGGCATTCAACCGAAGCTGGGCCACACCTCGACGCCTCAGGAAGAAGAGCGGCGGGGCGCATCGAGAGCGCCCCGCCGCCGACTCGGCATGAAAGCCGTCGCACGCTTCCGGGCCACTAGCTGATCATCTTACCGGGCAACCAGAGGATGATCTGAGGCCAGATGGTGCACAGTACCAGGGCCACCATGATCATCGCAACGAAGGGGATGACTCCGCGGATGATGTCCGTCATAGTGACCCCCAACTCCGGCGCAGCCGTTCCCCTGCAGACGAATATCGCCACCGCGAAAGGCGGCGTCATGAAGGACATCTGCAGGTTCACGCAGATCATCATGCCAAACCAGAGAGGATCGAAGCCCAGCGCGGGACCGATGGGGGCAAGGATCGGCACCATGATGAAGACGATGCCAATCCAGTCGATGAACATGCCCAGCATGAAGACGACGATCATCACCATGATGAACGCCCCCCAGCGCCCGCCGGGAGCAGCAAGAATCACGCGGGCGACCACGTCCGAGCAGCCCACGCTGATGAAGACACCCACGAAAGCGAACGAGAGGCAGCCAATCAACAGCACGAAGGCCGCCACGCGCATGGTGTCCAGGGCTGTGCTCGAAAGCATGCCCCAGGAGAACTTGCGGTATACGACGGCCAGAACCAGCGCCGCGAAGGCGCCCACGGACGCCGCCTCAGTTGGCGGAGCGATGCCGAAGAAGATGGTGCCCATCACTGAGAGTATCAGCAGCACAGGCGGCACCAGAGAGTAGACCAGCATCCTCGTCTTGACCAGGAACGGGACATTGCGATCTTCCTTCGGTACGGCAGGTCCAAGAGCGGGCGTCAGTCCGCACCGGAGGGCAACGTAGGAGCAGTACAGCACCGAGAGCAGCAGCCCGGGGAAGACAGCCGCCATGAACAGCTTGCCCACCGAGACCTGCGCCATCGGGCCGTAGATGACCAGCATGACACTGGGCGGAATGAGGATGCCAAGGGTACCGCCGGCGCATACGGCGCCGGTCGCGATTGCCTTATCGTAGCCACGCTTCAGCATGGGACCGAGAGCGATGAGCGTCAGCATGGTGACGGAGGCGGTGATGACGCCCAGGCACGCTGCCAGGACTGTCCCGAACAGGATGGTGCTGACCGCAAGTCCTCCGCGGAAGCCCCCAAGCCAGAGATACAGTGCATCGAAGAGTCCGTCGGCTATGCCCGACTTCTGCAGAATGACACCCATGAACGTGAACAGGGGTACCGCGAGCAGCGGATAGTTCAGCGACAGGGAGTAGAGCCTGCCGTAGAGAATCTCAAACGCCTGAGGGCCGAGCAGGAAGTAGCCGACGATGAGGCCGACGCTGCCAACGACAAATGCCAGAGGAAAGCCCGTGAGGACGCCAACGAAGATGCCGCCAATCATGATTGCGGTGATGGCTTCAACGCTCAAGTCAATCAATGGTCGTCCCCTTCACAGCGAAGTGAGCGTCACGCACGAACTTCGCGATGCCCTGCAGCAGCAGCAGGCAGATACCGACGGCGAGCAGAATGCGATACGGCCACTGGGGCGCGTACCAGTAGCTCTCCATCATGACCAGTCCACGTGTGTACGCACGCCAGGCCCAGAATATCGCCCGCTCTGTCATCAACCCGATGAGTGGGAAGAAGAAGATCAGCGCGAGAATGCTGTCGGCGATGGCCTGGCCGCGAGCCGAGAGACGGCTGAAGAACACATCCACCCGGATATGCGACTTATGCAGGTGGGCGTACGCCCAGCCGAGAGCATAGGTCGTGCCTCCGAGCATGCTGCATGTCTCGTACGCCCAGACGGTCGGCGAATCGAACACATACCGCATGGTCACTTCGAACACGCCGACGGCGATGAGCGCCACGCAGAACCACCTGCCCCACGAGCCCACGTGTTCGCTAATTGAGTCGATCGTTCCAAGAATACGTTTCATTCGTACCACACGTTCCGCCGTCGCCCCGGGAGGCCCGGGGCGAAGGCTCGTTTCCGTCAGGTAGGGAGTGTCTATGATTGCGGGGTTTGCAGGGCATCGAACGTAAACCAGTAGGCAATGAACGTGCGCTGCGACGCAAGTATCTCCTTGTAGAGCGGAGACGCACTGTTGGCCTTCTCGTCGTAGAACGCCTTGGCCACCTTCGTGATCTCAGCTTCGATGTCCTTCGGCAGGTGGTACTGGATAGTCCCATAGGCCTTGAACTTGCCGTAGGCCTCCAGCACGGTGGCATCGATTGTGGTCTGGTGCTGGCGGGTGGTCGCCTGGCAACAGTTCTCGATGATGGCCTTGAGGTCCGGAGAGAGCTTGTCGTACTTGCTCTTCTTCAGGTAGAAGACCAGCGGGTCAGACGGCGCCCGGGTCGAGGACATCGCCTGGTACTTGGCAACCTCCTGGAAGCCCATGGGCCAGTCCACCGCAGGGTTCGAGTACTCAAAGGCATCGATGACGCCGCGCTGCATGGCCTCATACAGTTCGCCGCCGGGCATGAAGACGACCGAGGCGCCCATGCGCGTCAGGATCTCGCCGCCATCACCGGCGGTGCGTATCTTGAGGCCTTTGATGTCAGCGAGGGACTTCAGTTCCTTCTTGGAATGACACCAGGTCTCCGCGGGCTGGGGGGTGACGCCACGTATCGCGATGACATCGTAGCCCTCGACCATGCGATTAACGAAATCAGTGCCCCACGCGTCAAACCAGATCGGCACGCCGTCAGCGGGTATTCCCGTCGGCCGCGCGCTGAACAGCCCGGCCTCGGGCCATTTGTCCAGGTTGTACATAGTACAGGTGAAGGTACCATCGACAGTGCCGAGGTCGATGGCGTCCATCTCCTTGGTCGCCGGGACGATTGAGCCACCGGTGAACGGCGTGAAGACAAGTCTGCCGCCGCTTGCCGTCGTTACGTTCTCGCACAGCTTCGCGCCCCAGACGTGAGCCGGATTCGCGGCGTCAAATGACGTCTGAATCTTGAACTCGATCTTCTGGGCGGCTGGCTGTGTAGGAGTCGTCGGGGTCGTGGGGGTGGTTGGAGTCGTTGGCGTGGTCGGCGTTGTTGGCGTGGTCGGAGTCGTCTCGGGGGCGCATCCGGCCAGGACCATCCCCGCCAGCACCACAGCGGTCATCAGCAAACCCAATACTTTCCTATTCACTACCTTCCCTCCTGAGAATCGCATTCACACCGGCGTGGGGGAGTCTCGACCACGCCACTCAGCCATGCTGCATACGCGCCTACCTCCTTCTGACGAAAATGTAAAACAACACTCAGATACAACTCCCGGACGGCTCTTCAAGGCGTGCCGCCCCTCCAGCAGAGACCGGACTTGCGGCCACCACCCCGGCAGAGCCGACCGGCGACGGTTTCAGATACCACCGCATTCGTACGGAACGTACCTATCGCGACCATCGTATCCGAGCCACGTACACGTGTCAATACCTCCAGACGAACGAAAACAGAAACCGGGAGAATGCGATTCCACCCTGTCGTGGAAAGCGGAGCGGCGCGGGGGCCCCGAAGGGGCACCCCGCGCCGCCTGACTAGGCGATCATCTTCCCGGGAAGCCAGAGGATAATCTCGGGAAACGCGACACAGAGGCAGAGTCCTATGATGATGCAAATCACGAAGGGCCACACGCCCTTGATGATATCCGCCATCGTCACGCCGAGTGCCGGGTCAGCAGAACCCCTCAAGTAGAAGATGGCCGACGCGAACGGTGGGGTCATGAACGACATCTGCAGATTGACCACCAGCATCATGCCGTACCAGAGGGGGTCGAAGCCAAGAACCGGCGCGATGGGAGCCACGATCGGCACCATGATGAAGACGATGCCTATCCAGTCGATGAAGAACCCGAGCAGGAACACGATGAACATGATGGCGAAGAAGGCGCCCCACCTGCCTCCCGGCGCTCCGAGGATGACTTCCTCGATGACATCTCCGCAGCCTGCGCCGATGAAGACCCCGACATACGCAAACGAGAGCGCGCCGATGAGGTAGATCATCGCACTCACGTGGAGCGACTGCGTCAACGTCTCCTTCAGGACCCTGAAGTTGAACTTTCGATACGCAGCCGCGAGGCCCATCGAGGCGAACGCACCAACCGCAGCCGCCTCGGTCGGCGGAGCGATGCCCAGGAAGATGCTGCCCAGCACCGCGAAGATGAGGATGGCGGTAGGCAACAGCGCCTTGGCCAGCATCACGGTCTTTGTCGCGAACGAGACCCGTCGCTCTTCAGCGGGGACGACGGGCCCCATCTCCTTCTGGATGGCGCACCGGATCGCGATGTAGCCGCAGTAGAGCGCCGAGAGTGTGAAGCCGGGAAAGAAGGCGCCCATAAAGAGCTTGCCCACGGACACGCCGGCCATGGGACCGTAGATGACCAGCATGATGCTCGGCGGAATCAGGATGCCCAGCGTCCCGCCGGCGCACACCGCTCCGCACGCCAGCGCTTTGTTGTAGCCTCGCTTGAGCATCGCCGGCAGAGCGAAGATAGCCAGCATGGTCACGGATGCCCCGATGATGCCCACACATGCCGCCAGGATGGTGCCGAGCAGCACGGTAGTGACGGCAAGACCGCCGCGAAATCCGGCCAGCCACACGTAGAGGGCGTCATACAGTTTCTCGGCTATGCCCGAGCGTTCGAGCATCACTCCCATGAAGACGAACAGGGGTATCGCCAGCAATGTGTACGAGTGCACCAGGTTGAATACTCGTCCGTATAGAAGGTTCGGCACGGCCTTTCCGTACACGAGGAAGCCGAACAGCAGACCCATCGCGCCCACCGGTATGGCCAGGGGATACCCCAGCAACACTCCCACCAGCACACCGGCCAGCATCAGGAATGTGAGTAGTTCAGGGCTGATGTCGGTCACGGCCGCACCCCCTTTGCCACCATCCACAGGTCCCTCACAAACTCGGCGATGCCCTGCAGCAGGAACGTGCACAGCCCGACGACTACGACAGTCCTGATGGGCAACGCAGGCGGGTACCAGTAGCTCTGCATGAGCACCTCGTCGAAAAGGTACGCGTCCCACGCCTGCTTTCCGGCCGCGTAGATCAACACCAGCAGCAGCGGCAGGAAGAAGAGCAGGAAGCACACGATGTCGACAACCGCCTTTCCTCTGGGCGACAGCCGCGAATAGAAGACGTCGACGCGCACGTGCCCGTGATTGAGGTGCACGAACGCCCAGCCAATGGTCACGATGAACACGCCCAGCATGGTGGACGATTCGTGGGCCCAGATCGTCGGATTGTCGAAGACGTACCGCATCATAACCTCGAAGCAGAGCACAAGAACCAGCGCCAGGCAACCCCACCGGGCAATCAGTCCCGACCAGCGGCTAATGGAGTCAATCGCTCTCAGCACTTTCTTCATAGTCACCTGACCGGACACCCGCTCCGGCCGAACCGGAGCGGGTGTCCTGAACGCAGTTCGATGTCACACTATGCGAACGCCCGGCTACTTGATGCCGGCACGGTCGCACAGCGCCTTGAACGCCCAGTGATCGTCGAGTATCTTCTTGTAGAACGGGTCGGCCGCGGCCCTCTTGGCGTAGAAAGCCTGTGACGCTTCAAGGAACGCAGCTTCGACTTCCTCCGGCAGCCTCATGACTTCCGTGCCGTAGTCGAGGTACTGGACCAGCGCCTCGTCGTCACGAACCACTGATTCGGCAAAGTAGTCGAACCCCACCGCGTCACACGCGTCGAAGACGATCTGCTGCAGGTCGGGAGTGAGCTCCTCCCAGGCATCCCGGTTGACCCAGACATGCGCCACGTCCGTCGGCCCACGGGAAGGCGAGAGGTACAGATACTTGGCAACCTCGTGGAAGCCCATGCCCCAGTTCAGGAACGGCGAGGCGTACTCGAAGGCATCGATAACGCCGCGCTGCATGGACTCGTACAGTTCCGCGCCGGGGAAGAACACGGTTGAGACGCCCATGCTGGCCAGGATCTCGCCGCCATCACCTGAGCAGCGCATCTTCAGGCCTTTGAGGTCTCCGGGGTCGTCGATCTTCTTGTTGGACTGGCAGAAGATCTCGGGCGGCAGGAAGCCCTGCGGTCCGATGTACTTCACGTTCATCTTCGATTCCCACATCTCGGCAGCGAGGGCGTCGCCGTTGCCCCTTGTGTGCCAGAGGAACATCTGCAGTGCCGTCATGCCGCCGGACACCATGTCGAAGAGCGCGCACTGCGGGAACTTGTTGAGGTTGTACATCGGACAGGCGGAACCCATCTGAAGGACGCCGTCGTGCACGCCCTGCAACTCCTCGGTAGCGGGGACAATCGAGCCGCCGGCGTATGGCGTTACCTCGAGGCGGCCGTCGCTCATAGTCGTGATGTGCTCAGCGATGCGCAGCACGGCCTGGTGGTAGTAGTCGGCCACCGGAGGGTGACCCTGGAACTGCCACTTGATGACCTTTGCCGCAGGCTGAGTGGGAGTCGTCGGCGTGGTCGGTGTCGTAGGAGTCGTCGGAGTAGTCGGGGTGGTGGGAGTGGTCGGCGCCGGCTCAGGAGCGCAGCCCGCGATGAGAATCGCCGCGGACGCCAGCACCGTGACCAGGATTACCGAAATGCTTCGCTTCACATGCACCTCCTTCTTCCTCACACGTATCTGACACTCAAGCGAATGACATGGCGAACCGTAACCTACGCGGGCCTGCCACGATAACGCTCAGTCTCATTCAAGCGCACCGTCCTCGCGGCCTGCGCGTACAAGAGACTCGGGCAGGAAAGCTGAGGCAAGCCCGGTCCTCATCCAGAACCGGCACGCGACGATATAGCTGACACGACTATCGATTACGAGCATCTTCTGCGTGCCGCTTGCCCGTGTCAAGGCATCAGGCACGGTGCAGAAGGTTCGGCAGCAGAACAAAAAAAACAGGGACGGGAGTCGACGACTCCCGTCCCTTCACACTGAGAACACAGAGCTTCTAGGCAATCATCTTGCCGGGAAGCCAGAGGATGATCTGCGGGAACACCACGCATAGAAGGAGGCCGATGACGATGCATGCCACGAACGGCCAGACGCCCTTGATGATGTCCGACATCGTGACCCCGAGCGCCGGATCCGCCGAGCCTCTGAGGTAGAAGATGGCCGAAGCAAAGGGCGGCGTCATGAAGGACATCTGGAGGTTGATGACAAGCATCATCCCGTACCAGAGCGGATCGAAGCCGAGTACGGGTGCTATCGGGGCGACGATCGGAACCATGATGAAGACGATGCCTATCCAGTCGATAAAGAAGCCGAGCATGAAGACGATGAACATGATGGCGAAGAAGGCGCCCCATCGTCCCCCGGGAGCACCCAGGATGGCATTCTCAATCACGTCTCCGCAGCCTGCGCCGATGAACACGCCGACGTAGGCGAAGGACATCGCGCCGATGAGGTATATCATCGCCGTGACGTGAGCCGACTGCTTCACCGTGTCCTTCAGGACCTGAAGGTTGAAGTTCTTGTAGCCGACGGCGAGTGCCATCGACGCGAGAGCGCCAATCGCGGCAGCCTCAGTCGGCGGGGCAATGCCCAGGAAGATGCTACCCAGGACCGCGAAGATGAGCAGCGCCGTTGGCAACAACGCCTTCGCCAGCGCGACGGTCTTCGCGGAGAAGGGCACGCGCCGCTCTTCCGCGGGAACCGGCGGTCCGAAGTCCTTCCTCAGGACGCAGACCACGCCGATGTACAGGCAGTACAGTGCAGACAGCAGGAAGCCGGGCATGAAGGCGCCCATGAATAGCTTGCCCACCGACACGCCGGCCATCGGTCCGTAGACCACCAGCATGATGCTCGGGGGAATCAGGATGCCCAGCGTGCCTCCCGCGCAGACAGAGCCGCAGGCGAGCGCCTTGTTGTAGCCTCGCTTCAGCATGGCAGGCAGCGCGAAGATGGCCAGCATGGACACAGAGGCACCGATGACACCGACGCACGCGGCCAGGATAGTGCCGAGCAACACGGTGACGATGGCGAGTCCACCGTTGAAGCCGCTCAGCCAGAGATACAGCGCGTCGTAGAGCTTCTCGGTAATGCCGGACTTCTCGAGCATCACGCCCATGAACACGAACAGCGGTATCGCCAGCAACGTGTAGGAGTGCACGAGGTTGAACACGCGTCCGTAGAGGAGATTCGGGACCGCTTCCCCGTACACAAGGAAACCGAACAGTAGGCCCATGGCGCCGACGGGTATCGCGAGCGGGTAGCCAACCAGCACGCCTGCCAGCACACCAGCAAGCATGAGAATGGTAAGCAGTTC
>CAZVCS010000012.1:0-30490 GCA_964625765.1 uncultured Dehalococcoidales bacterium | reverse complement strand
GTCGGTCACACGTTCAAGTACAGCCTTGCGGGACTTGGCCTGCCCCTGCTTGTGCTGGGCGGGATGTACGGCGGCATCTTCACGCCGACCGAGGCCGGTGCGGCCGCCTGCGCGTACGCCATCATCTATGGCTACATCGCAAAGAAGGGCCGCTTCACCAGGACGGTCATCGAGGCCACCAAGCCCGCCATGAAGACTACCGCCATGCTCTTCCTGCTGCTTGGCTGCGTGGGCATCTTCCAGAGCCTGGCTGCCAACCAGTACTGGCCTCAGGAACTCGCTCAGTGGGCGCTTGGTCTCGGATTGACCAAGTACTCCTTCCTCTTCCTGTACATGTTCGTCGGTCTGATCCTCGGCTGCTTCCTTGACGGGCTCGCCATCATCGCCATCACAGTCCCGGTGGTGTACCCCATCGGCATGGCCATGGGCATCAATCCGATTCACCTCTGCATCCTGCTGGTCATCAACCTGCAGCTGGGCACCATTACTCCCCCACTGGGATTGAATGTGTACGCCGTGGCAGGTGTGACGAAAGAGCCGGTTACCGCCGTCCTGAAGGCGACGATGCCGTTCTTCTTCGTCATCCTTGTGTTCATGTGCGCACTGGTGTTCCTGCCCCAGCTGACCACATGGCTGCCGACCGTGGTGGTGAAACCGGTGCACTTCGGAGGTCTGGGGGGCTAGCATCGCACTACACTGGAGGTAACTCGCATGGCAAACGCACACCGGAAGGCCAATTCGGTGTTTGTGCCCCAGCTTGCATGGTGGGGTGACATCGAGGCTGAACTGACGTTCCCCGATAGCTGGCATGTGACCGAGTGTCGCATGGCCGGCCATGACGCGCCGCCGCTGGATGACGCCGGATTCCGGAAGGCGTTCGCGAACCCCGTGGCAGGCCCGCGCATTCGCGAGTTGGCTCGAGGCAAGAAGAACGTCGTCATCCTGTTCGACGACATGAGCCGCGGAACCAGGACGTACCAGATCGTCCCGTATCTACTGGAGGAACTGGCCGCTGCCGGAGTCGACCAGAACGACATCCAGTTCATCTGTGCGCCGGGCACCCACGGCGCCCTGTCGACGTTCGAGTTCTCGAAGAAGCTGGGTGAAGACATCGTGGCCCGGTTCAATGTGTACAACCACAACATCTACGAGAACCTGACCTACGTTGGTACGACCAGCCGGGGCACGCCCGTCTCTCTGAACGCCGAGTTCATGAAGGCCGACCTCAAGATAGGCATCGGCGGCATCGTCCCCCATGCCAACTGCGGCTTTGGAGGCGGCGGCAAGCTCATCCTGCCCGGCATCGCCGGTCTCGAGACCATCCTGCACAACCATGGACCGGTCAGGACCAAGAGCAAGGAAACCGGCATCGATGACAACACCGGCATGGGCAGGTACGAGCACAACGCGCAGCTTCTGGATACGCTGGAAGCCTGCAAGATGTCGGGTCTGCACATCAAGGTCGATGCCATCATGAACATCCACCGCGAGACGACGGCGCTCTTTGTAGGCTCGCCTGAGGCTGTCTACTACGCGGGGGCAAAGGCTGGACTTTCTCACTATCACAGCCCCCTGCCTGAGAATCCGCAGGTCGTCATCGCCAACTGCTACGCCAAGATCAACGAGGTGACGATTGCGAAGACCGTGGGACAGGCGATGCTGCCTGATAGCGGGGGCACCCTCGTCCTCATCACGAACAACCCCTGGGGTGAGGTCGTCCACTACCTGCGAAGGAAGTTCGGCAACCACACGACCGGCCAGGGCTATCGTGCGCCCACGCTGTCGCCCAAGGTGAAGAAGTTCATCCTGCAGATGCCCTACAGGAACAGGGCAAGCATCGATTGGCTTGCTCCGGAGGAGTCAGTCGTCTGGGCCAGGACGTGGGATGACGTTCTTGCTGAACTGAAGAAGGACTATCCGAACGGCGCGCGTGTTGCCGTGGTGCCGGACGGCACCGTCCAGTACTTCGACGTGCAGGCCACGCTGCACTATCTGTAGGTCCACAACAGGGGAAAGGAGACACGAAACATGAACGGTAAAATCGCGGTTGGACCCGGTGACGGCATCGGCCCTGAGGTCGTTGCCGAGGGCATCAAGGTCCTCAAGGCTGTCGAGAAGAAGTTCGGTCACAAGTTCGAGCTGAACTACTTCGACATCGGCGGCGTCAGCATCGATAAGTTCGGCGTTGGCATCACCAAGGAGAACATCGAGCTCTGCCGGAAGAGCGATGCCATCCTCTTCGGCGCCGCGGGCGGTCCGAAGTGGGACATTCCGGGAACGAAGGAATACTCGAACTCCGCCGTACTGGTCATCCGCAAGGAGTTCGGCCTGTACGCGAATCTGCGACCCGTGGTCGTCTTCCCCGGGATGGAGGGCTGCTCGCCGCTCAAGCCTGAGCTGGTGAAGGGCACGGACCTCATCGTTCTGCGCGAGAACACCGGCGGTGCGTACTTCGGCCAGCCGAAAAAGCAATGGATCGAGAACAACGAACGGAATGCCATCGATGCCATGCTCTACTCCGAGCATGAGATCGTGCGCATCCTGGAGGTCGGTTTCGAACTGGCGCGACAGCGCAAGAAGAAGCTGGCGTCGGTCGAGAAGGCCAACGTGACCGAGACCGGCAAACTGTGGCGCAAGATTGCGACCGAGATGTCGGCCAAGAACCCGGACATCGCCGTCGAGCACATGTACGCCGATGCCACCACGATGTGGCTGCTGCGCCAACCCACGTCCTTCGACGTGCTGGTCATGGGCAACCTCTTCGGCGACATCATCAGCGATGAGGCTTCGACCCTCGCCGGCTCGCTCGGCATGGGACCGTCCGCTCAGATTGCCGGCCTGCCCAAGAAGGGTGAGAAGGTCTTCGGGTTCTACGAGTCGGCCCACGGCAGCGCGCCCAAGCACGCCGGCAAGAACGACGCCAACCCGATAGCCACCATCCTGAGCGTTGCGCTGATGCTCCGCTACACCTTTGGCCTCGAGAAAGAGGCGAAGGCGATTGAAGCGGCGACGGCGAAGGCCGTCCTGACGCACCGCACCTACGACGTGATGGAACCCGGCAAGATCAAGGTCGGGACGAAGGAGATGGGGGACGTCATCACGGCAGCGCTGTAGCAGGCCGTGACCCGTCCCGCCACTCGTGCGGGTCGGGTGCTGTATCGCGGTTTCTTGTCGCCAGGCGGGTCTGCAACGGCCCGCCTGGCGACAGTGCTGTAAAGTGAACCGGCACGGATAGCGCGTGAGCCGAACAGGCCGCGCGGTGGATTCGAGAATACGACTGGGGAGCAAGGACATGAAGGGAACAATTGCGGTTGGTCCGGGCGACGGAATCGGGCCAGAGATCGTCGCCGAAGGCGTGAAGGTCCTCAAGACCATCGAGAAGAAGTACGGCCATGAGTTCAAGCTGAACTACATCGACATCGGCGGCATCAGCATCGACAAGCACGGCACGCCGTTGACTGACGACGCCATCGAGGTCTGCCGGAGAGCGGATGCCTTCTTCTTCGGTTCCCTCGGGGGACCGAAATGGGACTATCCCGGCGCCAAGGTGTACACCAACACCGCCGGCCTGCGCATCAGGAAGATATTCGACGTGTACGCAAATCTCCGGCCCGCGAAGATCTATCCGGGCATGGAGGGCTGCTCGCCTCTCAAGCCGGAGAAGGTCAAGGGGCTCGACCTCATCGTGGTCCGCGAGAACTGCGGGGGCGCGTACTTCGGCGAACCCAAGAAGCAGTGGACCGATAAGGGCATACGCTGGGCCGTCGACACGATGCTCTACAGCGAGCCGGAGATAACCCGCATCCTGAAGGTCGGCTTTGAGCTGGCGCGGTCGCGACGCAAGAAGCTGGCCTCCGTCGAGAAACAGAACGTCACCGAGACTGGCAAGCTCTGGCGCAGGCTGGCCATCGAGATGAGCGCGCAGTATCCGGACGTCGAGCTTGAGCATGTGCTTGCCGATGCGTGCACCGCATGGCTCCTGCGCGAGCCGACCCGCTTTGACGTGCTGGTGATGGGCAACCTGTACGGCGACATCATCAGCGACGAGGCATCAACCGTGGCGGGTTCGCTCGGCATGGGTTCGTCCGCTCAGTTGCACGGACTTGGCACGGACGAGGAGAAGCCATGGGGCTACTACGAGTCGGCGCACGGTTCGGCTCCGGATATCGCCGGCAAGGGCATCGCAAATCCCATAGCCACAATCATGAGCGCCGCTCACATGCTGGAGTACACCTACAAGCTGCGCAAGGAAGCCGAGGCAATCGACAAGGCGATTGGCCGGGTGGTGCTGAAGGCCCGCACGGCTGACATCATGGAGAAGGGGATGAGGCAGGTCGGGTCGGCGGAGATGGGAGACCTCATCTGCAGCGAAATAGAGAAGGGTTAGACGCCTTTCCTTGCTCGAGCTACCCGGCCCGGGATTCCAGGTTCGACGAAGAAGGGGGCCACGTCGGCAGACGCGGCCCCCTTTCAGTGCAGCTCAGCGCACGGAGAAGCGCGACATCAGGCGTCGCGGCCGGACTCAGTCCCGACCGCTGCGGAGTCCCGGATGACTTCGTCTATCCGCTTCTCCGGATAGTGCAGCAGATCTGCCAGCACCTGGCGCGTGTCCTGGCCGAGCGGCGGGGCCGGACGGAACTCGTCCGGTGAGGCGGACAGCTTGATGGGATTGCCGGGCTGCCGCAGCACGCGACCATCCGGGAACGTCACGTCCACCATCATGTCCCGCGCCAGCACCTGCGAGTCCCGAACCGTGCGGTCAACCGTGTTCACCGGCGCGCAGGGGATGCCCGCGTCGGACAGGATCTTCAGCCACTCGTCGACGCCCCTGGTCAGCAGCGCCTCCTGCACCAGCGCGTTTATCCTCTCCCGGTCTCTCTGGCGCTCTGAGCGCTTCAGGTACCTGGCCTCCCGCAGTGCCTCGATGTTCATCGCGTTCACGAACAGCGGCCAGTGCGGGTCGGGGATAACCGCGACGAAGATGTAGAGGTCCTTGGTCCGGTATGCCCCGTAGGGAACGTGGACGAAGTGCTGGTTGCCGAGCTGCCCCGGCACCTCGCCTGACATCGTGTGCATCGTGATCATGTAGTTCCAGAGCGATACCTGGCAGTCGAGCATCGAGATGTCTATCTTCTGTCCGATGCCCGTGGTCAGGCGCGCGTAGGCCGCAGCGAGTATGCCGATGCCGGCGAACAGGCCGGCGCACAGGTCCCCGATGGGAATGCCGGCCCGCATCGGCTCACGTCCCGGCTCACCGGTGATGCTCATGCCGCCGCCGTAGGCCTGGACGATGCCGTCGAAGGCTGGCCGGTCCTTGCCCGGGCCGGTCAGGCCGAATCCCGAGATGGAACAGGAGATGATTGCGGGATTGATGGCCTTCAGCGTCTCGTAGTCTGCTCCAAGCCGCTCGAGCACGCCTGGCCGGAAGTTGTCATACACGACGTCGCATACCCTGACGAGGTCGTAGAACACCTCGCGTCCCGGCTCTCGCTGCAGGTCCAGCACGACGCTCTTCTTGTTGCGCCCGGCCGTGAGGAAGTACGAGCTCATACCCATGTGACAGTACTGTGGCTTGTTGAGCTGCATCGTGCGGGCGTTGTCTCCGGTGCCGGGGCGCTCGATCTTGATGACTTCGGCGCCCAGGTCCGCCAGCAGCATGGCGCCGTAGGGCCCTGAAAGCATCGTGGTGAGGTCGACGATCCTGAGACCGGACAGTGCTCCCATATGACTTAGACTCCTTCCATGGTCGTTCGGCTACCTGGCAGTTGCGCCGGCAGCCTCCGGCGGGTTGTCTCGCTCGAGCTCGGCCAGCCTGACACGCAGGGCGGCCGCGGAGGCCTGCAACTTCTCGATGTCGACGCCTGTCTCGAACCCCATCATCTTGAGCAGGTAGGCAAGCTCCTCGGTCGCGAGGTTGCCCACCGCTCCAGGCGTCAGAGGGTCGCCTCCGAGGCCGGCGATGGACGACTCCACGATTCTCACGCCGGCGTTGACTGCCGCATACGCGTTCACCATGCCGATGCCGAGCCGGTCGTGGAAATGCACGGACACCGGGAAGTCCCCCATGTCGCCCATGAACCGGCCGACCCTCTCGGCGACGTCGGACGGGCCGCTGATGCCCATGCTGTCCGCCAGAGTGATGAGTGACGCATCGGCTTCGCGGAGCTTGCGGCCTATTGAGAGGACCCGGTCGTAGGCGATGGGACCTTCCATGGCGCAGCCGAACGCACACGCGATGGTGACGCGGAAGCTGACTCCCGCCGAAGCGCAGGTCTTGCCCAGAGCCGGCACGAGCGAGAGCGCTTCATCAACGCCCTTGTTGAACACCATCTTGCTCACGGTCTCGCTCGCCGCGACGACGTAGCAGACCTCCTTTACGCCGGTGGCGATTGCCCTGTCGAGGCCGCGCTCATTGGGGACCAACGCACTGAAGACCACGCCGGCGGGCCTGTTGACCCTGGCGAACACCTCTTCGGCGTCCTTCAACTGGGGGATCCACTTCGGATGCACGAAGGAACTCGTCTCGATTCGCATCAGGCCGGCATCCACAAGCTCGTTCACCACGCGGATCTTGTCCTCCGTGGGAATCTGAACCCGGACGTTCTGAAAGCCGTCCCTGGGCCCTACTTCGAGAATCGTCACCTGCTGAGGTTTCCGCACGTTCGCCTCCTTGTTCTCTGCCACGTACCGCGACGCGTCGGCGTCACGTTCGCGTCCAATGATACTCGTCCTCTGTCCTGGGGCTCCACCCGTCTGATGTGGACTGCATCCGATACGAGGCCGTGTTGCCGAGCTGACGCGGGTCGGTGGCAACCACGCCCGGCTTCAGCGTATACTGTATTCAGGATACACACACGTGCGATTCAGTGTCAACCGCCCCCGAGTTGGGTCGATTCGCCTCGGCAGGGTGCCGTGGTGTGCGTGCTTTGTTGCGCGCTGAGAGTCCGCAGTGAAGAGACCATTCCCTCTGTTCTACGGCTGGGTGGTCGTCGCCGCTTCGTTTGCGGTGACCGCGTGTCTGGGAGAGGTCCAGTGGTCCTTCGGCGTCTTCTTCAAGGCGCTGGAGACCGAGTTCGGCTGGAGTCGGGGCCTGACGTCGTCAGGCTACACGTTCCTGGCTGTTGGCTACGCCATCTCCTCCATCGCATTTGGCAGGCTCGCCGACAGGTACCCGCCGCGGTCGATCCTCTTCGTGAGCGCCCTCGTGTCCGGTGCGGCCATCGCCCTGTGCAGCCGCATCGAAACCGTCGTTCAACTGCAGTCGCTGCTCTTTGTCACGGGACTCGGGGCGGGCGCGCTCATCCCGGTTCCAACCGCTACGGTGGCACGGTGGTTTCAGAGCCGGCCCGGAGGCGGCATTGCCCTCGGCGTGACGATGGCAGGCGTGGGCATGGGCGCCATCGTGTTCGCCCCGCTCTTCACGAGGCTGATTCTTGCGCTTGGATGGAGGTCGTCGTTCCTCATCGCCGGCGCGACGTACTTCGCGATTGTCGTCGTGGCGGCCATGCTGCTGAGGCCGTCGGGACTTTCGGTTCCACATTCAGCGCGCGAGGCGGAGGCCGCACCTTCAGCAGCCGTGTCGAGCAGTCGATTGCTCCGCGCCCCCCAGTTCGTTCAGGTAGTGGCCATCATGGTCGTGACGACGCTGTCGTTTCAGACGCTGACGGTGCATCTCGTGCCTCACGCCGTTGACACAGGCATCTCACAGATAGCCGCCGCTGCAGCCCTCGGCTTCGCCGGCGCGTGCTCAGTACCCGGCCGCCTCGGCTCGGGCTTCCTCTCCGAGAGACTCGGCTGGGGGCGGACGCTGGTGCTCTCGCAGGCGGGCATGGCGGTTGGCATGCTCGCTCTCCCGTTCGTCACGCGTGAACCCGTGCTCTTCGCTGTTGTCGGGCTGTACGGGCTCTGCCAGGGCATCCGGGCCGTGTCGGTGATCGGAGTGCTCGGACACGTGTTCGGCATGCGCGCGGTGGGTGAGCTGACCGGCGTCATGATTGCCGTTGCCCACGGTACGGGCGCGCTCGGGCCCTACCTCGCCGGGGCTGTGTTCGACCGGTCAGGCAGCTACACTGTGTCCTTCGTCTCGCTTGGCGTCGCCATTCTCATCGGCGCCATCCTCTCACTGAGGCTCGACGTCGAACCCCAGACTGGTGCCGCACAGGGCAGACGCGCCGCGTGACCTTGTCTTCAACCGGTCCGGGCTTCGGGCCGCAGGCCGGCGTTCGTGCGCCGGATGCTGACGGCGCCCGGGTCGTCTCGCCGCGGTCGGCCTCCCCCGTTGCGCGTTGATAATCCGAGAACCCGTTGTTACAATCGCCAAGACCCCCTGCCTTGCTGAGAGTCTGTAGCTGTGCTCGCGCACAGAGAAAGGAGTATTGCGAACAATGACGCAGATTATCCCGCCCCAGGTACGAGGCTTCATGAAGCGGGCTGAGGAGGATTACGAGGGGTTCTGGGAGGACGCCGCGGTCGCGGCAATGGACGACATCTACTGGTTCAAGGAGTGGGACACGGTGCTCGAATGGGAGTACCCCACCTTCCGCTGGTTCGGAGGGGGACTCACCAACATCTGCTACAGCTGCCTCGACTACAAGGTCGAACAGGGACTCGGCGCCAAGGCAGCCTTCATTGCCGAGGATGGTGACTCGGGCGTCATCCGCACCGTCACCTACAGCCAGTTGCTGGAGATGGTCAAGAAGCATGCCGCGGCGCTGCGCGGACTCGGCGTCAAGAAGGGCGACCGCGTTGCCATCTACATGCCGATGGGCATCGAGGCAGCCGTCATCATGCTGGCGTGTGCGCGCATCGGCGCCATCCACATGGCCATCTTCGCCGGGTTCTCTCCCAACGCGGTGGCCGACCGGCTCTCGCTGACGGGCGCGCAGTACGTCTTCGCCCAGGACGCCGGGACGCGGCGCGGCAAACCGGTGCCCCTGAAGGTCATGGTGGACGATGCCATCGACCTGTTGGAGGACGCCAAGCAGGTCAAGACAGTCGTAGTCTTCAAATCGGGCCTCGCTGACGTCAAGATGGTTGCCGGCCGGGACATCACCTGGGACCAGTTCCTGGCGAAGGCGGACGGCCAGAGCCCGGACGTAGTCCCCATGGAGTCGAACGACGTCCTGTTCGTCATGCCGACCTCCGGCACGACCGCCAAACCGAAGGTTACGGTGCAGCGGCACGGCGGCTACCAGGTCTACATCTACTCGATGGCGAAGTGGATATACAACCTGAATCAGGACGATGTCTGGTTCTGCACGTCCGACATCGGCTGGATCGTCGGGCACAGCTACAACGTGTACGGGCCGCTGCTGGTCGGCTGCACGTCCATCCTCTTCTCGGGCACGCCTGACTACCCCAGGCCGGACATGTGGTGGGACCTCATCGAGCGGAACAAGGCGACCGGCCTGTGGTTCTCTCCGACCGGCATTCGCGGTCTGAGGAGGCTCGGCATCGAGCATGCGCTGAAGCACGACCTGAGCACGGTTGAGCGTGTCCTCTGCGCCGGCGAAGTACTGAATCCTGCCGCGTGGGAGTGGTTGCAGGAGGAAGTGTTCGGCGGCGCCGTCCCCGTCATCGACCACATGTGGCAGACGGAGACCGGCGGCCCCATCATCGGCAATGCGTACGGCATCGCCATCTCCCCCATCAAGCCGGGCTCGGCGTCGATCCCGGTCCCCGGTGTGGTCGCCGACGTCGTCGACGTTCAGGACGGCCATGTCTGCAAGCCCGGCGAGAAAGGCGTGCTGGTCATCAAGAAGCCGTTCCCCGGATTGACTTCGACCCTCTGGGGCGATGCGGAGCGGTACAAGACCGACTACTGGGAGACCAAGGAAGGCACAAAGGGCATGTACTATGCCGGTGACTCAGCCTCAAAGGACGATGACGGCTACATCTGGTTTGCCGGCCGCGCCGACGAAGTCATCAAGATCGCGGCGCACCGCATAGGCACCGTCGAGGTTGAGAGCGCCCTGGTGTCTCACCCGGCGGTTGTCGAGGCCGGCGTCTCCGGAGTGCCGGACGAACTGCGGGGCGAGGTCGCCAGCGCCTTCGTCGTGCTCAACAAGGACTACAAGCCGAGCGACGAGCTCAAGAAGGAGCTCATCAACCATGTTCGGCAGTCGATGGGGCCGATCGTCGTCATCGGCGACATCCAGTTCGTCAACATGCTGCCCAAGACCAAGAGCGGCAAGATCATGCGGCGGGTCATGAAGGCGCTGTTGACCGGAAAGGATATCGGCGACCTCTCCACCGTCGAAGAAGAGGCCTCCATCGAGGAGATCCGTGAAGCAGCCGGCAAAATAAGGAAGGGCGCCTAGCGGCGCCCTCCTCCGTCCAGCGGCGACACAGCGGGGACGCGCTCAGCGCGTCCCCGTTATCTGTCGTGCGATGGTCCAGCGCTGCATCTCTGAGGTGCCCTCGTATATCTCCGTGATGCGCTGGTCGCGGTAGTAGCGCTCCACCGGGAACTCGCGTGTATAGCCGTAGCCACCAAACACCTGCACCGCCTTGTGGCAGATACGGTGCGCAGCTTCGCTGGCGTAGAGCTTGGCCATGGCCGCTTCCTTCGCCGGTGACTTCCCCTGCTGTTGCGTCAGCCAGCCGGCGCGGTACGTGAGCAACCGGGCGGCATCGAGCTCGACCGCCATGTCGGCCAGCATGAACTGGATGCCCTGGTGGCGCGCAATCTCGACGCCGAACTGCTTGCGCTCCTTCGCGTATGCGACCGCCGCGTCATACGCCGCCTGCGCGATGCCTACCGCCTGGGCCGCGATAGTGACCCTGCTTGCATCGATGGCCTCGAGCGCGATGCGGAAGCCTTGCCCTTCCTGTCCGAGCAGGTTCTCCGCCGGGATCCGGCAGTTGTCGAACACGAGTTCGGCGGCCGACGTCGGGTGGATGCCCATCTTGTGCTCTACCTTGCCGACCGAGAAGCCCGGCGTGCCGCGCTCGACGACGAAGGCACTGATGCCCTTGTAGCCCAACGACTTGTCCCTGGTGGCGAAAGTGGTGACGAAGTCAGCCTCCGCGCCGTTGGTGATGAAGATCTTGTTGCCGTTGAGGATGAACGAGTCACCGTCCTTCTGGTACCGCATGTCGAGGTTGGCGACGTCGCTGCCTGCCATCGCCTCGGTCAGCGCGAATGCTACGGTGGCGCCGTTGGTAACCCGGGCGATGTACTTCGCCTTCTGCTCGCTACTGCCGTGCATCGTGATGGGATACATCGCGAGGCCGAAGGTCACGATGTACGAGATGCCGAGACCGCCGGAACCCCGGGAGATCTCTTCCGACGCAAGTATGAACGTCAGCTCGTCGCCGGTGCCGCCGTACTGCTCCGGGAAGCCGACGCTGTACAGGCCAACCTCCGCCATCTTCTTCACCATGTCGTACGGGAACTCGTTGGTCTCGTCCCACGCGGCGGCGCAAGGTTCAACCTCGTTGACAACGAAGTCCCGTATCATCGCCTGGAACATCTTGTGCTCTTCGCTCAGTTCGAAATCCATGTCTGACGTCGCTCCCTTCGCTCAGTCATGCGGCTACTTCAGCCCGGTTATCTGTCTGGCGATGGTCCAGCGCTGCATCTCGGACGTGCCCTCGTATATCTCGACGATACGCTGGTCGCGGTACAGCCTCTCGACGGCGAACTCACGCGTGTAACCGTAGCCGCCGTGTATTTGCACCGCCCGGTGGCAGATGCGATGCGCCGCCTCGGAGGCGAACAGTTTCGCCATAGCAGGCTCCTTTGCAGATGCCTTGCCTGTCGTCTGGACCTGCCACGCTGCCCGGTAGGTTAGAATGCGGGCGGCATCGAGGTCGACCGCCATGTCGGCAATCATGAACTGGATGCCCTGGTGTCGGGCTATCTCGACGCCGAACTGCTTGCGCTCCTTGGCGTACGCTACGGCGGCGTCGTAGGCGGCCTGAGAGATGCCCACCGCCTGTGCCGCCACGCAGACGCGGCACGTATCGATGGCCTGCAGCGCGAAGGAGAAGCCCTGACCTTCCTGGCCGATGAGGTTTCGAGCCGGCACCCGGCAGTTGTCGAAGACCAGCTCAGCGGCTGACGCCGGGTGCATGCCCATCTTCCGCTCGGTCTTGCCCACCGAGAAGCCGGGGAAGCCCTTCTCCACGATGAAGGCGCTGATACCTTTGTAGCCGAGCGCCTTGTCCTTCGTGGCGAATGTGACCAGGAAGTCCGCCTCAGCTCCGTTCGTGATGAAGATCTTGGTCCCGTTCAGGATGAAGTCGTCGCCGTCGCGTTCGTACCGGGTGTCGAGGTTGGCGACATCGCTTCCGGCCATCGCCTCGGTCAGTCCGAAGGAGACATTCGCTCCGCGTATCACCCACGGGATGTAGCGCTCCTTCTGCTCCTTGCTGCCGTGCATGACGATGGCGTTCATCGCCAGACTCATCGTGGTCACGTAGGAAGCGCCCAGTCCGCCGCAACCCCGTGAGATCTGCTCGACCGCCAGGACGAAGGAGATGTCGTCGCCGCTGCCCCCGTACTCCTCCGGCATGTGAAGCCCGTACAGCCCCACCTCCGCCATCTTTCTGACGACGTCGTGCGGGAACTGCTCGGATTCATCCCACTCGGCGGCATGCGGCGCGATCTCGTTGTCCACGAAATCGCGGACCATCGACTGGAACATCTTCTGTTCTTCGGTCAGCTCGAAATCCATCGCGTCACCCCCTCCCGGTGGACCTGCTCTACTTGAGGCCCGTTATCTGTCGGGCGATTGTCCAGCGCTGCATCTCCGACGTGCCTTCGAAAAGCTCCATGATTCGCTGGTCGCGGTATATCCGCTCGACAGCGAACTCCTTCGTGTAGCCATAACCGCCGTGTATCTGAATTGCTCTGTGGGCTATCCGGTGGGCAGCTTCACTGGCGAAGAGCTTCGCCATCGCCGGCTCCTTCGCATTCACGTTCCCCGTGGTCTGCTGTTGCCAGGCGGCCCTGTATGTGAGCAGACGGGCGGCGTCGAGGTCGACCGCCATGTCGGCAATCATGAACTGAATGCCCTGATGTCGAGCTATCTCGACGCCGAACTGCTTGCGCTCCTTCGCGTAGGCCACTGCCGCGTCGTACGCGGCCTGCGCCAGACCGACGCACTGCGCCGCAATCGTGACACGGCAGGAATCGATTGCCCTGAGCGCTATCTTGAATCCCTGCCCTTCCTCGCCGAGCAGGTTCTTCGCCGGGACTTTACAGTTGTCAAAGACGAGTTCGGCAGCCGAAGCGGGGTGCAACCCCATCTTCTTCTCGAGCTTGCCGACGGAGAAGCCGGGCGTCCCCTTGTCTATGATGAAGGCGCTGATGCCCTTGTAGCCCAGAGCCTTGTCCTTCGTGGCGAATGTCACCAGAAAGTCGGCCTCCGCGCCGTTCGTGATGAATATCTTGGTGCCGTTGAGGACGAAGTAGTCGCCCTCCTTCGTGTACTTCATGTCGAGCGCAGCGACGTCGCTGCCGGCCATCGCTTCAGTCAGAGCGAACGCAACGGTCGCGCCCTCCGTGGTGACGCGGGGGATGTACTTCCTCTTCTGCTCCTCATTGCCGAACATGACGATTGGGCCGATGGCCAGGCTGATGGTCGTGATGTAGATGCTCGACAGCCCGCCCGAACCGCGCGCCAGTTCTTCGCACGCGAGCATGAACGTGATGTCGTCACCGCTGCCGCCGTACGCCTCCGGGAGATGGAGACCGAACAGGCCGAGCTCGGTCATCTTTGCAAGCGCTTCGGTGGGGAACTCGTTGCTTTCATCCCATTCCGCCGCGTGCGGCGCAATCTCGCGGTCAACGAAGTCGCGAAGCATCGACTGGAACATCTTCTGTTCTTCAGTCAGTTCGAAATCCATGCAGTCCTCCTTCAAGCCTCAGATGAGGGGCCGCCGGCACGTGGCCGCGCATGTACGGAGAGGAAAGAGGGGTGTACCGGGCAGGTATGGCGCTGAGACATGTCCATCGTGCTGCGCAGCGGTCGGTGCATGGTACCACGGGCGCGGAATGGCGACAATGCTCGCGCGTGGACGGGCGCCTGAGCCGGACTACGAGACCGGGTGGTCGACCTGCTTGCCGACCGGCTGCCACTTGCCCCATGAGAAGAGGCGGGGGGCCACAAGCTTGCGTAGTTCCTCGACAAGGAAAAGTGCCCCCGCTGCGCCCAGCGCCACGCCCCATCCCTCCGCACTGAGGGGCACCGAGCGGAACGCCGCCTGTCCTATCGGGAGGTAGATCGCTCCGAGCTGCAGCACGATTGCGACCGCGATGCTTGCCAGGAGAACCCGGTTGGTGAACAGCCCGAGTGAGAGCAGCGTGCGCTCGTCGGACCGAGCATTGAAGGCGCGGAACCACTCGAAGGCAACCATCGTGCAGAAGGTCAGCGTGCGGGCTTCTTCGAGCGGCATGCGCGGTTTGGCCCAGGTGAAGACGAGGAATATCCCGGCTCCCATCAACACAGCGAGAAAGACGATGCGCAGGATGTTCCCGGGATAGAGGAGGTCGACGCGAGGATGCCGCGGCGGTTGCCTCAACTCATCACCGGACTTCGGCTCCAATCCGAGCGGGATGGCTGAGGCAGTATCCGTTACGAGGTTGACCCAGATAATCTGCACCGCCAGCAGCGGCGCCTGGCCCGTCACCGCCACAGCCAGGATGAGGGCGATGAGCTCTCCGAGGTTTGTGCTCAGGAGGAAGAACACGACGCTCCGCAGTCTCGAAAAGACCGCCCTTCCTTCCTCCACCGCGGCGACAACCGAGGCGAAGTTGTCGTCGGCGAGGACCATGTCCGCGGATTCCTTCGCCACATCGGTGCCGGTGATGCCCATGGCGATGCCGATGTTCGCCGTCTTGAGCGCCGGGGCATCGTTCACTCCGTCGCCCGTCATAGCGACCACGTGCCCCCTCGCCTTCAATGCGTCGACGATGCGCAGCTTGTGCAGGGGTTCGATGCGGGCGAAGACGGAGATGTGCTCGATCTCTTGCGCAAGTTCTCCATCACTCATGCGTTGAAGGTCCGCGCCTTCGACGGTGCGTCCCTCGGGCAGTTCAAGTTGCCGTGCGATGGCCTCGGCCGTGGTTCGATGATCGCCGGTAATCATCACGACGCGGATGCCTGCGTCACGGCATTGCTGGATGGCGAGCCGCGCCTCCTCACGCGGAGGGTCGGCCATGCCAGCCAGCCCCAGGAAGGTCAGCTTGCCGGTGAACTGCGGACACGTAAGCTTCCGCGGCGCGCCGGGCAGGTCAAGGTAGGCGAGCGCGATGACGCGCATCGCCCCCGAAGCCAGCGTGTCCGTGGCCTCCCGGATCTTCGCCTTTGCATCCTCGTCGAGCGGCGCGGCCACGCCGTCACGAGCTACCGACCCGCAGAAGGAGAGCACCCTCTCCATCGAGCCCTTCACGTAGAGGCGGGTGCCGCCATCCTCCTCGTAGCCGATAGCCATGTACTGCTGTTCGCTCTCGAATGGTATCTCGCAGGTCCGACGCAGTTGCTGCTGCAGCGCGGTCTTATCGATGCCCGCCTTGGCCGCGGCCACCACGAGCGCTCCCTCAGTCGGGTCGCCGATCATCTCGTACTGCTCGCCGTTCCTCAGCAGCGCGGCCTCGCTGCAGAGTGCCCCGGTGCGGAGCAGCAGACCGAGGCTGGACCTTTCGCCGTGGTGCATCAGCTCACCATCGCTCCTGAACTCACCTTCGGGCCTGTAGCCTTCACCGGTGACATCCAGGAACCGGTCGTCGACGTAGATACGGCGCACTGTCATCTCGTTGCGGGTGAGCGTCCCCGTCTTGTCCGAGCAGATGACGGTTGCCGAGCCGAGCGTCTCGACGGCTACGAGCCGCCGGATGACGGCATTGCGCTTCGCCATCATGCGCATGCCGAGCGCCAGGACCACCGTCACGACCGCGGGGAGACCTTCAGGTATTGCGGATACGGCCGTTGCCACGGCCAGCATCAGTATCTCGATGGGTTCAAGGCCACGGTACAGCCCCGCGCCGACAAGCACCGCAACGATGCCGAGCACGACCATGATGAGGTAGTGACTCAGCTTCCGGATGCTCTTCTCGACCGGCGTGGGTTCGTCCTCTACGCTTCTCAACGCGGAGGCGATGCTACCTATCTGGGTCTGCATGCCCGTGCCGACGACGACGGCGCTCGCCCGGCCGTGTGTGGCGGTCGTGCCCATGAACACCATGTTGTTGCGCTCGGCCAGTACGGTATCCGGGGGCAGAGGAGCAGCCTCCTTGTCGACCGGCAGCGATTCACCCGTGAGTGACGCTTCTGTGACCTTCAGATTCACCTCTTCGACCACTCTCGCGTCAGCCGGTACGCGGTTGCCGGCCTCCAGCAGGATGATGTCGCCGGGGACTATGGTCTCTGCCAGGACCGACGTCGGCTTGCCGCCGCGTCGCACCTGCGCTCGCGGCGCCGTCATCTGGACAAGTGCATCCATCGCCCGAGCGGCCTGCTGCTCCTGCAGGAAGCCAATCACGGCGCCTATCAGCAGTGCCGCGAGGATGACGGCTGCATCGACGTAGTGCGAGAGCACCGCTGAGAGCACGGCCGCAGCAAGCAGGATGTAGATGAGAGGACTGAGGAACTGACGAAGGAACAGCACGACGGGCGAGGTCTTCTTCTCCCCCTCGAGGCGGTTGGCGCCGTACCGCTGCAGACGCTCCCTGGCCTCGGCTTCGGTGAGCCCGGTGCTCCTCGACTCAAGGGTCTCCAGGGACTCGTCCGCTGTCTGTTCGTGCCAATCGCGAACCACGGTCGTACTATACCATGGCCGCCCGCACCGGACTGCCGCGTCCGCGCTACCGAGTCTGCCACGGCTGACCTCGGTCCAGAGGAGAGCCGGTCGAATCCTGTTCTCGAACGGGAACCCGATCCGCCGCCATTTCCTTGTGCAGGAAGTAGCTGATGACGGTGCGTATGGCCACGATGCCGCCGAGTATGCCGACCTCCTGGAGAGTCGGCTGAAGCACCGTGCGTATCACATCTGCCGCGATGAGGAACTCAAGCCCCAGCAGCAGCGAGGCGCCCAACTGCTGCCGCAGTACCATCCTCGAGCCGGGCATGTGACGGCCGCGGACCGCGACGACTTCGACCCGGATGGTGGCCACGGCAGTCACCGCGACGCCCCAGAGGATGACGGCTACGCCGATGATGCCCACTCCCCGGGCAACGACGTCCAGCACCTCCGAGGCACTCATCACGTCTCAACCGTCCTTCCTGCGCCTCTGCCTGCCTACTACAAACCCAGCCACTCCAGCGCGAGGAGCAGCGCCACGATGGCGGCTGAAACCAGAATCGCGGTCGGCCATGTGCGCAGATGCAGTATGTCCTGCAGGGTTTTCCGAGCGAACTCACCTCTGGAGAGGAAGGGCTTCAGACGCGGGTACAGGAGCGCGAAGAGCCACGAGCCGAACATGAGCCCTGTGAACCCTCCGACCAGCGCGTCCATCGCCCCCTGGCCTGCCGCCCCGGCGACGGTGCCGGGACAGTAGCCCAGCAGGGCGAACCCGGCGCCGAAGATGAGACCGCCCACAACCGTTGCCCCGAAGGACCCGCCGCGGACGTGAAGATTGACCATCCCCTTCCCGTGCATATAGTGAACCCCGAACATCCCCACGACTGCCGCGGACATCATCACCTTGAGTACCGTGAAGTCCGTGAGCAGGAGTTGGCCGATGATGACCTCGTACCGCGTCACGCCTGCCTTCTGCAGGAGAATGCCGAAGACGATGCCGAATATCAGACCCAGTGCGAGCTGGCCTTTGTGGTTCTGTCTGAGCCCTTCGTACATCGCATTCCTCCTAGACCGCCAGCACCGCGTACAGGAACGTTGCGGTGGCGATGCCGCCAATGAAGAAGCAGATGGCCGCCACCCAGCTCGCGACCGAGAGTTGCATCGTTCCACTGATGCCGTGCCCGCTGGTGCAGCCACCGGCCCAGCGGGAGCCGAGACCGAGAAGTCCGCCGCCGATGAAGGCAACAACGAGACGCGGTCCGGTCGCGCCGCCGAAGGCGGTCAGCCAGGGCTCGGGGACCCACTCGACGCGCGCTTGCCCCGATGCCATCGACGATATGAAGGCCCCGATCACGATGCCGAGAACCAGCATCCACTGCCAGTCGATGCTGGGGGGCGTGGTCTTGAAGTACTCCCGCTGAAGCACGCGGCTGCCTCGAAGCAGCCGTTCCAGCATGCCGGCGGTCTTCACGTAGGTGGTCGACGTCCCGAGGGGCTTATCGGAGAGCAGGAACGTGAGCCAGCTCAGAATACCGATGCCTGCTCCACAGATGTACGGAGACCATTGCTCCATCCTCAGCCAGTCCATGAGAATCCTCCTGCGCACTCCCGGCGTTGGCTGCGACAGCTACGACTGAACGAGAGAGAACCCCGCCGCCGCAAAGCCGCTCACGCCTCCGGCGGCATTCTTTACATTGGTGAAACCCTTCTGCAAGAGCATGCTCGCGCCAAGGCTGGACCGGTTGCCGGTGGAGCAGACGACGACCGTCTCCGCCGACCGGTCAAGCTCGGAGTAGCGCGTCCGCAGGTCCGCCACCTGGATGCTGATAGACCTCGGAACGTGCCCGCTCCGGTACTCGGCCGGGGCGCGCGTGTCCACGATCACGGCGCCGGGACGGCTCAGGACGGCCTCCTGGAGTTCCTCCGCGGACAACTGCGGCGCGTGGCTCATCGGCAGCCCGGTCACTGCCCATGCCGCCATGCCGCCTTCCAGGTACGCCACGGTTCTATCCATGCCGACACGGCGCAGCCAATCGACCGCCTCCGAGACCTGCGCGGCATCTGATGTGACCAGCAGGATGTCCTTGTCCGGCGGCACCACCCAGCCTGCAAAGGTGGGGAAGTTGCCGGCGAGATCGAGGCTGTACGAATCGGCAATGTGCTGTCCCCCGAAGGCGGGATAGGGGCGTGCGTCGATGATGACCGCAGTCCCGTTCGAGGCGAGCTTCGCGAACTCGCGAGGAGGCAGAGCGCGTGGCGCGGGCAGCGAGCTCACCAGCGCGGGCCCCCTGCCGTTGACGGCGCTGCAGCGGCCGAAGTGGTCGGGCGCGGGGGGCATGTCGGTCGTGAGGGAAGCGATGAACGTCTCCCGGTCGTCTATCTCCAGCGCGATGTTGTACATCCGCTCGTACCCGATGGTGCTCTGCCGCTTGGCTGCCATCGCCCGACCGCAGAGCGAACCCGCTGCGTGGGCCGGATAGACCTCGCAGAAATCCGGCAGCTTGAGCAGCTTCTCGTGCAGGCTGGAGAAGAGAGCCTCGGCAAGCTCGCGCGCCCGGCCGGGAAACAGGTCCGGCCTGCCCACATCGCCGACGAACAGCGTGTCCCCGCAGAAGACCGCAACCGGCTGCGCACCTCTGGAGGTATCGATGACGGCGTAGGACACGTGCTCCGGAGTGTGCCCCGGCGTCTCCATCACCTGCAGCACCATGTCCTCGAGTACGATTTCGTCGCCCTCGGATACCGGCACATGGTCGAATGAGCACTTGCCCATGTCGGGAGCGTAGATGGTTGCGCCGGTCTTCTGCGCAAGGTCAAGGTGTCCCGAGACGAAGTCGGCGTGCAGATGAGTCTCGATGACGTGCGTGATCTTCCAGCCTGCGGCCTTGGCGGTATCGATGTAGACCTGAACGTCTCTGCGCGGATCGATGACGGCGCACGTCGAGCTTCCCGCGAGCAGGTAGGAGCTGTGCGCTATCTTGGGGGTGAAGATCTGCAGTACGAGCATGCGTGTCCTCCCTCTCCTGTCGACGACGTCCCGCGTAGGCGGTGCGACGTCAAGCGTACCACAGGTAGGTAATGGTCACCGCCACGAACAGGAAGAGTACTGTCATGAGCCCTCCAACCTTCAGGTAGTCCACGTTGCGGTAGCCGCCGGGTCCCATGAGCAGGGCATTCACCTGATGTGTGGGCAGTATGAACGAGTTCGAGGCGCAGATGGCGATGAGCAGGGCGAGCGGCCGGCCGTCCAGACCGGACATGCCGGCGATTGCGATGGCCAGAGGCACCAGCACGACGGTGGCCGCCACGTTCGACATGAACAGAGAGAACAGAGTGGCCAGCGCTCCGACTGCGATGTACAGCAGCACAGGATGGCCCCCCGCCACCAGTCGCGCCGCGCCTTCGGCGATGAACGCTGCCGCGCCCGAAGACTCCATGGCGATGCCGAGCGGAATCAATCCGGCGAGCAGGAATACCGTTCTCAGGTCTATCGACCGGTATGCCTCGTCGATGGACAGGACTCGGAAGACGACCATTGCCATGGCTCCCGTCAGCAGGCCAAGCGCAATCGGGAGTCCTGACAGCGCCAGGCCGATGCCGAGTGCAAAACAGCCCAGCGCCACCAGCGGCTTTCTCGGTCTGCCGGCCGCACCCTCGATGGGGCTCACCAGCAGGAAGTTGCGGTCGTGTTGCAGAGGGACCAACACGAGCCATGGACCGTACACGACCAGTGTGTCGCCGGCCTCGAGCGGCCTGTCGGAGAAATCGCTGCGAATCTCCTCGGCGCCCGACATCAGCAGAAGGGGTTCGATTCCCAGGCTCTTTCGCAACGAAATCTCCCGCAGCGTCTGCCCCTTGATGGCCGCCCTGGGCCGTACGACCAGTTCGGCGAAGCCAGCCTCCTCTCCCCCCTGCAGAAGACGGCTCAGGCGGCACTGCTCCCCCAACTCGCGCAGCCGGTGCGCCGTGGCCAGCCGAACAGCATCCTGCCGCTCGCCCAGAAGCGCCATCTGCTGGCCGGCCCGGAAGACAGTGTGGCGCCATGGCGCGTAGAGCACGTCTCCGTCCTCGTCCAGGACGAGCAGGTGAAGGTTGTAGTCATCCCAGAGGCGTGCACTCTCCGGCGTCTTGCCCTCCAGGGTGCTCCCCGGCGGTATCGCGTAGAACCAGATGGTTGCGGGTAGCCGCCAGGCTTCAATGAGCTCCTTCTGATGGCCGGTTCCGGAGGCGTGCGATGCCACGGGCAGCAGACGTCTGCCAAGCAACATGAAGTAGCCCGTCCCGGCGAGCAGAAGCGCGATCCCGATGGGCGTCACCGCAAACAGTCCGTAGGGCTGCAGGTCCCGCTGCCGCAGCAGGTCGTTCAAGATAATGAGCGGGCTGGAACCCACCATCGTCAGGCATCCACCCAGTATCGCGGCAAAGCCCATGGGCATGAGCGTGCGCGTGAGTGATAACCTTCCGCCTCGCGCCAGTCGCAGCAGCGCGGGCAGAAAGAGGGCGGCCGCGCCCACGTTCTGCATGAATGCCGAAAGCCCTCCGACCGCGGCTGACAGAAGAACGATGATGCGTGCCTCGCTCTGTCCTGCAAGCCGCAGTATCGGACGCGTGATGTGGACCGTCACGCCCGAGCGGTCCAGACCATCGCTCAGCATCATCACGGCGATGACGGCTACGACGGCGTTGCTCGCCAGCCCGGAGAGCGCTTCCGCAGGCGTGACCAGGCCGAGCCACGCTGCTGCGAGCATCACAACGAGTGCAACGAGATCGGCGCGCAATCGCTCCGTGACCAGGAGCACGGACGCCGCGACGACGAGTGACAGGACCAGAAGCACCTCTACTGTCATGCTTGCCCCCGGTCTCGCATCTCCCTCTTCTCGTGTTCCGGATCGGCGGCTCAGACGGCCCTGTGCCGGAGCGCCTCCGCCGGGTCAAGCCCGCCGGTGACGGCCGTTGACGCCTGCATTGTCGTTAGAGGTATCATCTTTCGGGTGCCCCGGTATGGCGGGGCGGCTGAAGCACGAAACGGGATGAACCTTGAGATTGGTGTAGCAATCGCCATAGTGCTCGCGCTGGGCATCGGATCGGAGTGGCTCGCCTGGCTGACCCGCCTCCCCTCCGTTCTGGTCCTGCTTGTCGCGGGCCTCCTGGCCGGCCCGGCCTTCGGGGTGCTCAAGCCGGACCTGCTGTCCGACGAGGCGCTCGTGTCGCTCGTGTCTGTCTCGGTGGCGGTCATCCTCTTTGAGGGAAGTCTGTCGCTCCGCCTCACGGATCTGGGAAGTGCGTCGAAGACAGTCTGGCGCCTGCTCACCATCGGTGTACTTGTCACGTGGGCCGTGGCGTCGGCGGCGTCGATCATCCTGCTCGGCTTTAGCATCGAAGTGGCGATTCTGCTCGGCGCAATCCTGATTGTCACCGGCCCCACGGTCATAATACCGCTCTTGATGCACCTGCGGCCAGCCGGCAACGCCGGGCCCGTGCTTCGGTGGGAAGGCATAGTCAACGATCCGGTGGGAGCTGTGCTGGCGGTCCTCGTATTCGAAGGCATCGCGGCAGGTTCCCCCCATGCTGCGGGAGCGGCCGTTGCCGGCGTGCTCATACGCACAGTTCTGTTTGGTGCGATGCTGGGCGCACTTGGAGCGTTCACGGTCGCGCTTTCGCTCAAACGCTACTGGGTGCCCGATTACCTTCACAGCCCTGTGGCTCTGGCGATGGCCATGTCTGTGTTCGCCATCTCGAATCACCTGCAGACGGATTCGGGACTGCTCGGCGTCACGGTGATGGGGGTCCTGCTCGCCAACCAGACCGCCGTCAGCATTGTCCATATCGTCGAGTTCAAGGAGAACCTCCGTGTGTTGCTCATCTCCTCGCTCTTCATCGTCCTTGCAGCGCGCGTCGATGGCGCGTTGCTGCTCTCTCTCTTGCCGCAAGGTCTCCTCTTTGTGACGATACTGATTCTGCTTGCTCGCCCCCTGGCGGTTTTCGCCTCCACCGTTCGAAGCGGTTCGACTCTGAAAGAGAAGCTCTTCATGTCCTGGCTCGCTCCTCGAGGGATTGTAGCCGCCTCGATCTCCTCGGTGTTTGCTCTCCGTCTCGAGGCGTTGGGGTACTCTGACGCCCGCCTTATCCCATTGGTCACGTTTATCACCATCGTGCTGACGGTGCTGGTCTACGGCCTGACTGCCGGTCCGGTTGCGCGATTCCTGGGAGTCGCGGAGCAGCGCCCGCAAGGACTGCTGCTTGTCGGTGCCGCACCTTGGGTTCGCGAGGTCGCCGCTGTGCTGCAGAAGCAAGGTACGAGGGTAGTTCTTGTGGACTCGAACTGGGGACACCTGTCCGCGGCTCGCATGGCCGGTCTTCCTGCCGTGTACTCGAGCGTCGTATCGCAGTATGTCGTCGATGAACTGGACTTGGGCGGTCTAGGCCGCCTGCTCGCGATGACTCCTGTGGACGAGTTCAACGCTCTCGCGGTGCAGCACTTCTCCGGCCTCTTCGGAAGGGCACACGTCTACCAGCTTGCTCCCGACACAGAGGGCCGGGTCCGGTCGGGCGTTGCTCAAAGGCTCACCGGACGCGTCCTGTTCGGGTCGGAGTTGACCTACTCCGCCCTCTCGCGCCGCTTCGAGCGGGGCGCTGCCGTCAAGGTGACCCGTCTGACGGAGGAGTTCACGATGGACAGCTTCCGGGCGTACTACGGCGATGCTGCCAGCGTATTGTTCGTGATTGAGCCATCGGGAGTACTGAATGTGGTCGCGGAGGATGCTCGCCTGACTCCGCGGGCGGGGCACACTCTGATCAGCATCGTGGACGCGGACCATGCAGCACCCGCTACGCCGGCCTGACGGGTTTCATTCCCTCCCGGCACTCCCTTCCTTCCGTCCGGGCTGGCGCTCGGCAGGCGGCTCTTGGCTGGCGTCAACGACAGCTCCGCAATGTGTGCAGAAGCGGCTGCCTGGCGGACTTGGCTGGTGGCACGCCGCACACATCGTGCCGGGAGCGGTCCCGGCCTGCCCGTAGTACACCTTGACGTGCGGCCAGGGAATCTCGATGCGTTCCTGGTCGAATGCCTTCCTGATGCGCAGCCGGAGCTCCCGCGCGACGTCCCATTGCATCATCGGCTTCGTGTCGCCCAGAACCTTGATTTCCACGCCGGACTCGGCGAACTTGTTCACCCCCAGGCTCTGAGGCGCGCTGCGGAGTTTCGGCCCCCACAGCGGGTCCTTCGCCATGTCCTGCCCGATGCGGTTGATTACCTGGATAACGCGCTCGAGGTCCTCCCCATAGGCCACAGGAACGTCGAGGTTCAGCCTGGAGTACTCCTTGGTGTAGTTGCTTGCGGTGGTGATCTCCCCGTTCGGAATGCTGTGCACGATGCCGTCGAGGTCGCGCAGCACCGTCCGCCTCAACGTGACATCCTCGACGAGTCCGGAGATGCCGGCGACCTTGACCACGTCACCCTTGTTGTACTGGTCCTCCATCAGGATGAACAGGCCGGCCAGCATGTCCTTGATGAGGCTCTGCGCACCCAGGCCGACCGCGATACCCACAACGCCGGCGGTCGCGAGCAGAGGCGTCACGTCGACGCCGACCTCCTGCAGCACCATGAATCCTGCGACCGTCAGAATGACGATTGCCGCTATGGTGATGAGTGCGCTGCTGAGAGTCTGAGCGCGACGCGCGAGGTCCTCTCGAGCTTTGCGGCCGCGGCCGCGAGACGACATGGAGCTCTCGACGAGGCCGGGGATCACCGTCTTCAGCAGCCGGTAGAGCAGGTAGCCGATGCTGGCGATGAGGATGACGAGTATGCCGTGCTCCATGAACCACAGCTTGATGGACTCCGGAGTGAGGAGAGCCTGCGGCCCTTCCCGAGAGAGTGTGAGGGCGACTGCGGCCGCGGCTATCGTAGTCAGAACGATACCGAGCAGGAGCACGATGACCCCGTCGGCGAGCTGGCAGAGCCGGTGTGACCGAGATGTCGGGCTCACGTGCTCAAGCCGGGCGTGGAGACGGGGCCTTCCGTAGACGAGCACGGCGAGGGCCATCGCCGAGACCATGAGTATCCAGATGCTGTACGCACTGAACCAGTGCCACAGAGACGAGACACTCGTTCCGGCTGCGGCTACGAACGCCATGCTGCAAGTCTAGGGACGCTCCGAAGCTTCGTCAAGCCCGCCGTGCAGGCGCGACGGTGGCCGACCGGTTCACGGTTCGCCTAACGGCCCTGCGCGGGGCGTGTGCGGTGTGGATGGGAGCCGCGCAATTTCCGCTGCTCCACGGCGAACAGCTTTGCCAGCTTCCGCCGGCTCGGCCTCAGGCTGAACCACTGCCTTCGCCAGAATACGACCAGCGCCGCGGCTATGACCGCGCCCATGAAGGCCAGCACGCCGAAGTACCCATAGCGCCAGTGCAACTCGGGCATGTTGTCGAAGTTCATGCCGTAGATGCCTGCCAGCAGCGTGAGCGGGAGGAAGATGGCGCCGGCTATGGCCAGGACCCTCATGGTCTCATTCTGCCGGTTGGCCACGGCCGTCAGGTAGATGGATAGTGCGTTGTCAGCACCTTCGTGGACCGAGGAGTTCAGGTCCTCGATGCGTACGAGGTGATCGTAGATGTCACGGAAGTAGATGTAGGAGTCGGGCCTGACGATGGCGTACTCTCCCCTGCTCAGTCGATTCACGAGGTCGCGCTGGGGCACCATGGTCCGGTGGATACTCCGCGATGAACGCTTCAGGCGCAGAATGGTCTCCGGTATCTGAGGACGCGGTCTTCCGAGTGCCTGTTCTTCCACGTCCTGCGTGAGTTCACTCATGCGGTCGATTGCAGGGAGCACGTTGTCAACCAGCGCGTCTATCAGTGAGTACGCCAGGAAGTCCGGGCCGCGCTTCATGGGGTAGCCCGTGACTTCCACCTGGCGCCGCACCTCGTCGACTGACAGCAACGGGAAGTTGTGGTTGCTGACGACGTAGGTAGCCCCGAGAAAGAGCTCCAACTCCGCGGTCTCGACGATGTCCGACTCCGCCGCGTAGTTGACCCCGTGGAAGATGCAGAAGAGGTACTCTCCGTAGTTATCGATCTTGGGAGAGTGGATGCCGGACTCGAGGCAGTCCTCCACCGCCAGGCGGTGGAAGCCGAAAGAGTCACTGAGAAGACGGCTGTCCTCTTCCGTCGTTTCGGAGATGTCGACCCAGAGCAGACCCTTGCCGCGCCGGAAGACAGCCGCCATCTCGTCCGTGCTGAGCCCGGTTCGCACCGAGCCTGAGTCGTCGAGGTAGTACGTGGTCACCGGCATGGCATCGGCCCTCCTGCAGCATTCTATCATTGAAGCTCAGCGGCAGGAGACGCGGTTGCCCGCGGGACGACAGCGTACGGCCGGAAGAAGCGAGAGGGCGACTGTGCGGTGTTAGCACAGAGGGGAGAGTATGTACATGTGGCGACCCCGGGGGGATTCGAACCCCCGCTCTCCACCGTGACAGGGTGGCATGTTAGACCGCTACACCACGGGGCCGGACAGGCGGAAGCGGACGGAGTGTAGCAGGAAGCCTTCACACGTGTCAAACGTTGCTTCGCTGTCTCAGTCCCGTCTGCGCGCAGTCAGGTATTTGACACTCTATCCCCGCGCCAGCACAATATGCTGTCGGAAAGGAGCGCACACAAGGTGGCCAAACCCACAACGTGGACTGTCGAGGTCAATGGCAAGACTCACAAGGTGGAGGTGCGGCGAAAGCCGTGGCTCGCCATCGGGCAGGTCAAGGTGGATGACAAGGTAGTGGCCATGTTCGCCGCGAAGGCGATGGCTATCACTCTGTTCAACTACCGTCAGCAGCCTTTCGATATTGACGGCACCTGGTTCTCGGTCGTCATCAAACCCAACTTCTTCGGCTATAGCTTCGACTTGACCAGGGATGGCGAGACCTTGGCTCCGGATGCCTGAGAACAGGTGTCCTCTCCTGTGCTCGGAGATAGCATGCGAATTCTGCTGACCAATGATGACGGCATAGGCGCTCCGGGGCTCTGGGCCCTCGCGGGCGAGCTCGTGAAGGTCGGCGACCTCGTCGTCGCCGCTCCCGGCGAAGAACGCAGCGGAGCGGGAACGGCCATCAGCCTGCGTAAGCCTATCTGGGTGCAGCAGGTTGCATCTCAGGTCGAAGGGGCGCAGGCGTTCTCCGTCTCGGGGACACCGGCGGACAGCGCTATCCTCGCCATCAGTTGCCTCTTCCCCGGCGAGTTCGACCTCGTCGTATCCGGTATCAACCGCGGCTCGAACCTCGGACACGACGTGTACGTCTCGGGTACGGTGGGGGCGGCCATGCAAGGCTTCCTTCACAATATCCCGTCCATCGCGGTCTCCATGTACGCGTACGTTGACATCGACTTCTCGAATGCGGCCAGAGTGGCTGCACTCCTGGCGCGCCGGGTGGGGGCCGGCGAACTCTCCGCTCCCATGCTGCTCAACATCAACGTGCCGAACCTCCCCGTAAGCGACATCGTGGGGATTGACGTGACGCGCATAAGCCGCAAGAACTACTGCGACCGCATCGAGAAGGACTACGACTCGAGCGGCGAGTACTTCATCATCACCAGGAACGACGAGCTGGATGACGCCGTTCCCGGCACGGACCTGTGGGCCGTCGAGAACAAGCGTATCTCCGTGACTCCCCTGCCCGACCGCGCCGTCAGCGGGCAGTTCATTGCCGCATTGGAGAGGATAGTACCCGCGGTCCACGCGGAGATGCGCGGGATGGCGGCGTAGGGCGGCGAAGCCCCGCGCTTCGTTGACCTTACGAGCGGTCTGGTGCTATCATCGTCTGAGGCAGCTGACCTCATCGGCGGCGAGCCGGACAGGGTGTCCTGAAGCAGACTCCGCTTGGATCGAGTCTCGACCGAGACGGTGAACAGGGACCAGTTGAGGGCCCTCTCGGTCTGACGTACCGGGAGGGCCCTTTCTTGTGACGATGGCGGGTTCGGTGACTGACATTGCCGGGATACGGGTCGGGCACTACACTGACCCGGTTGGGGCCACCGGCTGCACGGTCGTGCTCTGCGAGAGAGGCGCGGTTCCTGGAGTCCACGTCTCCGGAGCTTCTCCTGGCGGCCGGGAGATCGAGCTTCTCAGACCGGGCTACTCCATCGGTCTCGTGCATGCGGTCCTCTTGAGTGGCGGCAGCGCCTACGGCCTTGATGCGGCAGCGGGCGTCATGCGCTACCTGGAGGAGCGTGGAGCCGGGTTCGACACCGTGGCGGGAATCGTACCCATCGTCCCGGCGGCAATCATCTTCGACCTGTCCATCGGCGATGCCCGCGTCCGGCCGACGCCTGACAACGCTTATGCCGCCTGCCTCGCCTCCACGGACTCAGTTGTCCCTGAGGGAAGCGTCGGAGCGGGAACCGGCGCCACCGTCGGCAAGTGTCTCGGTATTGAACACGCCACGAAGGGTGGCGTCGGAACGGCGAGCGTGGAGCTCGGGGGCGAAGCGCGCGTCGCCGCGCTCATCGTCGTCAACGCATGGGGCGATGTCATCTCACCGTCGACCGGTCTCGTAATCGCCGGGCCGCGTGAGCCGGCGTCGGCCGGTTTCCTGCGGACCGCACGCCTGCTCAAAGAGCGAAGGATGCGCAGGCCGTTCCCGACATCCAACACCGTTGTCGGGGTGGTCGCGACGAATGTGAGACTGCGCAAGGAGCAGGCCCATCGCCTTGCGCAGATGGCTCAGGTGGGACTCGCACGGACGGTCGACCCTTGCGGGTCGATGTACGATGGAGACACGCTGTTCGTCCTTTCGCTGGGCGACTGCAGATGTGATATGAATGCACTGGGGGTCGGGGCTGTCGAAGCCGTGGCCGCTGCCGTGCAGCGCGCTGTGTTGCAGGCCACCTCGCTCGCTGGAGTGCCGGCCGTCAGAGACATGAAGGAGACTGGCTCATGCGCACAATGCTGAAGAGCAAGATACATCGCGCGAGGGTCACGCAGGTGAACCTCGACTACGAGGGGAGCATCACCATCGACCGCACGCTCATGGAGGCCGCCGACCTCTACCCGTATGAGAAGGTAGATGTGCTCAACATCAACAACGGCGCCAGGTTCAGCACGTACGTGATTGAGGGAGAGCCCGGCTCCGGCATCATCGGCCTCAACGGGGCAGCCGCCCGGCTCGCCGTTCCGAACGATCTCGTTATCGTAGTGTCGTATCGCACCATGAGCGACGAGGACGCGCGCAGCCTGAATCCGGTCGTCGTCCACGTCGACGGCAACAACCACATCAAGTGACCACTCTTCGTTCCTTTGCGAAGGGGGCAGAGCATGGAGATTGTGCGTGAAGTCGACGCTCTGAAATCGATGCGGAGAGTCTGGGTGCAGCCGGTCGGGCTGGTGCCCACCATGGGGTATCTGCATGAGGGGCACGTGGAGTTGGTGCGACAGGCACGAGCGTCCAGCGCCACGGTTGTGGTCAGCATCTTCGTGAACCCCACGCAGTTCGGTCCATCGGAGGACTACGGGCGGTACCCGAGGGCCTTCGAGCGGGACTGCGCCATGCTGGAGTCGGCCGGCGCCGACGCCGTCTTCGCTCCTTCTCCTGTCGAGATGTACCCTGACGGCTTCTCTTCGTGGGTGGTTGTTGAGAGCGTCACGAGCGGATTCGAGGGGGCTGTGCGCCCCGGGCACTTCCGTGGAGTGGCAACTGTCTGCAATAAGCTCTTCAACATCGTCGATCCCACCAGGGCATACTTCGGGCAGAAGGATGCGCAGCAGGTGGCCGTGATACAGCGCATGGTTCGTGACCTCAACATGAATCTCGAGATCGTGGTCGTGCCGACGGTGCGCGAACCGGACGGTCTCGCTATGAGCAGTCGCAACTCCTATCTCAATCCGGAGCAACGCGCTGCCGCGCCGGTGCTGTACCGGGCTCTGACCGCGGCGAGAACGGCGCGCGACCATGGGTGCGGTGTGGCGGCCGTGCGTTCGAGAATGGAAGAAGTCGTGAGCGCCGAACCACTTGCGGTGCTCGACTACGCTGCGATCGTCCGTCCGGCCACCTTCGAAACGGCGGATTCGCTGGAGGGGCCTTGTCTCGCGGTGCTGGCCGTCCGGTTCGGCACCACTCGCCTTATCGATAACCTGAGGCTTGACGAGTAGCAGAGCGGGCACGCGTTCAATCCCGCGTGCCCGCTCCGACCATCAACACCTGCCCGGAGATAGACTCCGCTAGCTCTGCAGTGCAGCCGGCACGGTGACGCCGGCCTCCTTGTAGTACTTCACCGCGCCGGGGTGCAGCACCAGGCTCATGCCGTCCAGCGCAGCCTCGAGCGCTATCTCGTTCGCCTTGGTGTGCGCCGTGCGCAGCTCTTCAAGCTTCGTGAAGAGGATCTTCGTCATGTCGTAGGCGACATCCTCGGGGACGCTGCTGCGCACACAGAGCATCGCCTGCACCGCGACCGTGGAGCACGGAGCAGCCATCTTGTACGTTCCGGCCGGAATGACCTGCCGGACATAGAAGCTGTAGCCGGATGAGAGGAGCTTCGAGAGTATCGCATCGGGGACCTCGATGACGCGAACGTCATCTGACACGGCGAGTTCCTCGATGGCCGGAGTCGGGGCGCCGGCAACGATGAAGCCTGCGTCAACCTCTCCGAGCTTAATGGCGGAGGCGGCCTCGGCGAAGTTCAGGTCGAACCGGGTGATGCTGTTCCACACGCCGGCCGCCGTCAGTATCTGCTCACATGCCACCGCCGTGCCGCTTCCCGGAGC
>CAZVCS010000011.1:28741-30730 GCA_964625765.1 uncultured Dehalococcoidales bacterium | reverse complement strand
CCACAGGCGGTTTCCTGCATCTTCAGGAGAGCCTCGGTGCCTACGTAGACCAGCCGTTCGTGACGTCCGTTGTCACCTTCTTCATGCTGGCAGCCGGGGCGAACTTCGCGCTGTACTTTTACGCCTTGCGCCGCCGCCAAATCGGCGCCATGTTGGGCAATCCTGAGTTCCGCCTGTATGTCGGCATCTTCCTGGTTTCGTCCATTGTCGTGGCAGCGAACCTTGTCGTACAAGCAGGGGCGCCCGTGGGAGAAGCCGTGCGGCACGCCATGTTCCAGGTGGCCTCGATCCAGACCACGACCGGCTTCGCGACAGTCGACTTCGACCTCTGGCCTTCCCTCTCCCGCAGCATCCTGCTTGTTCTGATGCTGATTGGAGCCTCAGCCGGCTCGACCGGCGGCGGCCTGAAAGTCGTGCGACTGCTTGTGGTAGTGCGGTATGGGTTCCGCGAGGTGGTTGCCGCCTTCAGCCCACGCGCCATTATGCCGCTCAAGGTCGGCGGTGAGCCGGTGCCTGAACCGACGGTCTCCGCAATCGCGGGCATGGCGGCGCTCTATGTACTGACGCTGGCCGGCGGTACCGTGTTCATGAGCGCGCTGGGGCTGGACGTCCTGACGGCGTTCTCGGCGGTTGCCGCGACTGTCGGCAATGTCGGCCCCGGCCTCGGCGGCGTCGGCCCTGCACTGAGCTATGCCTTCATTCCGGATTCCGGCAAGCTCGTGCTGTCTGTGCTGATGCTGGTGGGCAGGCTTGAGTTCGTGACGGTCATGGCCCTTGTCAGCGTCTCGTTCTGGCGCTGGCGGTAGGTTCCAGGGAGGACATGTGTTGACTATTCCGGTTCAAGACTCTAACATGCTCCGCCGTATGGACATAGGAAAGGTGCTGGTGCCCGTAAGTGGGAACTGCGTCGATTGCGAGGTTGTCCGGATGGCTTGTGACCTGGCGGAGGACAGTGGGGCATCGGTACGAGCCCTGTGTGTCATCGAAGTCGAGCGCAGCCTGCCCCTCGATGCTCCCGTCGAGCAGGAGACCGCCCGCGCCGAGGAGATTCTCGCGCGGGCTCAGGAGTGTGCCCGCGACGCCGGGCATAGCATCGACACAGCCATCCTGCAGGCCAGGGAAGCCGGTCCCGCCATTGTGCACGAAGCCGTCGAGGGTCGTGTTGACCTCATCGTTATGGGGGTCGGCTTCCGCCGGCGCGCCGGTTCCTTCGACATCGGCGATACCACCTCGCACGTCCTCAGTGAGGCTCCCTGCCACGTAGTCCTCTACCGGGCCGCAGCTACCTCCGAGGCCGGTGAATGAACGCTGTCATCATGGGCAGCGGGCGCGTGGCCTCCGAGTTGGCGACGCTGCTCGACCGGGAAGGTCACAAGGTCACCGTCATCGACCTCGATCCGGCGCAGTTCGAGAAACTCCCGGATGACTTCGGCGGTAGGACGGTCGTGGGCGACGCCACTGACGAAGATGTGCTCCGTAAGGCTGGTCTCCCCACCGCGGACGCGTTCATCGCGCTCACGCGTGACGACGACCGGAATGCCATGGCGGCACAGATTGCCAAGCACATCTTCGGGGTGAACAAGGTCATCTGTCGCATCTACGACCCGCTCCGCGAGGAGTTCTACAAGACGCTCGGCCTTGAGGCAATAAGCCCCATCATGGTCTTTGCGCGCCTCGTCAGGGGACGGCTGGAGGAGTGACTGCGTGTATGTGATTATTGCGGGTGGGGGGGAGGTCGGGTACTGTCTCTCGAAGGAGTTCATCGAGGCCGGACACGAGGTACTGGTCATCGAACCGGACGGCCGATTGAGGGAGCGGCTCGAGGACGAACTCGGAGAGATCACGCTGGATGGCGAGGGCCATCGCATCGAGAGCCTCGATGAGGCCGGCGTATCGCGCGCCGACGTGTTCATTGCCGCGACTGACGCGGATGAGCACAACCTCGCTGCGTGTCAGCTTGCCAGACTGAAGTACCGCGTGCCCAGAGTT
>CAZVCS010000011.1:11178-28731 GCA_964625765.1 uncultured Dehalococcoidales bacterium | reverse complement strand
AGTTGTCGCGAAGCTGAACAACCCGCGCAACCGCAACGTCTTTCGGAAGCTCGGTATCGAGTACACCGTGGATGTTGCCGCGCTCATGCTTGAGAATGTCAAGGCACAGATCCAGGTTTTCCCGTTCGTCAGACTGTTGAGTCTCGAGAGCGACGGCCTCGAGGTCGTGCAGATTCGCATAACTGAGGAATCACGGCTGGCCGACCGGTCCCTCTCGGAGACTGCCGTTCCGTTCCTGGCTGAAACAGCCTGCCTCGTCCGGGCCGGCTCTGCGCCCCAGATCGTCGTCGAAAGTACCCGTCTTGCAGTGGGTGACCGGCTTATGTGCGTCGTCCCGCAGGACAAGCTGGACAAGCTGCGCGCGGAAGTCGGTTCCTCCGGCTCACAGGTCTAGCTGAGCAGTCATGCGCCGTGTGCGCCGGCGCGCCGTTCCAGTGCCGCCCGAAGCTTGTGCCACATCGAGGGCAGGCTTTCCGACATGACCCTGGTGTCTGCCAGTACCGGCATGAAGTTCGTGTCGCCCAGCCACCGGGGCACGATATGCGTGTGCAGGTGCTGGTCGATTCCGGCCCCGGCGACGCGACCCAAGTTCAGGCCCACGTTGAACCCGTCCGGGTGGGCCACGTCCTGCAGCACGGCGATGCCGAGCTTCACCAGCTCGTGATGCTCAGCGCTCTCGTCCGGCGTCAGGCTCGCCAGGTCCGCCGTGTGCCTGAAGGGAGCCACCATCAGGTGGCCGGGGCTGTACGGGTAGGCGTTCATCATGATGAAGTTGAGATGCCCGCGGTGAAGAATGAGATGGGCTTTGTCGTCAGTCTGAGAGGGGAAGGCGCACAGGATACACCCGTCGTCACGGCTCGCACGGATGTACTCTATGCGCCACGGAGCCCAGAGCCGCTCGATGCGGCCCAGCGTTGAGTCGTCTGCGTCCATGTGCTCACCCGCCTCCTAGTCGAGGTAGTCCTTGAGCTTCCTGCTCCTGCTCGGATGTCTCAGCTTGCGCAGGGCTTTCGCCTCTATCTGGCGGATGCGCTCGCGGGTCACGTTGAACTCCTGGCCCACCTCTTCGAGAGTGCGTGCATGGCCATCCTTCAGTCCGAATCGGAGTTGCAGCACGCGTTTCTCCCGCGGTGTCAGCTCGTCCAGCACGCGGTCGAGCTGCTCCTTGAGAAGCTCCTGCGTTGCCACCTCGGCCGGAGCCGGACTCGTCTGGTCCTCCACGAAGTCGCCGAGGCGCGTGTCTCCATCTTCGCCGATCGGCGTCTCGAGCGAGATCGGTTCATGGTGGAAGAGGTCCATCACTTCCTCCACCCGGTCGGAGTTCATGTTCAGGCGCAGCCCGATCTCTTCGTAGCTCGGCTCGCGCTTCAACTCCTGGCTCAACTGGCGCGTGGTGCGCAGCAGCCGGTTCATCGTCTCAACCATGTGGACCGGGATGCGTATGGTGCGCGCCTGGTCGGCGATGGCCCGGGTGATGCCCTGTCGTATCCACCATGTCGCGTACGTGCTGAACTTGAAGCCCTTGCGGTGGCGGAACTTCTCGACGGCGCGCATCAGGCCGATGTTCCCTTCCTGGATCAGGTCGAGCAGGGACATGCCGTGACCGATGTACTTCTTGGCGATGCTCACAACCAGACGGAGGTTGGCCTGGGTGAGATGGTTCTCCGCGCGGTTTGCCGCGGCCTTCACGTTGTCATAGTGACGGAGGAATTCCTCCTCGCATGGCTGCAGCAGATTCAGCAGGTCGTCGCCGGCCAACAGCTCCTTCAAATGCTCGGGCGACTCGCGCTTCAGCAGCTCGATGGCGTAGGAGGGCAGGACACTGCTGTTGACGGAGAGGCTGACGACCGCCTCCTCGGCAGAGGGAGCCGGGCGGCTCGTCTCCTCGGCGACCGCTGCGATGAGTGCTGGCTTGATCTCGTTATCGATGGCGGCCCGGATGTCCGGCATGAGGATGAGTTCACCGAGGCTCAAGCCCTCCTGAATGCCGATATGCGCGCGCACCACCTCGAGGATAGGTTGTGCCCTGACCAGCCTCGCCACAAGGTCGGCTGTCAGTTCAACCGGCGGAAGCTGGGCGCGATGCTTCTTGAAGTACGCGTCTTCCAGCTTCGAAAGGTGACGGCCCTGCTCTATCTTGCAGGACAGCTCGCGCTCCTGTGCCGCCGTGAGCAACGGCACCTGGCCGATCTCGCGCAGGTACATGCGGACTGAGTCATCGATGACCTCGTGGTCTTCGAGCCCGATCGTAGCCTTGACGTCGTCTCCGACCAGCGCCATATTGGACTCGTCAGCCGCCTCGGCCTCGTTGAGGAGCTCTCCCTGTTCAGGTTCCTCTTCGACGTAGCCTTCGCCGATGGCCGGAACGGAGTCGTCCTGCAGGTCCGTTCCCGTGTCTCGCATCATCTCCATGTGTCTTGCCTCACTTCAGGTGCTGTCTCTGTTCTTTCTGCAGGAAGACCTGGCGGAGTCTCTCGTTGGAGTCCACGCCGGCCTTCTCGAGGATGGCAAGCTCAGCGTCGGCGCCTTGCTCTCGTCGCTGACGCTCAAGAGTCGTTTCCATCACAAGATGATGACGTTTGAGGAGGTGTTCTTGTAGGCGGAGTACGCACTCTCTGAGGGCAAGTCTGTCGGTCTCGTCGTCTCTGGGGATACCCGCCGGAAATGGCTGTGACAGGATGAAGTCTAGATGCTCGGCGAGGGGGGCGTCAAGCGAGTCGCGCAGCACGTTCGTGTCATCCGTCGCGCACCAGGCGTGGAAGAGAGCTGCGTTCTCCGTTGCCTCGAAGTGCTCTTCACGCAGTTCCTCGGCGTGGGGACGCAGGGACGGGTTCGTCAGGAGCAGCCGGAGACAGTACTCTTCGACCACGCCCGGGTTGGCCCGATGGCGCTTGTCCTGTGCTTCCACGGTCCTCGTGCGGTGTTCCTGAAGGCTCCGGGTGCGCTCGTACTGCTTCAGCTCGGCGATGAGATCCCGTTCGGCGATACCGAGCGACCGGCTCAGCCGGGTGTAGAACGTCGAACGCTCGATGGGGTCTTCCAGTTCCGCGATAATCGGCTCGCTCAGTGCGATGAGTTCCCGCTTGCCCCGCGCCGACGTCGTGTCGACCGAGCGCAGGAGCGTACTGACGTAGAAATCCACGTACGGGACGGCCTTCTCCACCATCTGCCGCCACGCCTCGGGGTCCTCGGCGATTATCTCGTCGGGGTCCTTCCCTGCCGGTAGCGTGATGACGCGGATGTCGGCGTCGAGCACCGAGCGTGAGGCCGGGCGCTCCCCTGTGCCCACCTGCGGCACGATACGTTGCCCGAATGCCTCCCGGAACCTCCCGGCCGTCTCCCTGATGGTCTTCATGGCCGCAGCCTGACCGGCTGCGTCGGCATCGAGAGCGAGGTAGATGTTCTTGGTGAGGCGTGCGAGTGTGGCGGCGTGGTGCTCGGTCAGGGAGGTCCCCATGGGCGCTACCGCGTTGTCCCAGCCGTGCTGGTGCGCCTGGATGACGTCAGTGTACCCCTCCATAAGGACGACGCGGTCCGCCCTTCGCGCGGCGCCGCGCGCTCGATGAATGCCGTAGAGCACGCGGCTCTTGTCGAATACGAGCGTCTGGGGAGAGGTGATGTACTTGGGCTGGACGTCGCCGAAGGCCCGCGCCCCGAAACCGATGACGCGCTCCTTCTCATCGAGTATCGGGAAGATGAGCCGGTCGCGGAAGCGGTCGTAGGTGCCCCCGTCCTCCCGCTGCACCAGCAGCCCTGCATCCAGCAGATCTTGCTCGGAGAAGCCCCGCGAGAGAAGGTGGTCCTTCAGGTTGGTCCAGCCTTCGGGGCTGTAGCCCAGCCGAAAGGATGTTCCTGCCTCCCCTTCAGGCTCGATGTGGCGCTTGCCCAGGTACTCCCGTGCCTTTCGGCCCGCCCCGGCGTCCTGCAGCGTTCTGCGGAAGTAGGCGGTCGCCGCCTCAAGGGTCTCCAGCAGCCGCTCGTTCTTCGCGTCGCGCTCCGGTGCGCGCTCCGGCGCGCGTTCCAGCGTGACGCCGGCGCGGCTCGCCAGTATCTGCAGCGCCTCCTTGAAGTCGACATTCTCCCGCTTCATGACGAATGAGAAGATGTCGCCTCCGATGCCGCATGCACCGAAGCAGTGCCACGTCTGGCGGTCCGGAAACACGAAGAACGAGCCGTGCTTCTCACTGTGAAACGGACAGAGCCCCTTGTAGTTCTTGCCCGCCTTCGTCAGTTGCACGTGCTCGGACACCAGCGACACGATGTCAACGCGGTCCTTGATGTCCGAGATGGTGCTCATGTGGTGACCTGTGAGAGACCGGCTCCGTTCCGGGCACAAGCGCGCGGCCCTATGGCCGGCATGACCCGCATGAGGATAGCACGGCCCGGGCCCCACGGGCGAAAATGGGCGTCACAACCGTCAGCGGATGCCCGACTAGCTGTCCGGAAGAGCCAGCAACTCGAGGTCCGCTATGCGGATTCGCGTCTGAAGGACAACGTCGGAGTTGAGTGACATCGAATCGATGCCGCATCTCACGAGGTACTCTGCGAAATCGGGGAAGTCGCTCGGCGCCTGGCCGCAGATGCCGACCTTTCGACGGGGTTTGTGGCTGTGTGCGAAGTCGATGGTCCGCTTGATGACGCGCTTCACGGCCTCGTGCCGCTCGTCGGCAATCTTCGACAGAGTCTCCGAGTCCCGGTCGATTCCCAGCATCAGTTGCGTCAGGTCGTTCGAGCCGATGCTGAACCCGTCAAACACGTTGGCGAACTCGTCAGCAAGATTCACGTTCGAGGGTATCTCGCACATCATGTATACCTCGAGGCCGTTCTCGCCCTGTACGAGGCCGAACTCGCGCATCACCTGGATGACCTTCATGCCCTCTTCCGGTGTCCGGCAGTACGGCACCATCACTTTCACGTTGGTGAGTCCCATCTCGTTCCGTACACGCTTGATGGCGGCGCACTCCATGCCGAATGCGGGCTTGAAGCGTTCGTCGTAGTAGCGGGATGCGCCGCGCCATCCAATCATGGGGTTGTTCTCAACCGGCTCGAACAGGGGCCCACCCACGAGGTTGGCATACTCGTTGGTCTTGAAGTCGGAGAACCGCACGATGACGTCGTTCGGGTAGAATCCGGCGCCAATCATGGCGATGCCCATCGCGAGGTTGTCGACGTAGAACGCCGACTTGTCTTCGTACCCCGCCGTGCGCTTGTCGATGGCCTTGACGATGCGGGCGACGCGCGGTTCCGTCTTCGCGCGCTCTTTCAACTGCTCGTACCGGATGAGCGCCATCGGGTGAATGCCGATGTACGAGTTGATGATGAACTCCTCGCGCGCCAGTCCCACGCCGTCATTGGGAATCTGCCCCTTGATGAAGGCCTCCTCAGGGATGCCGACGTTTATCATGATGTTCGTGCGAGGCCGGGGGACGTCCTTGAGAGCGACCTCGTCAACCCGGTACTTGAGCAGCCCGTCATACACCTTGCCCCGCCCCTCGGAGCAGTCGACCGTCACGTACTCCGCCTTCGCGAGCGCTTTCGTGCCTGTCCCGGTGCCGATGACACATGGCACGCCCAGCTCACGGCTGACGATGGCGGCGTGGCATGTCCGCCCGCCCTGGTTCGTCACTATGGCGCCGGCGATCTTCATGATCGGTTCCCAGTCGGGATCCGTCATGTCCGTCACCAGAACCTCACCTTCGTTGAACTTCTGGATGTCGGTGGCGCTGGAGATGACGTTCACCTTGCCCTGACCTATCTTCATGCCGACCGATTCACCGGTGGTGAGCAACTTGCCGCTCTGCTCCAGGACGTACGTGGTGAGGACTGCTCCTCCTTCACGGGCGTGAACCGTTTCGGGACGGGCTTGCAGAATGAACAGCCCGCCGGTCAAGCCGTCCTTGGCCCACTCGATGTCCATCGGTTTGCCGTAGTGTTCTTCGATGACGCACGCCCATCGCGCCAGTTGCAGCACCTCGTCGTCGTCCAGGATGAATCGGTGCCGGTCGTCCGCGGGGACGGGCACCTGCTGTGTCCCGTGTCCCGAAGCCTGGTAGACGAGTTTCTTCGTCTTCGTTCCCAGCCGCTTCTCTATGATGGAACGATATCCCTCGCGGAGCGTGGGTTTGAAGACGTAGAACTGGTCAGGGTTGACGATGCCCTGGACGACGTTCTCGCCCAGCCCCCATGCGCCCGTGATGTACACCGCGTGCTTGAAGCCGGACTCGGTGTCGATAGAGAACATGACGCCGGAGCACGCGAGGTCTGACCGCACCATCTTCTGCACGCCGACCGACAGGTAGACGTCGAAATGGTCGAACCCCGTGTCCTCGCGGTACGAGATGGCTCTGTTTGTGAAGAGCGATGCAATGCAGGCGCGGATCCTGGAGAGGATCTCCGCCTCCCCCTTGACGTTGAGGTAGGTATCCTGCTGTCCGGCGAACGATGCGTCCGGCAGGTCCTCGGCTGTAGCGCTGCTGCGGACGGCCACGTCCACATCCTTGCCGTATTCCCGCTCCATCGCGCGATAGGACGCGACTATCTCGTCCTGCAGCGCCGGCGGCAACGTCGCCTGCGTGATGCACTCACGTACTCGCGCCCCTCGCGCCGCGAGGTCGCGCAGGTCACGCGTGTCCAATCCGCGAAGTGCGTCCCGGATGTGCCGGTCGAGACCGGCCTGCTCGATGAAGTAGCGATAGCCATCGGCTGTCACCGCAAACCCGGACGGTACGTGCACGCCTTTGCCCGCCAGGGCACGAATCATCTCACCAAGCGATGCGTTCTTGCCCCCCACTATCCCGATGTCACCAATGCCGACTTCATCGAGTCTCTTGACGAACTGCATCCGAACTGTTCCTCCTCTCCCGGTGGCGGCATGCCATAGCTGTGGCACTGCCACGGGGAGCCTCTGTGGTTTGGCGATTATAGAGTATGCGTCTTCTCGGGGGCAAACGTGCCGGCCGGCTTGCCTTGCTTCGTCGCTGCACCCCTGTGATATTATTAGTCAGGCTGCATTCTCGTTCTGCCGGCTACGGCCGGAGAGGTGACAACATGGTCGAAATGACGATCGACAGCATCAGGGTAAGCCTGATGAACTACCAGCGGGTGGTGATTCTCAAGGAGAAGTTCTCCAATCGCTACCTCCCCATCTGGATCGGCCCCGCGGAGGCGGACGCCATTGCTGTGAAGCTTCAGAACGTGGAACTCGCTCGCCCCCTCACTCATGATCTGCTTCAGTCCGTCATCGCCTCGCTGGGCGCCAGGCCCGATTACGTGGTGGTGAACGACCTTCAGAAGGACACGTTCTATGCCAAGCTCGCTCTGACCAAGAACGGCGAGGAGATCGAGGTCGATTCCCGCCCGAGCGACGCGCTCGCTCTGGCCGTACGGGCTGACGTTCCCATCTACGCCGAAGAAGCGGTGCTGTCCAAGGCGGGCATCACGCTGGACGAAGATACCGGCAAGCCGGTGGTTGAGGGCAAGGTTGACGACCAGGAGATGGAAGGCCTGTCGGCCTTCAAGGACTTCATCTCCACTCTCGACCTCGAAGACTTCAAGAAGCGGAAGTCGTAGCGCACAGCTTCCGTGGGGCGCGATTCGGGGTACCTGTGACGCGCCTCTGCGCTGTGTGCCTTCACTCGCGAAGGACCGAGCGGGTGAGCGAGGTCCCTCGACATCGACTGTACCGGGGGCGCCCGTGGGGCAATCGTCCCTAAGCCGCCAAACGGCGGCCGCGGGCTGTTCGGGCGTGTCTCATTCCTCGGATTTCGAAGACGCAGTGCCATGACGAGAAGCAGGCTCCTGGCGGCGGTGGTCCTCCTCGCGCTGGCGGTTGCGTTCGCCAGCTTCGTCGGCGGAAGCGTCGGCTCGATGGTTTCCGGACGCTCGCCAGTAGCGTGGCTTGCGGTGGGAGCGCCTCACATCGAGTTGGCTCCCGGACACCCGATTGCCGGGGTTCCCCTGACCAACACCATGCTGGCGTCGTGGCTTGCCAGTGCCATCATCGTCGTCGTGTTTGTCGTCGCCGCGCGCCGTCCGCAACTCGTCCCTACCGGACTGCAGAACGTCGTGGAGTACCTTTGCGAGTTCGCCTCCGGTTTCATCGAGGAGATGGTCGGCAAGGAGCAGGAACGCAGGATGTTCCCCGTTGTGATGACCGTGTTCCTCTTTGTCGTGGTGAACGCGTGGCTGGGACTCGTGCCGGGTTTCGAGACGTTGAAGCTGAACGGCGTCGCCTTGCTCCGCTCCGCGAACACGGACATCAACGTGCCTCTCATGCTCGCCGTTGTCTGCGTCGTCTCGGTCGAGTACTGGGGCCTCCGAAGCCGTGGTCAGGATTACGTCAGGACCTTCTTCGACGTGCGTGAGTTGACGCGCGGCCTGCGCGTACTTGTGCAGGGGCAGGTTCGGGATGGGCTCATCAGTGTCTTCTTCGGTATACTGTATTTCGCGGTGGGGCTGCTGGAGCTTGCAGGGCACGGCACGCGCCTCCTGAGCTTCTCGTTCCGTCTTTTCGGGAACATCACCGCCGGCGTCGTGCTGACCGGAGTGGCTGTGTTCATAGTGCCACTGGTTCTGCCCGTGTTGTTCTATGGCATGGAAGTGCTGTTCGGGTTCGTGCAGGCGCTGGTGTTTGCGGGTCTGACCGCCGTGTTTGCGTACGCTGCGGTGAATGCCCCTCAGCACTGAGACTGGGCCGTCGAAGGAGGGAAGAACATGGAGTTCTCGGACGAGGCCGCCAAGCTTCTGGCAGTGGGTCTTGCAATGGGCATAGGAGCTATCGGCCCGGCTATCGGCATCGGTCTCATCGGCAGGGGGGCGATGGAGGCTCTCGGACGCAACCCCGAGGCGCGAGGTCCGATCCTGACCAACATGATTCTGGCCATCGCCTTTGCCGAGTCCATAGCCATCTATGTGCTCGTGGTTGTCATGCTGCTCATCTTCGTGGTCTGATACCGCGGAACGGGATGCAATGCGATGGGACTTGACTTCGCGTCGTTTCTTGCCCAGCTCGTCAGCTTCCTGCTCCTGATGCTGATCCTCGTCCGCTTCGGCTACCGGCCGATACGGCGCATCATGGATGAGCGTTCCTCCCTGATTCGCCGGAGCGTCGAGCAGGCCGATCAGGCGAGAGTCGAGTACGAGCGCGTGCGAACGCAGGCGGAACAGAGACTGGATGAGGCGCGGCAGGAAGCCCGTGACATCCTGGTAGAGGCCGGGGCGTCCCGTGATCGCCTGCTGGAAGAGGCGCGTGCCGAGGCCAAGCAGGAGGCGCTCGAGATTGTCAACACCGCCCGCGCGCTGCTCGCCGAAGAGCGGCTCGCCATGGTGAGCGAGCTCCGAAGGCAGTTCTCCGAGGCTGCAATTGCCGCTGCCGAATCTGTTGTGCGTGAGACCCTGAATGCCGAGAGACATCGCCGCCTGATAGACGACGTGCTTGACGAGAGGCTGCCTCTCGAGAAGGATCAGACCCGGCCGTGACATCGCTCAAGTCGGTTGAGTTCTACGCGCGTCGCGCCCTGGAATCGGCCGCCAAGTCGAATCAGTTCGAGAGATGGCGCGACGACTTGAAAGCCGCCGCGTCGCTGCCGGCAGGCGAGGTGGTGCAGTGCTGCCGCTGGGTCGGCGACGACTTTGTCGCCGAGAGGGCCACCGTGCCCGAGCACGTCGGCGATGTCCTGCCAGAGGTGGCGGATTTCGTCTGCCTGCTCGCCCGTCACGGCAAGGAGACGTCGCTGCCGGACGTGGCCATCGAGTACTCCAGGCTCCTCGATCAGTACTACGGCATCCGCCACGCTCTCGTGACGTCTGCGATTCCACTCGACGACGAGACGCTGCGTCATGTGGCCAGGCGGCTCAAGGAACTTACCGGCGTTGAGCATGTGGTCGACGTCAGAGTCGACCCCTCAATCATAGGAGGACTCATCATCCGCATCGGTGACAGAGTCATCGATCGGAGTATCCGGGCGCGACTGGCGCTCTTGAAGCAGGATGTGCTGCAGATGGACATCCCGGCTTCAAGCACGTGACGGCTGCGGTGGCCGCAGACTCAGGATGCCATGGTGACGACGCAATGACAGGACGCGAGAGCATGGACATCGTTGCCGGTTTCACCGACCGCGTGCGACGGCATCGGGACGGCGCCGTTGTGAAGTCGGTCGGCGTCGTGACCCAGGTGGGTGACTCCGTCGTCCGGCTCAGGGGACTGTCGAGCATCGGGTCCCAGGAGCTGCTTGAGTTCTCCAACGGTGTCATGGGCATGGCCATGAACCTCGAGGAGGACCAGGTCAGCGCCGTTCTGCTTGGCGACAGCCGCGAAGTCTCCGAAGGGGACGAAGTCCGCTCTACGGGGCGCGTCGTCGAGGTGCCCGTCGGCGAGGCGTTGCTGGGCCGTATCATTGACCCGCTCGGTCGGCCTCTGGACGGCAAGGGGCCCATCAAGACGGACAGGCGCCGCCCGGTGGAGCACCTGGCTCCGGACGTGACGAAACGTGCCCCCGTGGACACACCGCTCCACACCGGGCTCAAGTCCATCGACAGCATGGTCCCCATCGGGCGCGGGCAGCGTGAGCTCATCATCGGAGACCGGTCCATAGGCAAGTCCGCAATCGCGGTGGATACCATTAGCGCTCAGCGCGACACCAACGTTGTTAGCGTCTACGTGGCCATAGGCAAGAAGCTCTCCCAGGTGGCCTACATCGCGTCCAATCTCCGCAAGGTGGGAGCCTTCGACAGCTGCATCGTGGTGGCCGCTGGAGCTGCGGACCCTGCCCCTCTCCGCTATCTCGCACCATACGCCGGCTGCGCCATCGCCGAGGAGTTCATGGAGCACGGAGGCGATGTTCTCGTCGTCTACGACGACTTGACCAAGCATGCCTGGGCGTACCGCGAACTATCGCTGCTGCTGCGACGGCCTCCCGGCCGTGAGGCGTACCCGGGGGATATCTTCTATCTGCACAGCCGCCTGCTCGAGCGCGCCGGCCATCTGTCTACTGAGCTTGGCGGCGGTTCCATGACCGCACTGCCCATCGTCGAGACGCAGGCGGGCGACTTCTCCGCCTACGTGCCCACCAACCTCATCTCCATCACTGACGGCCAGATATATCTTGAGACCGCTCTCTTCAACGCCGGCATGCGGCCGGCGGTGAGTGTCGGCCTCTCTGTCTCGAGGGTCGGCGGGGCGGCCCAACGGAAGGCGATGCGACAGGTGGCCGGACGGCTTCGACTCGAGTCCGCCCAGTTCCGAGAGCTCGAGGCGTTCGCACAGTTCGGCTCGTCCGATCTCGACAAATCCGCGCGACAGCAGCTCGAACGTGGCCGGCGAATCACGGAGGTGTTGAAGCAACCTCAGTACTCGCCGATGAGCTTCGGACATGAGGTGCTCATCCTGTTCGCCGTGACCAACGGATATCTGGATGATGTTGCCGTGCATGACGTGAGAGGCTGGGAGAACAGGCTTCACACCTTCGTTGACGCTGCTCATCCTGAGGTGCTGCGATTGATCGAGCGTGACGGAGAGATAAAGCAGGAGACCGAGACGCTTCTCAGAGCCGTGCTCGCCGAGTATAAGTCCGTTCCTGAGTAGGGGCATTCATGCCAGGAAACAGCCGGCAGCTGCTTCGACGTCGAATCAAGGGCGTGCGGGAGACCGCCAAGGTCACGCGCGCCATGGAGATGATTGCCAGCGCACGCATGCGGCGCACGGAGCAGAGGGCTGTCGAAGCCCGGCCGTATGCGGCCCGGTTGAACACCCTGATGGCGCTCGTGGCCGCCGACGCTCAGGCACGGCGAGAGCACTCCTTGCAGGGTGGCCAGGAGGCCGGACGCGTGCTCGTCGTGCATATCACGACTGACAAGGGCCTCTGCGGCGGCCTGAACTCGCGCCTCAACCACGCGCTCGGTGCCCTCATCCTGGACACGGGAAGACCGGTCAGCGTCGTCGCCGTGGGCAGGAAGGGAAGGGATTACGCCCTGCGGACCCGGCTCGGACTCGTGGCGGAGTTCTCCGACCTCGGCGATGCGCCGGCCATCGTTGACCTGCGTCCACTGTGCCGCCTCGTCACCGACATGTTCGTTAGAGGTGAGGTGGAGCGGGTCTACCTCCTCTACCCGCAGTTCGTCAGCCTCATGGTGCAGCGGCCGACCGTCGAGGTGTGTCTGCCCGTTGTCCCCGGGCCGCTTGTGACCGATACCGGCCATGCCTTCTTGTACGAGCCCGACGTCCCGCACGTCCTGGATGCGCTGCTCGTTCGATACGTCGAGGCTGCCGTCTACCACGCCTATCTGGAGAGAGTGGCTTCGGAGTATGCCGCGCGCATGGTTGCGATGCACAACGCCACCGACAGTGCAATAGAGCTTGCGGAGGCGATGACGATGGAGTTGAACAAGTCCCGCCAGGCGGCGATCACGGAGGAGATATGCGACGTGAGCGCCGGTACGGAAGCGCTGGCTACCGGGGGCGCACGTGGATAGCGGCCGCGTAGTCCAGGTCATCGGTACGGTCGTCGACGTCGAGTTTGCCGACCGCACCCCTCCGCCCATCGGCCAGGCGCTCGAGCTCGAGAATGCCGGGCGCCGAATTGTGCTCGAAGTGCGCCAGCACATGGGCGATAAGCGCGTCCGCGCGATCGCGCTCGCTCCCACTGAGGGGCTCGCGCGCGGCGTTGAGGTCAAGGACCTCGGCGCTCCACTCTCGGTGCCAGTCGGCGCAGCCACGCTTGGCCGGCTCTTCAACGTCCTGGGAGAGCCCATAGACGGGCTGGGTGGCGTTGATGCTCAGGCTCAGCGCTGGCCCATCCATCGGTCCCCGCCTCCACTCAGCGACCAGGACACCGTGCCTCAGATGCTGGAGACCGGCATTAAGATAATCGACCTCGTGTCGCCGTTCACCCGCGGAGGGAAGATTGGCGCCTACGGCGGCGCCGGCGTCGGCAAGACCGTCATCATCATGGAGCTCATCCGAAACATCGCCACCGAACGTGGGGGCCTCTCTGTGTTTGCGGGCGTGGGGGAACGCTCCCGGGAGGGCAACGACCTCTGGCTGGATATGAGAGGATCCGGAGTGCTCAAGAACACGGCGCTCGTGTTCGGTCAGATGAATGAACCTCCCGGCGTGCGCGCGCGTGTCGCGCTCACCGGCGTTACCATGGCGGAGTACTTCCGCGACGTGGAGGGGCAGGATGTGCTCCTCTTCGTTGACAACGTGTACCGCTACGTCCTGGCCAACATGGAAGTGTCGGCACTGCTCGGCAGGATGCCCTCCAACGTGGGCTATCAGCCCACTCTCGCCAGTGACATAGCCGCGCTGGAGGAGCGCATCACATCCACCGGCAGGGGCGCCATCACCTCGTTCCAAGCCATCTACGTTCCGGCCGACGACTACACCGACCCGGGTGTCGTTGCCACGTACAGTCACCTGGATGCCATCGTGGCCCTTGAACGCTCCATCGCTGAACTGGGCATCTACCCCGCCGTGGACCCCCTGGCTTCAACGTCGAGGATACTGAGCCGCGCTATCGTCGGGGAGGAGCACTACCGGGTCGCTCGCGGCGTGCAGCAGACGCTCCAGCGGTACCAGGAGTTGCACGACATAATCGCTATCCTGGGCGTTGATGAGTTGAGCGAAGAGGACCGGCTTGTGGTCAGGCGCGCGCGGCGGCTACAGCGCTACTGCTCGCAGCCGTTCCACGTTGCTGAGCGGTTCACCGGCATCCCCGGCAAGTACGTCCCCATCCGGGAGACCGTGCGGGGCTTCGGCGAAATCCTTGACGGGAAGCACGACGACCTTCCCGAAAGCGCCTTCTGGATGGTCGGCTCCATCGACGAAGCTGTGGAGCAGGCTCGCGGCAGCCTGTAGTCTGAGAGAGCACGGTCATGTCGCTCATCCATCTGGACGTGCTGACCGCGGAGAGAACCGTCTTCTCTGCGGACGCCGATGCCGTCACGCTGATGACTGCGGAAGGGCAGATATCCGTGCTCTCCGGGCACGTGCCGCTTGTCACGCTGCTGCAGCCGGGAGAGCTGATAGTCCGGCATGGTGATGACGAAACCTATCTCGCCGTCAGTGGCGGATTCGCTCAGGTCACGAGAGAAGGCATCGTCGTGCTGGCGGATACCTGTGAACGGGCCGAGGAAATCGACGTACAGCGGGCGCGTGAGGCGGAACAGAGGGCTCAGGAGTTAATCAGGGCAGGCGCTCCCGAAGCCTCAGAAGCCGCAGAAGCCGCCCTCCGCCGCTCGGTGGCGCGTCTTCGTGCCGCTGACAGGTACCGCCTCAGGATGCGCCGCAGGCCGGGCCAGTCGTACCAGTAACGTCTCTCTCCCGAAGCCTGAGGTGAAGCCCAGGCCCGCATCCGTGCCCGGCCGGGCGACAAACGATACGGACGAGAATTCCGTGGGAGTCTGCGATATGGCTGCCCCAGGTTTCAGTCCGAGGCGTTGCCCCGAACCGTCTGACTAGACAATCTGCAGCCGGACCCTGGTCTCTTCCTTGGCGGCCTTCACGCGAAGAAGGGTGCGAATCGCCTCGGCGACCCTGCCCTGCTTGCCGATGACCCTGCCTTTGTCCTCGGGCGCGACCTCGAGCTTCACCAGCAACCCATCCTCACTCTGTTCCTCTGTGATGGTCACCTTGGTCGGATCTGTGACGATGGATTTGACGATGTACTCAACTAGTTCCTTCATCGCATCTCCTTACGTGGCGGCTACGAGCCGGGGAGCTGGCTGGAGTTGGGGACGATTCCCGCCTTGGAGAGGAGACCGGACACTGTCTCCGTCGCCTTGGCCCCGCGTGACAGCCACAGCAATGCCTTCTCGCGGTCGATTTCGACCGTCGCGGGGGTGGTCAGCGGATTGTAGTGCCCAATCACCTCGATGAGGGTTCCGTCTCGTGGTGATCTGCTGTCTGCAACAACGACTCGGTAGATGGACTTGTGTGCGCGGCCTACTCGGCTCAGTCTGATTTTGACCATAAGAGTCCTAATTATTCCCTATTTTCGTTCGTTTGTCAACGAAGACGCGATTCGTCTCCCGTTCGTGCAGAGAATGCGTACTGAGTAGTGGTCCGCAGCCTCCGCCGCAGAACGCCGAGCTGCGGCTTGTAGATGCGGACTCTGCCCGGGCTCTCGTAGCGGAGCGGCATGTCGAGTACCTTCGACAGCACCTTGAGCTCGACGTCACCGGAGCACAGGACCGTGGCCTCGTGCTCGTCGCCGGCAAGCTCGATGAGTATCGGCAACGGCAACTCGGCCGCCTCCGATGCCTCGATGACGCCCGAGAGGTACTGCAGTTCCGAACGCTTGAAGACCTGGTCGCTGCCGTCGCTGCATCGTACCGAAGGATGCTCCTCCAGCAGCAACTCAGCCAGCGTCCGGCGTGCGCGGGGCAGGCCGGAGTTGACGAGGCGCAACTCCGTGCTGAGATATGCCTCGAGGAACCGCTCGTAGCGCGATTCGGCATCCTCGCGGATCGTCTGCGGACACAACGTGTCTCTAGCCCTTCTTCCTCGCGAGCAGTACCTTCACACGCTTCAGTCGGGCTTTCTCTTCCCGGTCGCGCTCCTCGAACTTCATCGCGAGGAACCGTATCGTCGCCTGAAGGCTCGGAATGAGGATGTACTCCAGGGCGTTTGTGATGCGCTTGGTTCGGTTGATCTCCCCGCCCAGCAGCTCCAGTCCACGCTGCAGTTCAGCCAGCTCGATGATGGCGCGAAGTGCCTCTCGCGAGGTATCCGAGGCGCTGTCCACCAGCGAGGATGTCTGGGTGAGGTTGTATCCTCTGAGCCCGCCGCTGGGCTCGTTCAGCTCGAGAGACGGAAGCCTGACCCCTGCCACGCTGCGCGGGCCGGCGGTGACGGTGATGTCAGCTTCGCTCGCGACGAGTTCCTTCTGCAGCGCCACGTACCCGTGGTAACCGCTGGCAATCGTCATTGCCTTGTATGCGTTCGACATGGCATCTATAGTGCGCTTCTTGGCGTTGACCGTTTCTCTCGCGGCTTGCAGGAACTCCATCGTCAGGATGGATAGCCGGTCCTTGACGATCTTCTGCACACGCTGCGACAGCTTCAGTCGCCGCTTGAGCTTGACCAGCTCTATCTTCGTGGGCCGTACCTTGATCAGTTGTGCCATGCGAAATCCTACTTCGCGTCGGTCTTGATGTACTTCGGGTGGTACTTCTTGATGTAGTCCTCTTTGATGAGCTTCAGGTCATCCTCAGGAAGCGCCGAGAACAACTTCCACCCGATGTCAAGGGTCTCTTCGACCTTTCGCTTCTCCTGCTCGCCCTGCGCGATGTACTGCCGCTCAACGTTGTCCGCGTTGGTCAGGTAGAGGCGGTCGCGGTCGCCCAGCGCGTCGGCGCCGATAATCGTCGAGATCTCGCGGAGGTACACGCCCTCGGCATACGAGGCGTAGAGCTGCATGAAGACGTTGTTGTGGTCCTCGCGCGTCTTGCCGGGGCCGATGCCTTCCTTCATCATCCGCGAGAGCGACATGAACACATCGATGGGTGGATATACGCCCTTGCGTTGCAGGTTGCGGGACAGGACGATCTGACCTTCGGTGATGTAGCCGGTGAGGTCCGGAATCGGGTGCGTGATGTCGTCGTCCGGCATCGTCAGGATGGGCATGATGGTGACCGAGCCGTCTCGGCCGATGATTCTGCCCGCCCGCTCGAATATGGTGGCAAGGTCCGTGTACATGTAGCCGGGATAGCCGCGCCGGGACGGAATCTCCTCACGCATGGATGAGAGTTCGCGCAGTGCCTCGCAGTAGTTGGTCATGTCCGTCAGGATGACCAGCACGTGCATGTCCTGCTTCCACGCCAGGTACTCCGCGGCGGTGAGGGCAAGTCGTGGCGTCGAGATACGCTCGATAGCCGGGTCGGACGCCGTGTTGATGAACGCCACCGCGCGCTCCAGCGCGCCGGTGCGCTCCAGGTTGTTGATGAAGAAGGAGGCATCATCGTAGCTGATGCCGATGGCGCCGAAGACGATGGCGAACTTCTCACCTGACCCTTTGACTGCCGCCTGCCGGATGATCTGCGCCGCGATGCGGTTGTGGGGCAGGCCTGAGCCGCTGAACAGCGGCAGCTTCTGTCCTCGCACGAGCACGTTCAGTCCGTCGATGGACGAGATGCCCGTCTCGATGAACTCGGCCGGAGGCTGCCGCGACGCGGGGTTGATGGCCTCGCCGTTGATGTCGAGGTACTGGTCGGCGATGATTGCTGGGCCGCCGTCGATGGGCTTGCCCATGCCGTTGAAGATGCGGCCGAGCATATCCATTGACACGGGCAGTTTCAGCGTCTCGCCCTTGCAGCGCACCCTGGAGCCCTTCAGGTCGATCTCGCTCACGCCGCCGAAGACCTGGACGACCGTCGCTTCGTCGCTGATGTCGATCGCCTGGCCGCTCTTGACTTCGCCGTTGCTCAGGACGACATCGACAATCTCGTTGTACTGGGTGCCGGGTATCGCCTCGGCGATGATGAGCGCACCCTGGGCCTTGCTTATCGCCCTTCCTTCCCTCACGTAGAGTCCTGATAGCTCCATGAGAATCCTCCTTA
>CAZVCS010000011.1:0-11078 GCA_964625765.1 uncultured Dehalococcoidales bacterium | reverse complement strand
TCGGCGTCGGTGTACGCGCTCTGCTGCAGGAAGTCCTCGCGTATCATCCTGGAAACCAGGAGCAGCAGCTTGTCGGCTTCAGGCAGCGCCTCAGGACCGACCAGCCTCACGATCTCTTCCAGTTCCGCCTCCTGCTGCAGGATACGCAGGGCCGCACCTCGCGTCTGCTCCCAGCCCGGGTCGAACTGGTTCCACCACTCTTTGACGGCGTCGACGTACAGGCTGTAGCTCGTGAGCCAGCTTATGGCGGGGAAGTGGCGCTTGTTCGCCAGGCCCACGTCCAGAGCGAACAGGGCGTCGACGATGCGCAGCGTGTTCTGCGTGACCGGCTCGCTGAAGTCGGCTCCGGGCGGGCTCACGGCGCCGGCGACGGTGACGGAACCGGTTCTCTCGGGGCTGCCGAGGCAGTCCACCATGCCCGCCCTCTCGTAGAAGCCGGAAAGACGTGACCCCATGTAGGACGGGAAGCCTTCCTCACCCGGCATCTCCTCCAGGCGGCCTCCCATCTCACGCATCGCTTCCGCCCAGCGGGAAGTAGAGTCAGCCACGAGCAGGACGTTGTAGCCCATGTCGCGGTAGTACTCCGCCATCGTGACGCCGACGAAGATGCTTGCCTCACGCGCCACGACCGGCATGTTGGACGTGTTCGCGATGAAGATCTCCTTCTCCTGGAGAAGGCGTCCGGTCTTGGGTTCCTTCAGTTGCCGGAAGCTGTAGAGCACGTCCGCCATCTCGTTGCCGCGCTCTCCGCAGCCCACGTAGATGTTCAGCTTCGTCTCAGCCCAGCGGACGAGCTGCTGCTGCGTGACGGTCTTGCCCGTGCCGAATCCACCGGGGATCGCGGCCTTGCCGCCCATCGCCAGCGGGAACATGTAGTCCAGGATGCGCATGCCCGTCGTCAGCAGGCCCGACGGATTCTGGCGCTTCAGGTAGGGCCTTGGCTTGCGCACGGGCCACTCCTGCATCAGCGTCACGTTCTGCTTCTTGCCGTCCTTCTGAACTACGGCGATCGTCTCCTCGACGGTGAAATCGCCTTTCTTGATCTCCTTGATGGTGCCGGCCACGCCCAGGGGAATCATGACCCTGTGTTCCACGAGCTCAGTCTCGGGAACCGTCCCGATGATATCCCCGTACTTGACTTCGTCACCGACCTTCGCGGTCGGAGTGAACGGCCACTTCTTATCGCGCGGCAGCGCGGCCGCCTTGACACCGCGCTTGATGAACGAGCCGGATTCCTCAACCAGTGTCAGAAGGGACTTCTGCAGGCCATCGTAGATCGAGCCGAGAAGTCCCGGACCGAGTTCCACGCTCAGAATCTTGCCTGTTGGCCGAACCTCCTCGCCCGTGCGGAGACCCAGCGTCTCCTCGTGGGCCTGGATGATAGCCCTGTCTCCGGTGAGACCGATGACCTCGCCGACGATACCTTCCTCTCCGATCTCCACCACTTCGTACACCTGCGAGCCTCTCATCTCGTCGGCGATGACCAGAGGTCCGGATACTCTCCAGATTTTGCCCATGTTCGTAACCTCCTAAGACTGCTCCGCTCGCTTCATGGCGGATCGGATCGCTCGCTATATCACGATATCGAACCCGAGGAACTCCCTGCTCACCTGCCTGTAGTAGCCGACCACATCCGGATGCCGTGTCCCGCTCTTCGGCGGCACCTCGACAATCACCGGCAGGACGCTCTTACTCAGGCGATGCTGAGACACCACATCGTCGGCCAACTCGGCGTAGTCCTCAAGCAGCAGAACGACACCCACCTCAGGGTCGCTCACGTACGCCTTCAGTGCCTCGCGAACCTGTTCCGCTGTGTGGGATCCTCCCTCTATGGTGCGGGTCTTGCGCACGCCTGCCAGGCGAAGGGCGCTGACAAGGTCCAGGTCTCCGATCACAGCCACCTGCATGTTGCGTATGGATGTAGTGCTCATATCAGCAGGTACCTCTTGACTTCGTCGACTGCCACGCCGTCGTAGATGGCCTTCAGGATGAGCCGGATGTTCCTGACCTCGCTCTCCTTGAGGATCAGATACCAGAGCGCAACCAGAGGTGAGAGCACTCTGGGCGAAAGCAGATCCCGCAGGGCGGTGAACTTGTGTCGTTCCACGATCTCGTCGATGACCGTCACGGACTTCGTCCTGTCGTAGGCAGTCGCTATTTCGTCGACCATGGCGCGGTACTGCGGCACGTCGATGCGCCGCGGTACGTCCGACAGCTTGTAGGGCAACACGTCGCGAAGCGTCTTCTCCTCGATAATGTGGCCGCCGGAAATCAGGAAGTCCCCTGCCGCCAGCCCTATTCCCTCGACTACGGAACGGCAGACAATGCTCAGGTTGGTGAGGTCGATAACGAGGCCGTAGGCGGCAGCCAGGACGTTGCCGTCAAGGATGCCGCGGGACGTCCGCTGCATTCCGTGGAAGTAGCTGCTTTCCAGCGAGGACTCGACCGCGATCTTCGCCCGCACTCCGCCGGAAGGATCGTACGACTTCACCGCTGCGGCGAGGTCCGCCAGTTGGGCGCGTGTCAGGAGGTCCGCCACGTCATGAATGGTTTCAGCAGCCTGCAACTCTGCGGCGAAGCCGTTCTCGTGCATCGTGCCCAGGGGAATGAGCGGAGTCTTCACTCCTGTGACGATGCCCTGAACAGTGGACTTCACATTGGCGACATCGAACTTGATGGCGAACGCTCTCGTCACCTTCCGCATGTCGCCCGGAATAAACTTGAATGCGTTGACGTGAGCGATGCGCCCGCCCATGTAGTCCCACAGGGCGGAATCCAGGTCTTCGAACCCACGGACGGATACGCCCTCGAGATAGGCGCCGATATCGGTCTCGCTGATGGTGCCGATAGCATCGGCCACGTTCGTCGCACGTGTCATGCGATCGAAGTGGCTTGCCCCGACCACTTTCGGCTCCTCACCTTTGAGGTACGCCGATATGTATGCGTTTCTTGCATCGAGCACGATGCTCTCCTTACGTGAGAATCGTCAGAAAAGCTCCTTGCTTATCTCGGGCAGAACCCGCGGCAGGAGCATCTGAAGCCTGGTAGCGTAGGTGTTGTCGACGCTGAGAGTCCGGGATTCGTTCTCGACCATCGCGCCACCATCGCAGTCGGCAGCCGTCACGTCGAGAACGCGAGTCGCGAGTTCCTTGTCTCCCTTGACGATCTCACGAGCCCAGTCGAGGTCCTTCTTGGCAACCGAGACATGCACCTTGTCTGCTGTTCCCAGCCCCGCCATGGCCTCGACAAGGATCCGCGCCAGTCGTTCACGAGAAGTCGTTGACTTCTGCAGGTTCTCTTTCGCCTTCCGGACTATCTCGTCCAGCACTTCAGACTTCGCGCTTGCAGTCTTCTGCCGGGCCTTCATTGAGTTCTGGGCGCTGATGCGAGCAGCCTCTTCGCCGGCTTCGGTGAGCAGGCGCTTCTTCTCGGCCTCGATCCGCGCCGCCCGGAGAGCCTTAGACTTATCAAGCTCCTTGGCCGCCTCGGCCTCTGCCTCGCTGACCAGGTGCCGGGCTTCCTCCCTCACCTTGTCAACCACCGCTTCGCTGATTCTCTGCATCTACTCAGCTCCTTGTGTCACAGCTCTTGCTAGAACAAGCCCAGCATGCTGAACGCCATGATGGTGAAGACCATGCCGAGCACGCCGAGGAGTTCTACAAACACGGCCAGCATGATCGAGTTGGCGAGGATCTGCCCCTTGGTCTTGACGAGCAGCGAGATGCCCGAGCCGCATATGGAGCCCTGGTAGGCGGCGGACCACAACTCCGCAGACCCTGCAATCAGCCCGCAGGCAAACACAGCAAATCCGGCACCCTGGGGGTCAGGCATGGCGCTGATGTTCGGGATAACCGTCGTTATGATGAGAATGAGGATGATGAGGGCGTAGAACGTCTGTGTCAGAGGCAGCGACACGAGGATGAGGACGTTCTTGAGTTGCCCGGGATCCTCGGCCAGCGCTGCGCACGCCGGTCCGCCGGCCCATCCAACTCCGATGGATGAACCTGCCAGACCTCCTGCCAAGGCCACCGCCCCTCCCAGGACTGCCAGGGATTCAGGACTGATGAGCATCGTACACCTCCGAATCTTGGTTCAAGTCGCTCTCGTGATACGGCATGGACGCTACATGAGCCCCAGCATGCTGAGGGCCATGATACAGAACACAAGTCCCAGGACTGCCAGCAGTTCAACAAAGACCGCGAGCATGATTGCGTTGGTCAGCAGGCGCCCCCTGGTCTTTGCCAGGAAGCAGATGCCGGACGCGCACACGCCACCCTGAAAGGTCCCAGAGAACCCGAAAGCCGAACCGGCAATAAGGCCGATCGCTGCCACTGCCAGACCGCTGCCGGGCGCCGCCCCTTCCGCCACCACCGCAGGGACCACCGATGTCTGTATGAGAATCATGAAGATGAAAGCATAGAAGGCACGCGACAGCGGCAGCGCGGCGAGAATCACCACGTTCCGAAGCTGCCTGCGGTCTTGTCCGAGGGTGGCCGCGCCGGCGCACGCGGACAGGCCGATCCCGAAGGATGATCCGGCGAGGCCGCCTGCGAGCGCAATCCCCCCTCCCAGAGTAGCGAGCGATGCAGCGTCGATTATCATTTCACTCTCCACGCTACGATCTGGCCTGCACCGGAATCAGGTCACGCTTCTTGATTCTCAAGGGACTGTATGACTTGCCGCCGCCCTCGTAGAACTTGAACAGAAACTCAACGAAGCAGAGCCTGATCGAGTGGGCGAAACAGGTTATCGCGCCCAGCGCCACATTCAGGGTATGGCCGAACAGAAGTATCACTATTGTGACCAGCGTGCCCAGCACCAGCCGCAGCACGCCCTCGGGAATCAGGCCGGCAATCAGCACCGACATGAGATTGAAGCAGTAGGCGAGGTAGTAGGTCGCGAGTCCGACCCCCGCAAGCCTGGCATAAGACATCACGTCCCCGAGGATTCCGGTGATATCGAACACCCAGAAGATACTGCCCAGGAACTTGCCTCGTTCCATGATCGACCCGACGATGAGGAGCACGATTGCCACGTACAGGGCGTACTGCAGGATCGCGTATCCGCCCTCGGACAGGGGGAGCAGATCATGGCCGATGAAGTGGAAGACCCATGGAATGCCGACGATCTGGAGAAGCCAGAGTCCGAGGCGCTCGACAACTATGTACTTCTTTCCCTCCCTGATGCCACGGATGAACATCAGGGTGTGCCCGATGTTGACGTGTATCAGGCCGATAACCAGCGACACCAGGATGAAGATGAGGGTGTTGCCGTACACCGCCGCCACCGTGGGAGAAAGCGCAAGGCTCGGAAGCTTGAGGAACTTGTAGAGGAAGTCGCCGGCGTACGTACCCGTCAGCGCGCCAATAACGATGCCGGACACTCCGCACATCATCAGCAATACCTGGAATTTCGCGAATCCCTCCGTGTACGGGTCGTCGACAAGCTTCGGGAGGGCATACTTGGCGATCAAGAGAACGAAGATCGAGTAGACGACGTCGCCCAGCATGATTCCGTAGAAGAGAACGAAGGACACGGCCACTATCGGAGTGGGATCCCACTCGCGGTATTTCGGGATGCCAAAGAGGTTGACGATAATCTCGAAAGGCCTCAGCGGTTTCGCGTTGCGCTGCTTCGTCGGTGGTTGTTCGTCCTCGGTAGGCGGGCGGGTATCGACGTAGACGTATTCGATCTTCTCTCTGAGATCGCCGACCGCCTTCTCCACCGCGCTAACGGGAACCCAGCCCTCGATCAGCGTGACGTACTTTGCGCCGGTCGCCTTCTCGAGAACGCCGAGCCGGTCGTTCTCCGAGAATAGCGCCTCGCGCAGGAGCACGAGCGTCTCCAGATTGTCCTTTGTCTGCTTTTGGATATCCTTGAAGATGACAGAAGCTTCGCCATCGATCTTGACGATCATCTTGTCCGCGGCCGAGGCGAAATCCTTGAGAGGCGTTCGCTCGTCGGGGGTGGCGAGAACGCGACCGCCGGTGTCGTTGATCCAGCTCTGAAAACCGTCGAGCATGGCCGTCTTGCCGATGACGAGCACGTAGGCGTTGTCGCCAAGGGCCACGCTCTCGCGGCTCAGCGTGAGAGGTTCGAGTTGCGTTCCGATGGCCTGGAAGACATGTTGCGGCACTGCCGCAAGTCTGGAGAAGAGATGTTCGCCGGTGAAACTGAGGTCGGCGACCGTCATGTCGGTCCGCTCGGCCAGCAGTGCCACCACGGACTTGAGCTCCTCCAGCGACGTCTTCTCATCCTGTAGCTTGCGTGCACGCCGGTCCATGGCAGCGAGCTTCGTGCACAGAGTGCGCGTCTCCGCTCCGACCTCGTTCAGCGGGCGTGTGTAGTAGACGTCGACGTCCTTCTTCAGCTTGACGACCTGCTCCGCAGGAGCCCATTTGAGGACGTCCTCGATACTGGTGAGAAGCTCGTTGACCTGGCGCCGTTCTTTCTCGATGGCGTCCAGGTCCGCGGGCTTCAGTTCAGAGCTCTCCTCTGCATGCAGAACTCCGGACTCCTGCAGCACCTTCAGAGTGTGCGCAGTGCGGTCGCGGGACGTGATCACCCGCATGCGGCTCATGGGCTCGGGGGAGTTGACTATGGCGCCCATCAGGCTGCTTTCTCGCCGAGGACGATATCGGCCAGCATCTTGGCGTACTGGTCGACCTTCTTGCCGGCATTCGACTTGATCTCGGCAGCCTTCTTGTCCGCCTGTTTGAGATCGAGTTCCGCCTGCTTCTCGGCCTCCTTGATCAGCTTCGCGCACTCCGTCTTCACGTCACCAAGTGGCAACTCTGCCGCGGCAATCACTCTGCTGTCCTCGCGCGCCTTCTGCGCAATCTCGCTTGCCTTGGCTCTCGCCTCCTCAAGCACCCGCGCCGCTTCGGCCTCCATCGCTTGCACGCCACCGGAAATGTCACTGGCCATAGCACTCTCCTTCGCGGTTCGTCGAGTAGTGGTGCAGGGTGGAATGACGATGCACCTGCCGGCTGACGGGAAGTCGGAGTACCGACAGGCGGATTGACTGAAGCAGTTCTCTCTTCATTGTTTCGAAGGGCCAAAGCCGACCCTGAGCAGCCGACCCAGTATAACACCGTCATTTTTTTTTCGGCAATGCCCTGCGGCCGCACTCGTGAGTCACGTTTGTTGACCACGTGGACGGCTTCCCTGCATAATTGGAGGCGCGATGTTTGACGTCATTGGCATGGGCGAGTCCATGGTGGCATTCGAGGCCCAGAGCTTCGGCCCACTACGGGAGGCCGAGGACTTCAAGAAATGGGTCGGAGGCGCCGCGGACAACTACCTCATCGCACTGGCGCGGCTTGGCTTCAACTGCGGCTTCTTCTCCCGTGTAGGTGACGACGAGTTGGGCAGGTTCATCACGCGCTGGATACGCGGGGAAGGCGTCGATGTCTCCCGCACCCGCATCGATGGCTCAAAGCAGACCGGCATCTTCATCGTTGAGCGCCGGACGCCCGAGTCGAACTTCAAGTGCTACTTCTACCGCAGCAACTCGGCGGCGACGAACCTCTGCCCGGACGATGTCGACGAAGCCTACGTTTCCCCGGCCAGGGTCGTCTATCCGGAGGCCATGCTCACCTATATCAGCGAGTCGGCTCGAAAGGCCGTCGAGAAGCTCTTCGACATCGCACTCAGACATCGGCAGACCATCATCTTCGACCCGAATCTGAGGCTGACCATGTGCTCGGTCGAGGAATCCCGGGCCATCCATGTCCCGCTCATGCAGAAGGCCACCTACGTCATTCCCGGCGCTGACGAGCTGCAGATGTTGATGGATCGACCCGACGTCGAGTCGGCCATCGAGAAGGCGCATTCAATCGGCATCGACAAGCTGGTGGTGAAGTCCGGCGCCGCCGGCGCCATACTGGCGGTGAAGGGCCAGGAACTGAAGCGGATACCGAGCTTCACGCTGAAGCGGCCGGTGAGCGCGATGGGTGCGGGGGATTGCTTCGTGGGTGGTTTCACCGCGGGCCTGTTGAAGGGCCAGCCGCTGGAGGCGTGTGTCCGCTGGGGCCACGGCGTCGGCGCCTTCAGCACCATGGCGTACGGGCCGTTCCACGGCTGCCCCAGCATGGATGAGTTGATGAAGTACCTCGCGGGCAAAGAGGAAGTATCGCGCTGACAGCGCGTTCGTGCGTACTGCAAGGAGGATACAGTGCCGGCAATGAAACCCATGGATTTCCGCGGAATCATCCCCCCCATGATGACCGCCTTCCAGAAGAATGGGGACATCTACGAAAAGGGCACCCGGGAGATGGTTGACTTCATCGTCCCTCACGTCCAGGGACTCTATCCGGTGGGCAGCTACGGCAGCGGCCCGATGATGTCCATCGCGGAGCGGAAGCGGACGGCCGAGATTATCATCGACCAGGTCAAGGGGCGCGTTCCCGTCATCGTGCATGTCGGCTGCTCCGACACCAAGAACACGGTCGACCTGGCGAAGCACGCCGAGTCCATCGGCGCGGCGGCGGTCGGCGCGGTGACTCCCTACTACAACGAGTACGACCAGGAGTGCTTCTACCGCCACTTCAAAGCTTTGCTCGATGCCGTTGGTATCCCGGTATTCCTCTATAACAACCCGAAGCTCTCGGGCAACACGCCCTCGATGGACACCATCAGACGCCTTGCCAAAGACGGCATCGCCGGCATCAAGGACAGCACGTTCGACATCGTCAACTACTACCACACGGCCATGGCGCTGAAGCCGGAGTTTCCGAACCTGAATCTCATCATCGGCACCGAGGCGATGCTGGTGGCGACGTTCGATGCGGGCGCCCAAGCGGCGGTCACCGGACTCGGCAACGTGTATCCGGACCTCGTCGGCGAGCTCTACCAGGACTACCTCAGCGGCGACCGCCGGAAGGTGATGGAGACGCAGATGAAGGTGCTGCGGGTCCGGCAGATAACCAAGTTCGGACTCACCGTGCCGACCTGCCACGCCATACTTGAGCTCCGCGGCGTGGATGCCGGAGTCCCCAGGCTGCCGTTTGTCCCGGTGTCTCTGGAGGTAGTCCAGAAGGTCAAGACGGCGCTGCAGCAGATCAACCTACTGTAGCCGTGGTTCCAGAATGCGCGTGCTGAAGCTCCATGAGTGGGATGTCAGTACGGCGCAGGCAGCGGTTCTGCAGCGCGACCTCGCCCGGAAGGTGGTGAGGTCGCGCTGTCTCTTCTCCGAGCCGCGACTGGTCGCCGGGTGCGACCTCGCGGTGGACCGCCTCCGGGGACGGGGCCGGGCGGCAGTCGTGGTTCTGTCCGTCCCGTCCATGGAGCAGGTTGAAGTGCGGCTGGCGGAGGGACCGCTCACCTGGCCCTACGTGCCCGGCTACCTCTCCTTCCGTGAGTGCCCGCTCGTGCTCGAGGCTTTCAGCCTGCTGGCGGTCGTTCCCGATGTGGTTCTCGTGGATGGTCAGGGCATTGCCCATCCCCGGCGCTTCGGCCTCGCTTCGCATCTCGGTCTCTGCCTCGACCTGCCGGCTGTGGGTTGTGCGAAGTCGCTCCTCTGTGGCGTGTGTGAGCAGCCCGGCGCCGAGCCCGGCTCGACTGCCGAGGTCCGCGACGGCGGCGATGTCGTTGCCGTCGCGCTGCGTACCCGGTCCGGCTCCAGGCCGGTCTTCGTCTCGATAGGACATAAGACTGACCTTGCAGGCGCTGTCGAATGGGTGCTACATTGCACGGACAGGCATCGGTTGCCTGAGCCAACCAGGCTGGCGCACCTCGCAGCCGGTGGGAGTCCTCTCCCCCGTGCGCGCGACGTGTGAAGCCGTCTCCCTTCCGGAGGATTCACATGTACGAACTGCGCGATAGCCTCGAGACCCTTCTGCGGCGACTGTCAGACGTCATGGTGCGTCTTTGACATCGCCGGAGTTGAGCGTGAGATAGGGGAGCTCGAACAGAAGGCCGCGGATCCGGACTTGTGGAAAGACTCGCGCGCCGCGAAGTCGCTCATGCGCACCCTGAACGGCCGCAAAGCTCTGGTCAAGTCGTGGCGCGACATTGAACGCGAGGCTCGGGACCTTCTCGAGGTCGTTGAGCTCTCCATCGCGGAGAGTGACGATTCCGCTCAGGCGGATGTCACCACTGACGCGCAGAAGCTCTGGAGCCGGTTCGAGCAGCAGGAGACGCAGCTTCTGCTTTCCGGCGATTACGATGACCACAACGCTCTCTGTGCCCTCCATGCGGGCGCCGGCGGCACCGAGTCTCAGGATTGGGCGGCCATGCTGCTGCGGATGTATCTGAAATGGGCCGAACGGCGTGGCTATGAGGCCGAAGTGCTGGACACCTCGGAAGGGGATGAGGCCGGCATCAAGAGCGCGTACCTCAGCATCCGAGGAGACCATGCCTACGGCTACCTGCGGGGCGAGCACGGAGTCCATCGCCTCGTCCGTCTCTCGCCGTTCGATGCCGACCACGCGCGGCACACCTCGTTCGCCCTGATGGAGGTGCTGCCCGAGGCTGACGAACAACTCGACATCGACATCTCTCCGGAAGACCTCAAGATCGAGACGTACCGGTCGAGCGGCCCCGGCGGCCAGCACATGCAGAAGACCAGCAGCGCCGTTCGCATCACGCACGTGCCGACCGGCATAGTCGCCATGTGCCAGAGCCAGAGGTCTCAGCACCAGAACAAGGATGTGGCTCTCAAGATACTCTATGCCCGCTTGCTGGAAGATGAACGCAAGAAGAAGGAAGCTGCGCGGTCGAAGTTGAAAGGCGCGAGGATAGACGCGGGCTGGAGCAACCAGATTCGAAGCTACGTGCTGCAGCCGTACAAGCTTGTGAAGGACCACCGCACCGGCTTCGAGTCGCCGGCCGCCGAGGCAGTGCTGGAAGGTGCACTCGACGATTTCATCACGTCATACCTTCGGTCGAAGGTGGGAGAGGCGTGAAACGCCGGCTCGCCGCCCTGTCGCTCCTCGTGCTCTGCCTCTTCGCAGGTGCGACTCCGGTCGCCTCAGCGCCTTCCGGACTCCGCATCCTGGATGTCCAGGCGGCAGCCGACTTTCCGCTGAGCCTGGAGTTCGCTATCGATGCCGAGAGCTCCAGCCCCATCGTCGACG
>CAZVCS010000010.1:0-31143 GCA_964625765.1 uncultured Dehalococcoidales bacterium | reverse complement strand
GCGACCGCTGCGTCATGCCGACGATCATGCCCTCGTAGACGGCGGTCCCAGGCTCGACGAACGTCTGGCCGCGCTCCTGGGTGTTCTCCAGCCCATAGGCGACGACCTTGCCTTCATCCGAGGCGACCAGTACGCCGCTGCGTGTCGACGCCAGCTCGCGCCGCCACGGTTGATAGCCGAGGAAGACCGAGTTGATTACGCCCTGGCCCCTGGTGGCAGTCATGAAAGAGCTGCGGAAGCCGATGAGACCCTTGGTCGGGATGTGGTACTGCAGCCGCACGTTGCCGTTGCCATCGCTGCGCATGTCGACGAGCTCCGCCTGTCGCTTGCTCAGCATCTCGCTGATGATGCCGTAGAACTCCTCACGCGTGTCGATGAGCAGGTCCTCTACCGGTTCCATGAGCGTGCCGTCCACCACCTTGGTGATGGCCTCAGGCTTCGAGACCTCGAACTCGTAGCCCTCCCGCCGCATCGTCTCGATGAGGACGGCCAGGTGCAACTCGCCGCGTCCCTTTACCAGGAACGTATCCGGGCTGTCCGTGTCCTGCACTCTCAGGCTGAGGTTCGTTTCCAGCTCCTTGTAGAGACGCTTGCGCAACTGCCTCGTTGTGCAGAACTCGCCCTCGCGCCCGGCGAAGGGCGACGTGTTTACGCCGAAGGTCATCTCTACCGTCGGCTCGCCGACCTCGATGCGTGGCAGCGCCTCCGGCTGCTCCGGGCTCGCCAGCGTGTCGCCGATGGCTATCTCCTTCATGCCCGTCACCGCGACGATGTCGCCGGCTTCCGCTACCGGCACCTCGTACCGCGTCAGCCCGAGATGCGTCATCACTTCGGCAACCTCGAACGGAGTCGCCGAGCCGTCGGCAGCGAGGCACACGAGCATCTGTTTCGGGGCTACCGTGCCTCTCCAGACACGCCCTATGGCGATGCGTCCCTTGTGGCTGTCGTAGTCCAGATTGGAGACAATCATCTGGAAGGCGCCTTCCTGGACGACCGGCGGCGGCACCCGCTCAAGTATGCAGTCGAACAGCGGAGCTACGTTGCGGCCCGGGACGCCGGGCTCCGTGCTCACGACGCCCTCCCTGCCGCTCGCGTAGAGCACCGGGAAGTCGAGCTGCTCCATGCTCGTGGCAAGCTCCAGGAACAGGTCCTGCGTCAGCCTCAGCACCTCGGCGATGCGCGCATCCTTGCGGTCGACCTTGTTGATGACCACGATGGGCGCCAGGTTCCGTTTCAGCGCCTGGGCGAGCACGTAGCGCGTCTGCGGCATCGGGCCCTCAGCCGAGTCAACCAGCAGCAGGCAGCCGTCAGCCATGTTCAGCACGCGTTCCACCTCGCCGCTGAAGTCGGCGTGCCCGGGCGTGTCGATGATGTTTATCTTCACGCCGCGGTACGTGACGGCGGTGTTCTTGGCCATGATGGTGATGCCGCGCTCACGTTCGAGCGCGTTCATGTCCATGACCAACTCGCCCACCTTCTGGTTGTCCCGGAAAACGTGGCTCTGTTTCAGCAGGGCATCCACGAGGGTTGTCTTGCCGTGGTCGACGTGGGCGATGATAGCCACGTTCCGGATGTCATTGCGGTAGTTCATTCGCACTCCATATCGGGGCCGGCACGACGGAGGAGGGCTCCTCCGGGTGAACGACACCTCTCCAGCGCCGGCAACGGCGCCGGGCACAGCGATGCACGAGATCGATGGTCATGGGCACAGCAAGATGACGCGCGTCGCCGGCCTCAGGCAGCCGGCTTGCGACGGGCCTTCGAGAGCCGGAACCTGGTCCGACGCTCACAGGACGCTCGAGTGTCAAAGCAAAACGAAGCGCTCAAGAGCGGATGCATGTACGAACTCTCCCGGCGCCCCGCGACCGCGCGGACACCGGCCGGCAACAGGTGCCGTTGACATATTGTATGCGTATGGACGAGGTGCGTCCAGTCCGCTTCGACCAGGGCATGACTGATTCGGTTCCAGGCGCCAGCTGGTGTAGAATCTGTGGACTGGATCACCGCGCATCGGCGCTCGGAGGGGTGGCATGTCGCCTGAACGCTCGCAGTGGTCGTGGACCGGGCTGAACGCCGGGTTGTGGTCGGCGGTCCTGGCGACGGTCTGGACAGTGTGGTTCCTTGCCGCGTTCCCCGCGTGGATGGTGTCTCTGCCCGCGTGGCAGGGCATCGAGGCGTACGCCGCGGCGTTCGACCCGGTCACCTATATGGCCTGGGTCATCCCGTGCTTCCTGCTTTCCATCACCTTCCCCATACTCATCGCTGCCATCTACCTCTACCTGCCGGTCGACCGGAGGGTACCGGGTCTTCAGGCGCTTGTATTCGCCATCCTCTACGGCGCCATTCTCAGCGCCGACTACTTCGTGCTGGGCACGCTGGTGAGAGATGCGCTGCAGGCTGGCCAGACGGAGGGTCTGGAGATGCTCGTCATCGGGAGTCCGCACTCCCTCACGAATGCGCTCGAGGGCGTGGGCTACTTCTTCATGGGCCTCTCGACGCTCTTCGCCGGACTTGCGTGGCGGGTACCGGGGAGACTGAGGAGAGCTACGCGCTGGCTGCTTATCATCAACGGCGTCGCTTCCTTGCTCGGGGTGGTGCTCGGCGCGCTCGGCGTGCCTGCCGCTGCGATGGTTTCGCTGGGTATCTGGGGTGCGACGTTCCCGGTTGCCACCGGACTGCTGGCGTGGCGCTTCAGGCACGACCTGCGCGCGGCGCCGGTCAGCAGCCGCGTTGTCAGGGTCTAGCCGCCAGCCCCGCCACCGCGCGGATCGCCTCCGCCAGGCGCTCGGGCCGGTCTGAGCCGATGAGGTGCCTCTGCCCCTGTTTCGTCAGGAGCTCGACTCCGACGCCTCCCTTCAGGAAGTAGCCGCTCATGCGCCTGTTGCGGCGTATGCCGTAGCCTCCGAACTCGGCCAGCGGCCGGAAGGGGCGGAGTCCGGCCTCAGCGACGTCCGACGGCGCAAGCCTCAGCACCCTGAACCCCGGAGTGCCGATTCGGACGGTAATGAGCTCCCGCGTCACCGTCGTCCTGATTCCGCCGTAGAACGAGGCCAGCAGCAGGCCGAGGACGATGTTGAGCGCAACCGACCACGCCGGCTGGGAGGACGCGGTCAACGCGGCGGACACGAACAGTATCGCCGGAACCCCGAAGGCGATGAGGTTCATGTACAGCGGGTTCTGGATGTCCGTGTACGAGACTGTCGCGCCGCTCCTGAGCCGGCGGTCGAGTTCTCGACGCAGGACCGATGTGTCCTCAGTCACGAGGGCGGTCTCAGAAGGGGCGAAAGGCCGCATCCTCTCCAGCAGCGCCGCCGCGCCGACGGCCGGCACCGCGAAAGTGAGCATCTCGGTCAGAGGCAGTCTGAACACGGGGTCGCTCTGTTGCAGCAGCGCGAGATGATGCACCGAGATGCCTGCCATGATGCTGACTATCACTTCGTCCAGCAGAGTGAGGTAGTTGAAGCTCTTCTGACGTTCCTGGCGCGCCCACGATTCGTCCATCCAGGCGGAGAGGATGATGAAGCCGACCGACAGCCCGATGACGAGCGCGAACGACCCCGCGGGCGAACCGTACCCGTCCGGCCGTCCATCGGCTCCGAAATGCACCGGCCCATACGCCGGCAGCGGGCCGGCCTCGATGAGCATGCCTGCAAGCACGGCCAGCACGACTGCCGCCGGCAGATGCAGCCACGCTGGATGAGACTGAAACAGCTTCATGACCTTTCCTCCGGATGACGATTCTGCTTCGCGGAGAGGGAATCCTCGCGGGCCGCGTGACGGTCGAGCAGGGCGTGGAGGTCGTCGGTCGACAATCCGAGAAGGAAGGCGTCCGCCACGAGCTCGCGAACCTGCGCCCCGAGCGTGCGCTCCGCCTCGGAGGGCGTCACCACGGCCTGTTGCCGTTGTGCGATGCGCGCCCGCCGACCCAGCCTGAGGTCAATGACTCCCTGGTCGCGCAACCTCAGATAGGCGCTGCGGACGGTATGCAGGTTGATGCCCAGGCTGCCCGCCAGCTCACGCACCGGCGGCAACTCGTCGCCGGGGCGCAACTCGCCTTGCTGTACCTGCTCTTTCACCTGGGCCGCTATCTGCAGGTACAGCGGGCGCTGGTCTCTCTCGTCGATGGCTATCAGCATGTCCTGCTCCAGCGGGTGTTATATATGTTATATAACAATAGCCGGTCACTGTCAAGAGCGGGGTTGGACTGGTTGGGGACTCAAAGCGTACGCGGTTGGCGTGGCCTGCTAATGTCTGGCGTCGAAACGTCTGGCGCCTCGCTCGGTCAACCGCTGCAGCAGCGGCTCGATGACCTCGCGCGCGCCTTCGAGAATCTCCGGCTCGCTCCGACCGGAAACGAGTATCTCGAGCCTGCGCGAGCCGCGGAGCATGCCGACAAGGACCAGCGCCGCGCCGGCGACCGGAAAGAGCATGTTGCTCGTGCCCAGAGCTATGAGCGCTGCACCTGCGAGCACAAGCCAGGGAGCGGTGCGCCGGGACTCTGCCACCCCGGCGATGTCCGCGTAGCGGATGCTGGCGGGTTCTCCGTACCTGGAGATGATGAGGCGCGATTCCGTGGCAAAGGCCTGGGCGCCGCGTGCGACGTAGCGAACCTGGATGGTCTCTCCGGAGGAGAGCAACCGGCGCACGACGTCAGGGACGAGTGAATCGGAGTCGTCCTCTGGTCCGGATGGCTGCTGTGGCATGGCCAGAGGCTAGCGGTGCGACGAGGCGCTGTCAAATGGTGCGGAATGCGTGAGAGGAGATGGCTCGGCTCAGGCTTTCAGCTTCTTGCCGGTGGCCTTGCAGAACGTCTCGAGCGCTGAGTGCTGAACCAGGTAGGCGCGTCCGACGCGGAACGCCTCGAGCTTCGTGCCGTTGACTCCACGTTTGATCCACTGGTGGACTGCTTGCCGCGTCACCGGGGGGTCGACGTGCTTGCCGGTCTCTTCGACGCTGTAGTATCCGCGCGCAGCATCCGCATCGCCCCGGGACTTGCCGGAGCGGCCAACCCGCAGCCGTGCAAACGTATCACTGAGGTTCACGAGTGTAAAGCATACCACAGTGCTGCAGAACGTGCGATGGGGTTTCAAGGCTTTTCGGAGGCAATCCGGCTGACCGCCGAAGAGAATCGCCGTGGCAAGGGAGCCGGTAGGCTGTTGGCCCTCCACCCGGGGCGCGGAAGACATGTCCGACAACGAGAACCGGATGCCTCTGGCCCCTCCGTGGGGTTTGAGCGCACTTGTCGGGCGGGCCTCTCGCCCGGCACCGGGACGCGCCGTCCCTGCTGGGTGCAGCGAACGTCCGAGAAGGTCGGCCTCGTGGTGACTATTGTCAACTGTTCGAGTTCCGGTGGCGCGACGCGCGTTTGTGTGGCACAATCCGTGGCCATGGCAGAAGAGAGTCAGCCCGGCGGGGTCCCGGACTTCCGGCAGGCAAGGTGTCCCTCGCGGGTGTACCGTGGCCGGTGTGAGCACGACGTTTTCGGCGTGACGGTGCTGGACTCGGCGCTGGCTCAAGGGCCGGACAACCCGCGCTGCCTCTTGCCCGATGCCTCGCGCGCGGTCCTCGATTGCGCCCGGGCCTTCTGCTGGGGAGACGCGCGCGACGGCTCGCGTCAACTCGCCCTTGCGCTGCTGCTGGATGTGAGCGGAGATGCGGCCACGGCGCTGAGATGGTTCGAGTTGTTCACTGAGAAGTACGTCCGCCGCCTGCCTCAGTCCTGGACGGTGCCGGAGTTCGACATCGCGCTCTGGCTGCACTGCTTCGAGAATGCCCGTCCCGGTGTCTGAAATCCGGAGGATTCTCTCCCCTCTATTCGTCTACTATTGCAGGTGTCGATCTCACCGGCGTACGATGACATGCTGCAGCGTGCTGTCATTTGGAGGCTGTCATGAGTGTCCGAAAGGTCTTCAGTCTGCTCCTGATTTCCTGTGCCCTACTGGTGCAGTTGCCCCTCGGCGCTGTCGCGGCTGATTCCCCGGAAAAGGCGCCTCCGGGCGGCGAACCCGCGGCCAGCGCCCAGGTCACGGTTATCTCGAATGGGATCTACAAGGCGAGCATCCTCAACGAGCTGTCCTCCTCTCCCGGCATTTTCACCGTCGGCACGGATAGCCGTCATCCCGCTCCGGACCAGGACATGCTGTATGGTGGAGCGGGCGAGAACCCTTGGTCCTCGTACCTTTCGGTCTACGACTACACCGGCGCCGTGGTCTACACGTCGGACTACGGATTCTCAGAGGCCGAGCCCTCCAGCGGGTACGCCATTTCCTACATCGGCTGGAATGGGTTCTCGTTCGAGTCCGGGAGCAAGCGTGCAACCACCATCTGGACACCCAGCGGGGACATCCGGGTGGAGCAGACGGTTCAGGTAGTTGGCTCTGAGTTGTCCGACTCTGCGGTGAGAGTCACGACGAAGGTGACCAACACCTCCGGCGGGCCGCGGGAGGTGGGCATCCGGCACTTCCTCGACATGATGGTCGCCGACGAGGACGGCGTCTGGTACGCCACGAGAGACCCGAAGACCAGCTACAGTCAGAACGAGCGAATCTACACGCCGCCGGCGTTCGACCGATTCGTGGCGACGGACGACCCGGACAGACCTGAACTCACCTTCTTCGGCTCAATGCGTGGGCCGGCTGGCGTCTTCGCACCTGACCCGACTCCGCCTGACCGGTTCATCTTCGGAGCATACAGCAACCACGACTACGTGTGGGACTATCCGGAAGGACAGGATCCGTCCGGCGACAGTGCCGTTCTGTACTACTGGGGCTGGGATGACGGCAACTCACCGATACGGCTCGCCTCCGGCAAGAGCGTGAGCGTGGTCTTCTATCTCTACGCCGTTGCGCCCGGCTATCTCGAACCCGGCGAAAAGGAGAAGGTGGCGGAAGAACCGGAACGAGACAGACCACCTGAACCGGCCCACATGGTGGCGAACGGCCTCATCGTTGATCCGCAGCAGGTGCTGCCGGGCCAGGAGGTCCGCGTCTCCGCAAACATCTGCAACTCCGGCGAGGAGAGAGGCTCGTTGACCGCCAGCCTCGCCGTCAACGGCGTCGCCGAGCAGTCACAGTCCGTCGCGGTCTCCGGGGGTTCATGCAAGCAGGTCATCTTCGCGCTGGCCAAGGCCGTGCCCGGCGCGTACCAGGTCGCCGTCAACGGCATGACGGGCCAGTTCACCGTGCTCGCTCCGCGCACGGTTCAAGCGTCCGTTCCCTCGAGCCAGGACACCGGCCTCGGCACGTGGGGCATCGCGGCCATCATCGCCGTGGCTGTCGCCCTCATCGCCGGCCTCGTGTTCATCTTCAAGCAATAGGCCACGCTTCACCATCGGACACCTTTCGGAGGGGCCCTCGAGGGCCCCTCTCCTTTTGCCTCTCAGGTGTGACTTGCCGCCGCTTCGCCGTTCGCCGCTACTGTGGCGCCTCGCCCATCGGGCATCTGGATACACGCCGTCCAGGTGAGCGATTTGACATGCGTGCCCTGGAGTTTCTAACATATGTTAGAAACCTCAACGTGGGGACAACCGAAGATGCCAAGACCGATGAAGCTCAGACAGGTGGCGATGACGCCCGCGGTCACATTCTTCAAGCCTGCGGGAGTGCCGATGTCGGCACTCGACGTGGTCACCCTCGCGCTCGAGGAGGTTGAGGCCATCAGGTTGAAGGACATCGAGAACCTGCACCAGGAACAGTGCGCCGAGCGCATGGGCGTATCCCGCGCGACGTTTCATCATGTCCTCGGGGCGGCTCGCGCCAAGCTGGCCGACGCCATCTTGAACGGCAAAGCCATACAGGTTGAGGGCGGGGCCTTCGCCTTTCCCGGGGGACGCTTCCGCTGTCGCAGGGACGGGAGCGAGTGGGAACTGCCTCCCGGTCCTCTCCCCGGCATTTCGTCGGTCTCCTGTCCGAGGTGCAAGAGCAGGGATGTACATCCTGTCTTTCCCCCGCATGGGCCGTGGTTTGGCCGTCACGGGCATGGCCGGTGCATGCGTGGCTGGGAGGGGCGTTGGGGAGCCCCGCTGTATGGCCGCGGGCCAGCCGGGCGCGATCTGGCTGGCGAGGTAGATCGTGACAGAGAAGAGCGCGACGAAGCGAGCAGGCCGTTATGATGCGGGGCGGCCGCACGTGCGGATGATCGGTATGCACCCGGCGATGGTTCATGGTGATGTCCACGACCCCGGGACAGGTTTGAAGTGCGTATTGAGGGATGAGGTGCGCGATGCCAAGAGGTGATGGGACAGGACCGATGGGTATGGGCCCGATGACGGGACGCGCTGCCGGCTACTGCGCCGGGTTCAGCGCGCCCGGCTGCGTCAATGCGGCTTCCGGCTGGGGCGGTGGCATTGGGCGTGGCTTCGGCCGAGGGTTCCGCCGGGGATTCGTTGCGCTGGGTCGCGGCCGCGGCTTCGGTTGGGGGGCGCGATACGTCGGAATTCCGTACAGCCGTGCGCCACGGCGCGAATGGTAGCGGCCGGCCGTGGTTGACGGCCATGTACGCACCGGAAGGAGGATTTGACGATGCCAGGAGGAGACAGGACCGGACCGATGGGCGAAGGGCCGATGACCGGTCGTGGAGCAGGCTACTGCGCCGGCTATGCCGCGCCGGAGTTCGCGAAACCTGGGGTGGGTCGAGGCCGGGGTATGGGAATCGGCTGGGGTCGCGGGCGCGGCTTCGGATGGAGGTGCTGGGGAGCCCCCGCAAGGTACTATGGGCCTCAGGCGGCCTACGGCCCCGTCGGACCGTGGGATGCGCGGCGCATCAGTCGCGAAGAGGAACTCGAGTACCTGAAGCACCAGGCGGGAGAGCTGAAGGACGAGCTGGATGCCATCGGCAGCCGCGTGAAGGAGCTCGAAACCGAAGAAGGCCGGAGCGAAGGAGCAGGTCAGTGAAGGTAGCAGTCTCAGCCGCGGGCCGGACACTTGACGCGCAGTTGGATCCGCGCTTCGGCCGGTGCGCGTACTTCCTCATCGTCGACCCGGCCACCATGGCCTTCGACGTTGTCGAAAATGCAGGCATGGCATCTGCCCAGGGTGCAGGGATCGCTACCGCCCAGATGATTGCCGCCAATGGTGTGGAGGCGGTGCTCACAGGGAACTGCGGCCCCAATGCTTACCAGGCCCTGGAGGCGGCGCAGGTGAAGGTGGTCACCGGCGTGACCGGAACGGTGCGGGAGGCTGTGCTTGCGTACAAGGAAGGCAGACTGCAGCCGGCTGCCCGGGCGAACGTCGCCTCTCATCATGGCATGGGAGCCGGTCAGGGGCGCGGGATGGGTGGTGGCATGGGAGGTGCAATGGCCGCGCGTCCTCAGCCATCTGCGCCTGCGGGAGGATCTGATGCCATCGTGGGACTGATGCATGAGCTGAAAGGAGAAATGGACGCCCTGCGAGCGCAGGTGAGCGACCTCAATCGTCGTATCGACGAGCTGCACAAGAAGCAGTGAACGCGTTGGACCGGGGAGAGAGTCGCGCGGCGGCGACCTCTCCTGATTTGCAGTCAGAGCGGGCGGTCTGTTGCTGGCGCCGCCTGCATTCTATGGAGGTGACGCGATGCCCTGGGGAGATGGAACGGGACCGGCGGGTCAGGGACCTGGTACCGGGCGAGGTCTTGGACGCGGCATGGGGCGTGGCCGCATGCGAGGGGATCAGGCGGGCGCGGGGCCGGGTGGCATGTGTGTCTGCCCTTCCTGTGGGAAGAAGGTTGCGCACCGGTTGGGGGTTCCCTGCAATGGGATGAGCTGTCCGAACTGCGGCGCGACGATGACGCGAGCCTAACCGATGATAATCTCAGTCGCGAGCGGAAAAGGCGGCACCGGCAAGACGCTGGTTGCCACGAGCCTGGCGCACGCACTCAAGGACATCACGCCCGTCACGCTTCTTGACTGCGATGTGGAGGAGCCGAACGACCACATCTACATGCGTGCGCGGCTGGTGAGCTCAGAGCCGGTGAACATACCCGTGCCGTTTGTCGACGAGTCAAGGTGCATCACCTGCGGCATGTGCCACGATGTCTGCGCCTTCAATGCCATCGCCGTGCTTGGTTCGGCGGTGCTGGTCTTCAAGGAGCTGTGCCATGGCTGCGGCGCCTGTGCCCGATTCTGTCCTGTGGGAGCGATCACGGAGACTCCGCACGAGATAGGAGTGGTCGAAGTAGGCGATGCCGACGGCATTCGCTTTGTGGATGGCGTCCTCACCATCGGCCAGCCGATGGCGCCGCCGATTGTTCGCCAGGTGAAGAAGCACACAGGCGCCGAAGGAGTGACCATCATCGATGCCTCGCCCGGCACGTCGTGCCCCGTGGTCGAGGCCGTCAAGGGAAGCGATTTCTGCATCCTGGTGACGGAACCGACCCCGTTTGGCTTGAGCGATCTTCGCCTTGCTGTCGAGACGGTTCGGGAGCTTGGCCTCAGACACGGCGTCATCATCAATCGGGTCGGCGTCGGAGACGCGCGGACCGAGGACTACTGCAGAGCTGAGGGAATACCCGTGCTGATGACCATACCGCTCGACGAGCGCATCGCCCGCTCCTACTCACGCGGTGTGCCGTTGCTGGAGGCGCTTCCGGAGTACCGGCAGCGTTTCCTCGATCTCCACAAGCGGATAGGAGTGCTGCTGTCATGAAGGAAGTCGTCGTTCTCAGCGGCAAGGGCGGCACCGGAAAGACGAGCGTGGTCGGAGCGTTCGCCGCGCTTCCCGGCCGCAAGGTGCTCTCCGACTGTGATGTCGACGCCGCCGACCTGCACCTGTTGCTCTCGCCCACACCCCGGGAGGAGCACGAGTTCTGGAGCGGCCAGGTGGCCGAGATCGACCCGGGGAAGTGCACGCGATGCGGCCTGTGCGAGGAGGCGTGCCGTTTCGACGCCATACATGACTTCACCGTGGCCCGAGTCGGCTGCGAAGGCTGTGGTCTCTGCGCCCGTATCTGCCCCGCCGGCGCCATCCGGATGAAGGAGAACATGGCTGGCCGCTGGTTCGTCTCCGAGACGCGCTTCGGACCGCTCGTCCACGCCAGACTGGGCATCGCCCAGGAGAACTCCGGCAAGCTGGTGCACCTGGTGCGGCAAAAGGCGAAAGAGACGGCCGAGCAGGCGGGCATCGAGTTGACCGTCAATGACGGCCCTCCCGGCATCGGGTGTGCGGTCATCTCCGCGCTTTCCGGCGCCGGCCTCGCCTGCATCGTGACCGAGCCATCGGTTTCCGGCATCCACGACATGGAGCGGGTGCTCTCGGTTTGCCGGCATTTCAGCGTCCCGGCGGTGGTCTGCGTGAACAAGTTCGATATCAACGAAGAAGGCGCCCGCGAGATAGAGCAGTACTGCGCCGAACACGGCGTCGACGTTGTCTCCAGGATACCGTTCAACACGAAGGTCACCGAGGCGCAGGTGCAGGGAGTTCCCCTGGTTGAGTACACGGACGATCTTCGCCTGGTGGTTCCGGTGGAGCAGGCATGGAAAGCTGTGCGCGAACGGCTCGACGTCGCATGTTCCTGACACGTACAATTCGCGGATTGAGTCGCCCCCGGGTGGGCGCAAGGAGAACAGTAGATGCGTTATGCAGTCCCCGTCACCGGCGGCAGGCTCGCGGCCCACTTCGGGCATTGCGAGGAGTTCGCCATGTTCGATGTCGATGAGCAGACCGGCGCGATCACCGGCAGGGAGATGGTGCCGTCGCCCGGCCACCAGCCCGGATTCCTGCCCGGCTGGCTCGCAGAGCAGGGAGTGTCGGCAGTCATCGCGGGCGGAATGGGCCCGAGAGCAGTCGGACTGTTCGAAGAGAACCGCGTGGAGGTGATTCTCGGCGCACCGGAAGGCGAGCCGGAAGATACCGTACTGGCATACCTGTCGGGCGCGCTTGCGGCCGGCGCGAACGTCTGCGACCACGAGCACGGCGACCACGCCTGCTGAAAGGAACATTGCCACCATGGATGAACGGATAGCGCGTGTGCTCGACTCAGTCATCGTGCCGGGCGCTGAGCGCAGCCTGCAGCAACTCGGCCTGGTCCGCAGCGTCGAGCATGAGGACGGACAGGTGCGTATCGTACTTGGTGATGCGGGCGTCGTGGATGAATCAAAGCGGGTGCTGGCGGACAGCGTTCGCGTGGCGGTCGCCGCGGTCACCGGTGAGGATGCCGTGGTTGAGTTCACGAAAATGACGACGGAGGAAGCCAACGACATCCGCCACACCGTTGCCGTCATGAGCGGCAAGGGAGGAGTGGGCAAGTCGCTTGTCACCGGACTCCTGGCCGTGGCGCTCGGCCGCGCCGGCCACAGCGTCGGCATACTCGATGCCGACCTCACCGGTCCAAGCATCCCTCGGATGTTCGGCGTCGAGGGCAGGGCATACGGCAGCGCCAGCGGCATCCTGCCGGTCGCGTCCTCTCTGGGCAAGCCGGTCATGTCGATGAACCTGCTGCTGGAGAGTGACGACCAGCCGGTCATCTGGCGCGGTCCGCTCATCGACAAGGCGCTGCGGCAGTTCGGCAAGGATGTGCTCTGGGGCAAGCTGGACTACCTGCTCATCGATCTGCCGCCCGGCACAGCGGATGCCGTGCTCACCGTCATGCAGGCTTTCCCCATCGACGGCATCGTGGTGGTCTTCACGCCTCAGGACCTGGTGGAGATGATCGTGCGCAAGGCCATCAACATGGCCGGGATGATGCAGAAGCGCGTGCTGGGCGTCGTCGAGAACATGAGCTACCTCTACGTGCCGGAAATCGACAAACGGCTGGAGCTGTTCGGACCCAGTCGCGGCGAGCAGATGGCGCAGGTCGCCGCGGCTCCGTTGCTGGGGCGCATACCGGTAGACCCGGTGCTGGCGACGCTCTGCGACCGCGGGCGCATCGAGGAGTACCAGTCGGAGGTCGTTGCCTCCCTCGGCAACGGCTTTCTTTCGGCCATGGGTGAGCCGTTGAGCTGAGCACGTCCAGGTCTGCGCATTTCCCCGCCTGCCAACGCGACCGGCGCGTGACAGGGGCGCCCCGGCCGAGTATGATGCAGTATAGGTACCGCGTGTGCCCGTATAGTCCGCGCACTCCCCGCTGTCACCGCCCTCCCCGCATCTCCTCTGACCTCATCTGAATGGAGGTCGTCATGAACGTCCTGCTGGTGTACCCCCAGATCCCGGAGACCTTCTGGAGCTTCAAGCATGCCCTGCGGTTCGCCTCTCGACGCGCTGCGTTCCCGCCTCTCGGGCTGCTGACGGTGGCGGCCATGTTGCCAGCCACGTGGGAGAAGAAGCTCGTGGACATGAACGCGACGAGGCTGTCCGAACGAGACCTGAAGTGGGCTGACTACGTCTTCATCAGCGCGATGGTGGCGCAGCAGGACTCGGCGCGAGAGGTCATACGCCGCAGCAAGGCGCTCGGAAAGAAGGTGGTCGCCGGCGGCCCGCTGTTCAGGCGGGGCTACGAGTCCTTCGGCTTCGAGGGCGTTGATCACCTGGTCATCGGGGAGGCGGAGGAGCTCATGCCGCACCTCGTGAGGGACATCGAGGACGGCTGTGCGGCCGCACTCTACGAGGCTCTCGACAGGCCGGACGTGACGCGGAGTCCGGTTCCCATGTGGGCGCTCGTCAACCCCAGGCACTACGAGATGATGAGTCTGCAGTACTCCCGCGGCTGTCCGTTCAACTGTGAGTTCTGCGACATCGTCCTGATGAACGGGCATGTGCCTCGAACCAAGAACTCCTGCCAGGTGCTCGCGGAGCTTGATGCACTCTACGAGTACGGCTGGCGCGGAAGTGTCTTCTTTACGGATGACAACTTCATCGGCAACAAGAGGAAGCTCAAGGAGGAGGTGCTGCCGGCCATCGTTGCGTGGAACCGGCGGAACGGGTACCGCTTCTCGTTCTTCACCGAGGCATCCATCAACCTGGCCGACGATGAGGAGCTGATGCACCTCATGAGCGATGCCGGGTTCGACGTCGTCTTTGTCGGCATCGAAAGCCCGAACGAGGACAGTCTTGTTGAATGCAACAAGATACCGAATGCGCACCGCGACCTGCTGGCCGATGTGAAGACCATCCAGCGCCATGGAATGCAGGTGCAGGGCGGGTTCATTGTCGGCTTCGACGAGGATCCTCCGTCCATCTTTCGCACCCAGATCAACTTCATCCAGCGAAGCGGCATCGTGAGCGCGATGGTCGGCATGCTCATGGCGCCCCCCGGCACGCGCCTGTACGAGCGGATGCGGGCGCAGGGGCGATTGCTGCCGTGGGGCACCGGCAACAACACCGATGGCTCCACCAACATCGTGCCGAAGATGGGACTCGAGAGACTCGTCAACGGATACCGGCAGGTGATGGCAACCATCTACTCTCCCGGGGAGTACTACGACCGGATACGCACGTTCTTCAGGGAGTACGAGCCTCGCCGGACACGAAAGATGAGCTATAGCCCGCGATACATCGGCGCGCTGCTCCGATGCATGTGGACCGTGGGTGTCCGGCAGCGAGGTCGCGCCGAGTTCTGGCGGCTGTTTGCCTGGACGTTGCGCCACAAGCCCCGGTGCTTCCACCTCTACATCACGTTTGCGATCCAGGGATACCACTACCGCAGAGTCGCCTCTCTGGCGGGAACCGGTGGGCTGCAAGCGCCGCAAGTCTGACGGTGCTGGACGACGCTACGGATTGAGTTGTGGCAGACCCGGGCTGATTCCACCGCGGGAGCCAGACCGCGGCCGGTCGGATCGGGCCCCCGTGGCTTCGTGTCGTGGAGTTCCTCTCTCCCCGGTGATGATGCACAACCTCATCACGCTTTCCTGCACGAGAGTTCACAGGTTCTTCACAGGGGAGTGGTAGCGTAGTACCCGAGGTTCACAGGCGAGGCGCGGCGCCGGTGGGAGCAGCCGCCTGCCAGCGTATTCCGCGCCCCGCCCCTCATCCCGGTCCACATTGGCGGACCACGTGAGGAGGCCGTGAACGGTTTCCTGGAGCACAGAACGCGGTAGCGGCTGGAAGATTGTTGACTATGTTCAGCAACATACTCAGAAAGGGGTCGTCGTAATGAAGCTCAGCACGCGCACCCGCTACGGACTCAGGGCGCTCCTCGATATAGCTGCCCACAGCGGAGAGGCTCCGGTGCAACTGAAGGAGATTGCCCGGCGGCAGGAGGTGTCGCTCGCCTATCTCGAGCACATCGTCAGCCCTCTCATAGCCGGCGGTATCCTGCGCAGCACCCGCGGCATGTTCGGCGGCGTTCAACTGCTGAGGGAACCTTGCGACGTCCTTCTCTGGGACGTGGTCAATCTCCTCGAAGGGTCGATGGCGGCTGTCGACTGCGTGCCCCACCCGCACATCTGCCGGCGCTCCGGGACGTGCGCGACACGGCGACTCTGGAGCGAGCTCACCGAGGCGATGCGCGGCGTGCTGGCGAGCCGAACACTCGCCGATCTCATGGGCGGAGATGACCCAACCGCCGAGGGCTCGTGCGCCGTGGCCGCCGTGCGTCCGATGGCCGAAGCGGCGAAAGTATCCGGCAGAACGCGTGGGCCCGTGGAAGGGAGCGTGGCATGAACCTTTCGACCATCGTCCTGAAGGATATGGCCCGCCGCAAGCGGCGGGTGGCACACTCCGTTCTCGGCGTCTCTATCGGCATCATGACGGTCATCGCCATGCTCACCGTGGCCAGGGCCGGCGAAAGCCTGCTGCGCGGTGAGATGGAGAGATACGGGCCGAACCTCACCGTCGTCCCGGCAACCGCCAGGCTCGATGTGGAGCTCGGAGGATTGACGATGGGCTCGGTCACCGTCGGGGAAACGATGATCGACGAGGCGGTGCTTCCTCACATACAGCAGGTGGCGGATGACCTGATCCGCCACGACATGGGCATAGCCGACCCCGGACCCATCGCCATCGTCGCACCTCGACTCTACCTCCCGGCCTCCCTGGATGGACGCAATGTTACGGTGGTGGGTGTGACGCCGGACCAGGAGAAGGCGATTCGCGTCTGGTGGGGCTTCTCCGATGGCGGCTACATGGACGGTCCGGACTCCCTCGTCGCCGGCTCGGTGGCGGCCAGGTCTCTCGGCCTCTCGTCCGGCCGGACGGTCAGCCTAGCCGGCCACGACTTCACCGTCGCCGGTGTGCTGAGCGACAGCGGCTCGAACGACGACTACCTGCTGTTCGTTCCACTCACCACGTTGCAGGCGGCCGCTGGCAAAGAAGGACAGGTTTCTACTGTTGACGTACGCGCCCTCTGCACCGGCTGCCCGGTGGAGAAGATAGCTGATGCGCTGTCCAGCAATATCGCAGGCATCCACGCCAGCGCGGTCCGGCAGGTAGCCGAGGCGGAACTGGGGATGTGGCACAGCATGCGGTCCATCGTGCTGCTGCTTGCGTCGGTCACACTGCTGGTGGGCCTGTTCGGCGTGATGAACTCCATGTCCGCCATGGTGCTGGAACGCAGGAAGGACATCGGCATCATGCGCGCCGTGGGTGCCTCGAGGAGGCAGATAGTCTCGATGTTCCTCTATGAAGCTGCGGCCCTGGGCGTGCTGGGTGGCATCGCCGGCTACCTCGCCGGCATGGTGCTGGCGCTGGTGGTGGGTCCTCTGGTTCTCGGCGGCGTCGCCGTGACGCCGGTCTTCTCCTTCGTGCCGCTCGCCGTCGGGCTGGCCGGCGCCATCTCGATGCTTGCGGCGTTGCACCCGGCGCTCGACGCCGCGCGGATGCGGGTAGCCGACGCCGTAAGGACGTCTTCCTAGGAGTATGGAGATGCTGGAACTCAAGAACGTGTCACGCTACTACGGCGAGGGCAACGCGAGGGTCGTGGCGCTTGACCATGTGTCAACCGTCGTCGAGCGCGGAGCGTTCCTCTCTATCATGGGTCCGTCGGGCAGCGGCAAGTCGACGCTGCTGAATGTGATGGGTGGCGTCGACCGCGTCTCCGAAGGGGAGATTCTCTTCGATGGCGAGCGATTCGACCTGCTCTCGGAAGAGGAACTGACGGCGTTCAGGCGGGGCCGCCTGGCGTACGTCTTCCAGCAATATCACCTCGTGCCGTCGCTCACTGTGCTGGAGAACGTTATGCTGCCGCTTGTCTTCCGCAAGTCGGGGGTCGACACGAGCCGAGCCAGGCGCGTGCTGGACCGTGTCGGCTTGCGGCATCGGGCTTCCCACCGCCCCTCGGAGCTGAGCGGCGGCGAGCAGCAGCGCGTTGCGGTTGCCCGTGCACTGGTGAACGATCCTGCGCTCATCCTGGCTGATGAGCCGACAGGCAACCTCGACCAGGCTTCGGGTCGACAGATAATGCGACTCTTCATGGAGCTGAACGACGAGGGGCGCGCCATCGTCATGGTGACCCACAATCCGGAGCTTGCGCGCTGCGCGAAAGAGATGCTCGAGCTGTCGGACGGCCGCGTCGTTTCACGTTCCTTCGTGTCGGAGCGCGCGCTTCCCGCAGCAGGACCCTGCGACGGCACGCCCGCCAGCTTCATCGGGGACGGCCGGGTGGCTGCTCTCTCAGGGGAGGTTCTGCAGTGACGACGCGATACGGTCTCATGACGATGACGATGGTCGCCATGCTGACTCTAGCCGTCGCATGCGCCGCGCCCGCGGAGGCGCTTCCGGAGGAGCTTCCGTCCGGGGAAACGGAGGTTCCCTCGGAGAGTCCGGAGAATGCGGCTTCATCGGGGGCAGGCGACGTCGTAGCGCCTGCGCCCGGGGCCGCGTCCTTCTACGCGCTCGAGCCCGGCCTGTCTGAGCGTAGCACGCGCGGCCACGTCTGGGCGGAGCCCGTCATTGACGGGGATTCGCTGACCATCTCACTCTCGGTCGCCGAAATGGACGACCACGTGAGCTTCGAGGTGCCCGCCGCGGGCCGGGACTGCGTCTTCCTGGGGTACTTCTCCGAGGACGAGTTCTATGCGCGTGCGACGGTATGCCCGTCCTGCCGCGAAGAACGCATCGAGTGGGGAGGGTCGCTTCTCGTGTGCCGCGCCTGCGGCTCGACGTTCGACGCTGTTACGGGAGAGGCTGACGATGGGGCGCGCAGCTACCCCGCCGGTGTCGTGCCATACGCTGTCGAGGCTGATGCCATCATCATGTCGGTCTCCGACCTTGTGGAAGCGTACGAGCGGACGGCAGCCGGCGAGGCGACGCTTTACGAGCAACTTGAGGTGGTGGAAGACGACGACCGGGGCGACAGGTCCTGGCCGCGGTGCTGCACTCGCTAGGCGTGCCTCTCATGACTGTTCAAGACAACTATCAGGAGAGATGATACATGACACGTAGCAACAGACTCACCACGCTGGCGGCTCTGGTGGCGCTTCTGGCGCTCGGAGCCTGCGCCGCCCCCGGCGTACCGGCGGCGACCACTGCTCCGGCCGAAGGCCTGCCCCCGGCTTCCAGTAGCGCGCCGGATTCGGCGCCATCGCCTGCAGTCTCCGTTGCCGCTGAGGAGCCGAAGGCCGAACCGGAGCCGGCCGGGACCGCAGGACCTGTCGTCGGCGTGTCGCTCGATGCCGTGCTCAATGGCGATAGTGTCACCATCCCCGTGGTCGCCATCGAGGATGTCCGGAATGCCGAGTTCAGTTTCGAGCTTGGCGGTCGACGGCTCGACTTCCTGGCCTATGTACTCGACGGGGAGCTGTTCGTGCGGGCCGCCGCCTGCCCGCCGTGCAACTCGACAACGTTCGCGCTCGACGGCTACGAACTCATCTGCGATGCGTGCGACACTCGCTTCGACGGCTGGACCGGAGCCGGCCTCGATGGCGCCTGCGTGGACTACCCGAAAGCGGCTGTCGCATACGAGTTCAACGGGGACCTGGTTGCGATGACCGTTGCCGATCTGGTTGCCTCCTGGGAGAAGACGGTCGCCGGCTCGAAGCCTCCGGAGGAGGCCCCGGTGGCCGCGCAGCCCGAACCGGCGCTCGAGGAAGAAGAAGAAGACTCGCGACCATCGTGCTGTCGCTAGTGCACGCAGTGCACCGCAGAACGACCCGACACCTGGCACACGAAGGAGGATGAACATGACGACTCGACGCACGCTTCCGCTGCTGGCCCTTGCGGCAGCGCTGTTCCTGCTTGCCGGCTGCGCGGGGCCCGGCCAAGCAACACCATCGGCGACCACCACTTCTGCTCTCACCGGCTCCGTGGAGGGCACGTGGGTGGAAGCGACCGTCTCCGGTGACAGCGTCACCGTGCCGCTCTCGCTTGTGGAGCAGAAGGTGAACATCCACTTCAGCGCGATGCAGTCCGACCGGACGCTCGACTTCATGGCGTACGTGCTCGACGGGAAGGTATTTGTGCGCGCGAATGCCTGTCCGCCTTGCCGCTCTCGCGGCTTTGCCCTGGACGGTGATGTGCTGGTGTGCGACACCTGCGCGACCACGTTCCGCGCCAGGGACGGCGCCGGCATCCAGGGAGCCTGCGTCGACTATCCGAAGGCATCTGTGGCGTACACGGTGGTGGACGGCGTCGTTTCTATGTCGCTGGCGGACCTCGCCGCGGCGTATGAAGAGACCCTCGTGCGGGGGTAGAGGGCGGCTTATTCACGGGTTCTTGATATTCGGCCTTTAGTATCAGTCTCATCAGGCCCTGAGACGGCGGACGCTGCCGGACGGAAGCTGAACGAAAGGGGGACGGATACATGGGTTCCCTGAGCCAGATATACACGGTGGGCGGATTGATGATGGTGCTTTTCCTGTCGGCCTGCGCTGCTTCCGAGCGGAGCGCGACCGAGGGGCCGCTCCCCTCGGTCGCGACGCAGCCGGTGACGGTCATGGAGGTTGACGCCGACACGGATGACATGGTGGTTGCCTCGTAGCATCCCGCCGGGCGGTGTCGTGTTCCGGCAGCCTCCTCCCCACCCTCTACGCTTGCCGCGGACATGCTTGACACCCGAGTCCGCCGTGGCTATAGTCCCCCTGTCTCCAGCTTCGCCGGGTGCCGACGCCGCCCTCGCCCTCCCCTCTCGCCCGCTCACGGGCAGTCGAACGGAGGAGGGGCCGGACTCGATGCCGGAGAGAAGAGACGAGAGGGGGATGCCGGCCGTGCTGGCGCGGGCTGCCGTTATCTGGGCCATCATAGGACTCATCGTTTCGCTCGTCATCGACTTCGTGACGCCGCAGGGCGTGCATCTCTGGCTCTACGGAGGGTTCGGCCTCCTGGCCGGTGGCTGCTCCTGGGCCCTCAAGGACGTTCGGCGAATCCCGCAGGGGGTTGCCGTCGGTGTCATCGTCGGACTCATTGCCGGCCTGCTTGACGGCACGCTTACCGCGGCTGCCGCGTCCCCGGGCGTGCTGCACCCCGGTCCTCTGCTCGTCCTCAAGTACGTGGTTACGGTGGGGCTGTTCGCGTTCCTGGCCGGCCTGCCGTGGTCGCTCCACACCCTCTAGCATTGCCGGTCCGTGCCGGACTTCGTATTCGCAACGCGCGATGCCCTGTGGTATGCTCGCGCTGCTGGACCTCAACGTCTTCCGGGACGAAGGGCGCCCGGGCAAGGAGGGAAGCGATGGTCGACGAAGTTGAAAAGGGACCGGCAACCGGTCCTCTCGATGCCGGCCACCCTGATGCCGCGGTGCTCCAGAAAAAGGTCAGAGATGGCATTGCCGCGGAGCGGCGCCTCGACGACGGCAGTGTGGCGCCGTGGGAGCTATCCCGGCTGCGCCGTCTCGCTGTTGAAGGCCGGAAGGCCCAGTTGAGCTTGCGGCAGCGCGGCCATGAGCCGAGCTTGCCGGAAGAAGCCGTGACGGACGAGTAGCGCGGCAGCGGACGTCCTGTGCGCCGGCATTCCGTCGTTGAGCACGGACAGACCGCCGGCATGTGCTCGCGGTGTGAACGTGGCACGGTGACTCGCGGCCTGTCACGACGTGTGTGAGGAGGGTTCATGGGATTTCTCGTAGTGCTGCCCCTGGCGGTGGCGGGCGAAGCTGCCAAGTATCCGCAGCGCTTCGCTTCACTCGGCTGGGCGTTTGCCGGCCGGCCGTGCCCGACGGAAGAGGACGTCATCGAACTGGCGCGCGACGCCGATGCGATGATTGTCGAGGGTAGCCAGCGCCCCATTACCCGCAAGGTCATCGAGAACCTCGACCGGTGCCGCATCATCGCCGGCACGCAGATAGGCTACGACAGCATCGACACGGTCGCCGCGGCCGAGCGCGGCATTCTCGTGACAAACGTGCCAGGTTACTGCATCGAGGAGGTGTCGGACCACGCCATGGCGCTCCTGCTGGCGTGCTCGCGGCGCGTCGTTGCGCTGAATCGCGCGGCAAAGAGCGGCGGCTGGGGATTCGGTCCCAACTCAATCGAGATCAAGGAAGTCATACGGCCGGGCATCGGCCTGTTGCGCGGCAAGACCCTCGGCCTGTTCGGATTCGGCGCCATCGGCAGGTCGCTTGTGCCCAAGGCAAGAGGTTTCGGCCTTCGTGTGATTGCGTGCGACCCCTATGCGGACGCTGCAGCGGCGCTGAGCCTGGGAGTCGAGCTGGTGGACCGGCCGGCCCTGCTGAGGCAGTCCGACTTCATCTCCATCCATGCCGCCTACGCTCCTGAGACGAAACACGTCTTCAATCGTGAGGCGTTCGCCATGATGAAGCCCTCGGCGTGCCTCATCAACACGGCACGCGGCGGGTTCATCGACGAGCAGGCGCTGCACGACGCGCTCGTGGCCGGACGACCGGCCATGGCTGCCCTGGATGTGCTGACCACGGAGCCACCGGACGGGAATCCTCTCCTTTCGCTGGACAACGTCATCTGCACGGGACATCTGGCGTTCTTCTCCCCGGAGTCGCTGGAGACTCAGTGGCGGCGTCCCTGCGAGGAGGTCGCGCGCGTGTTGCATGGCGAGTGGCCCGTCGCTCTTGTGAACCCTCAAGCGAAGCTGAAGTTCGTGGAGCGATGGGGAGAGATGAGGCAGGCTGCGCCTGCCTGAGTCTGCGCTTGACGCGCGGTGACCGTCGGTACGGACAAGTCGTTGTCCCCGAGGCCGACATCGTGCATAATCGGATAGGAACGGCATAGTACCCGTCAGGAGGTCAGCGATGCGTGCGTTCATTGCGGTTCTGCTCGTACTGGCGCTTCTCGTCGCGCCGGGATGTGGCAAGGAGACGGAAGCGGACGGGGGAGCCGCGCCGTCGCCGTTCGACCCGCAAACGTCCACGCCATCGCCTTTTGCCCCGCCCTCCACAACGTCGCCGACTACGACGCCTCCGGCTACGGCGCCTCCGCTGCCGACGTTCACGCCGAGCGGGAACCAGCCGCCGGTGGTCACGGGCATCACTCTCACGCCCGCCGGCTCGAGCATCGCCAAGAGCGCCGCGGTGACGCTGAACTGTGCCGCCAGCGACCCGGACGGAGACTCGTTGACGTACAAGTGGGCCGCCACTGGAGGCAGCTTCGACAGCACGGACGCCGCCCGCGCCGTGTGGCGCGCTCCCGAGCTGACCGGCAGCTTCGTCGTCACCGTGACTGTCACCGACGGCAAGGGCGGAACGACTACGTCGCAGCAGTCGTTCACGGTTGTCGCCAATGGCGCGCCCGCCATCAGCAGCCTTGTGGCGTCGCCGACCTCCATCGGACCAGGCGGTCGTGTCACCGTGACCGGTGCGGCCAGTGACCCCGACGGAGACACGCTGACATACAAGTGGACCGCTGACGGCGGCGCCATCACCGGTGTCGGCACGAACGTCACCTGGCAGGCGCCGGATGCGAAGCCGGGTGAGAAGTCCGACTACGCCATCTCGCTGACGGTCGAGGACGGCCGCGGCGGGCAGGACATCGAGACGGTACATGTGACGATTACCTTCGGCTACGGCACGAAGCAGTACAGCACGGTCGCCGCCGACACGGGCACCGCCATCAAGGACGGCGGCGTGGACATGTCGGTCCTTCGCGCGGGCGATACCGTCGACGACGAGGCGATGCGTGCCTTCGTCAGCTTCAACCTGGCCGACCTGCACTCGACCGACGTCACCGAGGCGACGGTGACCTTCACCCACCTCGAGACTGTGGGCGAACCCTTCAAGCTGCCCACCGGCCTCCGCGGCGTCCGCGTCTTTGTTGTCCGCTACGAACCGGGAGGCCTCCCTGAGTTCAACACGCAGCCGCTTGAGGAGCTGACGAAGGAACCGCTGTTCGCCTCGCCGACCACGTTCGACGTGACGAAGTTCGTTCAGCGCATCGGTGAGAACATGGCAGCCTCGGACCAGCTTCAGTTCATGTTGACCTTGCAGCGCGACACGAACAACGACCAGACGGCCGATTACATGGCGTGGTCGAAGGTGTCCCTCACGGTGACGTTCGCACCGGACTGATGAGTGCCGAATGTGATTCCTCTGCAGGCCGTCCGAAGCCGGACGGCCTGCACGTTCCGGCGAACGGCGTGACCCTGTGGACCGAGTCGTTCGGTTCAGGCTCCGGCCGGCCCCTGCTGCTCATCATGGGCGCGATGAATCAGGGGCTCTTCTGGCCGCGGGAGTTCTGCGAGCACCTGGCAGATGCCGGCTTCTTCGTGCTCCGCTACGACCACCGCGACACCGGCCGGTCGTCCATCGTCGACTATTCGCGCAGTCCCTATACGCTGGACGACTTGACCGACGACGCGCTTGCCGTCCTGGACGCTTACCACCTTGAGGCAGCCGTACCGGTCGGACTGTCCATGGGCGGTTACATCGCACAACTGCTTGCGATACAGCGGCCGGACCGGGTGAGCGCTCTCGTCCTCATTTCCACCACGGCCGACCACCGTCCGTACATGGCGGCTACCACGGGCGGGGATGCCGGCCGGTATGCACTCCCGCCTCCGCAGCGCAGCTATCTGTCATACATTGAGGGGGCAGCCCGGCAACGGCCGGCAAGCCCGGACGAGGAGACCGCTCTTGTGCTGGAGGGTTGGGAAGCAACTCACGGGGGCTCGCTTCCGTTTCCGGCGGATGAGATGAGGGCCATGATACAGGCGGCGGCCGCCCGCACGGTCGACGCGTCAGCAGCCTTCCACCACGCGCTCGCTGTGGCGGCCTCGCCTGCCAGGGCTGAGATGCTCCATTGCATCACGGCGCCGACGCTCGTCATTCACGGAGAATCAGACCCTTGCCTGCCCCTGCCTCACGGTCAGGCACTTGCCGCAGGCATCCCCGGCGCCCGGCTGCTCACTCTGGACATGGGTCACATGCTGCCGCCCAGCATGTCCGTGGAAATTGCCACGGCGATTGTCCGCTTCCTGAGGACAGGCGACGCGGCGATGCCCGCCGGCAATCCTTCCGCGCGGTAGCAGGCAGGCGCTACTTCACCATCGTCCCGGGCAGCCAGGTCGCGATCTCGGGGAAGGCGACGCAGAGCAGGACACCGACTGCGATGAGGGCGATGAACGGGATGACCCCCCTGATGATGTCCCCCGTAGTGATGCCTAATTGCGGGTCCACGGCCCCTTTGAGGAAGAAGATGGCCTGGGCATAGGGTGGCGTCATGAACGACGTCTGCAGGGCCATGTTGAACATGATGGCCAGCCATATGGGGTCGAAGCCCAGCGCTTCACCTATCGGCGTGATGAGCGGAACCATGATGAGGATCATGGCGATGTCCGGGATGAACATGCCCAGGAAGAGCACGATGAGCATGATGAGAGCAAAGGTTCCCCACTTGCCGCCCGGGGCCGCGAGCAACAGCTCCGTGAAGTAGTCCCCGCCGCCGAGCGCCATGAAGACGCTCTGGAACATCGCCGCTCCGATGCAGGTGAAGATGACCATCACCGTTGCTTCGAAGGCCCGGGAGGTGGCGGTCTTCAGGGTCTTGAACTTGAGCTTGCGATAGGCGAGTGCAACGAGCGCTGCTGCGACCGCCCCCATCGCTGCCGCCTCCGTGGGCGCTGCGACTCCGGTATAGATGACGCCCAGGACGGAGAAGATGAGAACGAGCAGCGGCAGTGCGGAGGTCGCGAACATCTTGCCCTTGAGCGCAACCGACGAGATACGCTCCTCGGGCGGCACCACCGGGGCTGTCTTCGGGTTCTTGATGCAGCGCACGACGATGTAGGCGATGTAGAGCGCCGAGAGCAGGAACCCCGGCATGAACGCGCCCATGAACAGCTTGCCGACGGAGATGCCGGCGATAGGGCCGTAGATGATGAGCAGGATGCTCGGCGGAATGAAGATGCCGAGCGAGCCGCTGGCGCAGACGACGCCGCAACTGAGCGACTTGTTGTAGCCTCGCCGGACCATTGCCGGCAGCGCCACGATGGTCAGCATGACCGTCGACCCGGCTATGATGCCGAGACACGTCGCCAGCAGCGTACCGACGATGACGGCGGTAATGGCGATGCCGCCCCGCAGGCCGCCGAAGATGTAGTACATGGTGCTGAAGAGCTTCTCGCCGACTCCCGACTCCTCGATCATCGCTCCCATGAAGATGAACAGCGGGATGGCGAGCAGGATGTAGTTCGAGGCAAGCCCGTACATCTGGTGGTAGAACGTGGCGAACGCCTCCGGACCCCAGAAGAGGAAGCCCGTGACGACGCCTATGCCGCCCAGCACCCAGGCGACCGGAAAACCGGAGAGCACGCCCAGGAGAATGAGCGCGAAACCGACGAGGGTGAGTACTCCTGCGCTTACATCGAACATCGGTTGCCTCCGAGCTTCTCACTGGTGTGGTCGGCCGCCGGGAGAAGAGGCATGCCGGACAGTGCCGTCATGCCTTCTCCCCCGTCAGTAGCTTGAGCACGCTCTTGGTGAACCAGGCGATGCCCTCGACCAGGACGAGGACCCAGGCGACCAGGATGGCCGCCTTGTACGGGAACATGGGCGGCCGCCATATCCCCACGCCTGAGACCTCGTCGAACACCCATGCGCGGTAGGCGTAGTGCCAGGAGGATTGCAGCAGGATGAGCACCATCGGCAGGAAGAAGATGAGCCAGAGTACGACATCGATTACGAGCTTCTGCCTGGTCGACAGCCGCCCGTAGATGACGTCGATTCGCACGTGGCCGTCGTGCAGTATGAGGTAGGCCCCGCCAAGCAGGGTCATCCCGCCGCCCAGCATGTAGCTGATGTCGTAGGACCACACGGTCGGCGCGTTGAAGACGTACCGGGCGATGACCTCATAGGCCATGGTCAGTACGAAGGCGAGCACCAGCCAGCTCAGCAGCTTCCCGCTGCGGTCGATGAACCAGTCCAGCCGGCGTATGGCCGCTCTCAGCATCTTCACCTGCCGCATCCTCCCTTCAGCGAATCCTTCTCACGAAGTGGGGTGCTACTTCCAGGCCCTGGCTGCCAGGTAGTCGGCCGTCATGTACGTCAGGAACTCCGAGTACGTCTGCATGAAGGCCTGCTGCGCGTCGTACACCTTCTTGAACTCGGGATCAGACGCCGCCAGTTCCTTCCACAGCGTGTCCGCGCCGGTGACGATAGCGTGCTGCACGTCCATCGGCATCTCCACCAATTGGACCCCCTGGGTCTGGTAGAAGTCGAAGACCTGGGCGGACTCCCACTCGCTGTCGGTCCAGTAGTGAACTATCTGTGCCTTGGCCGCCTCTTCCACGATGGCCTTGAGGTCGGCTGGCAGCTTGTCCCACGAACCCTTGTTTACCCACAGGAAGTAGGTGCACGCGGGGGAGTGGAGTGCCGGGTAGTGGACGAACTTCGCGACCTCGTAGAAGTGCATGTCCTTGTTGATCTGCGGGGTGCTGTACTCGCAGGCGTCGATGACGCCCGTCTTCAGTGACTGGTACAGCTCGGCGCCAGGCAGTGTCACCACGGACGCGCCCAGCCGCTCAACGACCTTGCCCCAGTACCCGTACGTCCGGATCTTCATGCCCTTGTAGTCGTTGAGCGAGGTTATCTTCTTGGTGCTGACCAGCTCTTCCTCGCCTCCCTCGTTCGCGAAGAACGCGAGGACCTTCGTGTTCTTCAGACCCTTGGCTTCGTACAGCTCCTGCAGCAGTTGCATCGCGTTGCTCGTCTCGAGCCAGACGAGGTACTCCATGGGATTGGGGCTCAACGCGAACTGCGTGAACAGGTCGGCCGCAGGGCCGAGCACGCCCGAGTTGTCGGTCGGCTGGCCGATGTAGGCGTCGAGGGAGCCTTCCTCCACGGCGAAGACCTCCTCGTACTCAGGCACCACGCTGCCGCCGGGCAGCACGTTTATCTTGAGTCTGCCGGCGCTCATGGCATCGACCCGTGTGGCGAAGCTCGACCACGAGTCAAACTGCATGATGCCGGTGGGAATGGGACACTGGCATTTCCAGGTAATGGTCTCGCCTGCCGGCGCCGTCGGGGTGCCTCCCGGCGTCGTCGGCGTTGCCGGGGCGCAGCCACCTGCGAGCATGACTGCGATGGCGAGAAGGGACACCGTGATTGCTGCCGTCTTCCTCAACATCCTTCACCTCCTCAATCGTGCGATGCATGCAGTGGCAGGCAGGTTCAGGTCGCGGTCAGGAGCATCTCATCGAAGCACCCCCTGCTTGCCCGGGGAACGCGGGCGCGACAGCGTGGAGCCTGTCGTGGTGCGATTGCTGAGAGAGAAAGCGGACGGAGAAGAGGCGTACGAGGCACCGGTGCACGTTCGCGCGACATCCCCGGCGAGAGCCCTGGCTCCCACCGCCGGGCGCCGGTACGACGGCAACGGCCCACCTCCCATGCTCACCTCCTCCCGACCGGTGCGAACAGCGGATGATGAACGACGGTCGGAACAACCGTCCTTCTGCGAGTGTATTCTCGGCCTTTTCCGCTGTCAATGACTGGCGCGTGCTGGACAAGGACCTGCTGATTGCGTATCGTCACTGCCGGGCTCCCGTGCCGGAAGGTCGCTGCAGGGATGCGTGACGCATGGACCACTCTGAGCTGAGTTTCGGACTGGCTGAGACGGTGAACGAGATCGCCGAGGTCTCGCAGTACATCTGGGAGTCGGGTTGGTCCGCCGCGAACGGCGGCAACCTGACGGTGGATGTGACCGATTTCGCTCACGTCGAGGATTTCGACGCTTTCCCGTCTTCTCCCGCTTCGCTGCCTGCGCCCGTGCCGGCGCTGTCGGGGCGTTGCCTTCTCGTCACGGTGAGCGGCTCGCGCTTCCGCGACGTGCCGAAGTGTCCGGAAAGGACGCTCATGTTGCTGCACGTGTCGGATTCCGGCGACAGCTACCGTACGCTGTGGGGTGGTGTCGGAGGTGGAACACCGACCATGGAACTCATTCCCCACCTCAGGGTACACGAGAGCCTGCGCGCGGCAGGCTCCGCTGAGAAGGTAGTCCTGCACACGCATCCTGTCCACGTCATCGCGGCGACGCATCTGCCGGAGTACAGTACGCCGCGCTTCGACCGTCTGCTTGAGGTGTCGCTTTCGACCGCCAGGGTGTTCCTGCCGGCCGGCGTCGGCATGGTCGGCACGATGACGATGGGCAGCGAGGAGCTTGCTGACTCCACCGTGGAGGCGCTCAAGGGGCGCAAGGCCGCCCTGTGGCAGCGCCACGGCTGTGTTGCTGTCGGCACGGACGTCTTCGAGGCCTTCGACCTCACCGACATGCTGGAGAAGGCGGCGCAGATGTTCCTGCTCTGCCGCTCTGTGTAGCGGCTTCTACGGAGGCACCGGGCCCGACCTCTGGACTTGCGCATTCGCCTGTGACACGCTGTTCTTGTCCGGCGAAAGAGGAGGTGCACCTATGCCGCATCTCGGTTTTCTGATGGCGCTGCTCGCGCTCATCGCAGGCATACTCATCCTGATCAAGCCGCGTTTGCTCAACTACATCGTCGCGATCTACCTCATCGTAATCGGGGTGCTCGGTCTCGCCCTGTCGGGAATCTCGATCGGCGCGATACTGGCGCTGGTGGCGGGCATTCTGGTCCTGGCCGCGCCGGGCATCCTGAACTTCGTGGTCGCCGTCTACCTCATCGTGGTTGGCGCGATGGGGCTGGTATCCATCGAAGCGGTGGTCGCGCTGGTGGCCGGCATCATCATCCTGGTGAAGCCGCGCATGCTCAACTACATCGTTGCTATCTACCTGATTGTGGTTGGCGTGCTGGGCCTCATCTGAGGCGTGCAGCCTTCCAAGCGGGATTGAACGGGGCTGCCTGCGCCCGGCGGCGCAGCCAGTCTGACCTGGGCCGTCGCGCCTGCGCGGGCGGGGGCCTCGTTCGACATGGCGAAAACGCAGAAAGGCAAACACATGGAGTCCCTGCCCACGGCGTTCTGCGAGCCCTGCAACGGGTACGACACCCAGCCGGCATGCCCGGTTGAATCCGGCGCTACGGCACGGGCGTCGTGTACGTCCCCGATGTGGTGACAGACTTGCCGATGGAGTTGGTCGCCGTCACGGAGATGAGGAACGTCTGGCCGCAGGCGGCCGAAATCGTGACGGAGTCGTGGAACTGCTTTGTGTTGATGGAGCCGGAGTCGTAGGCGGTGCCGTTCACCTTCATCACGACGCGCGTGACGGGGTAGGTGCCGCCGGTGAGGTCCGTCCCGTCGTACGAGATGGTCACCGTGCTCGTGCAGACCTCCTCCGTTCGCACGCTCTTGCCGCTGACGGCGAGGGCGGCCTGCAGGATGGTCTGGGCAGGCATGTCCGTGGGCGGCGTCAGCGGCGGAATAAAGGGCGGCGGCGTCCACTCCTGCGGCTGCGGCGGGTTCGGCACCTTGACGAACGCTTCCCTGGTGGTCGCCTGGCCGAAGATGTTGGTGACCTCAAGGACGAGGACGTACTCGTGACCGCAGGGTACCTCCTTGCTGACTGAGCCGGGGTAGTGGATTTCCTCAATTGCGCCCGAGTCGTGCCAGACCTCGGTGTTGCCCTTGAGCACGACCCTGGCGATTGGGGCGTCCCCGCCGCTGAGGTCGAGGCCGGCGAAATCGACGTCGATGGTTCCGACGCAGGTGTCGTTGCTCCAGCCGGCGTCCACGTGGGGATAGAGCTCGGCCTGCAGCACCTCCTCCGGCTCCGGCAGCGCGTCCGTCGGCTGCGGCGTGACGTAGCCGATGGGCGCATGGTCGCGGTTGGTGAGCTGCACCTTGAGACGCCCGTCGCCTCCGGAGCCCTGGAGCTTCATGAGGAGCGGCGTGACGGGGAACGGCTCCGTACTCTTGATGCGAACGCCGCCCGGTATGGCCTCCCAGCCGTAGTTCAGGGGCAGTTGGACGACTTTGCCGGTGGCCCAGCGGGGCTTCTGCAGCCCCCAGAGCACCTCGAGGTCGAAGACCTTGCCCTCCAGGTCCGGCGGCAGCCGGAGGACGAGGTCGTACTCGCCGCCGTCGTACGCGACGATGGAGTCGGTCGGCAGCAGCGGCTTCTCCCGTACGGTGAACTCGTTCTTCTCCGCAGCGGGACGCCCTTGCTCCCTCAACGCCTCTTCGTCTGCCTCCCGTGCTCGGTCGAAGGCGTAGTCCCAGCTTTCGGCATCGATGCCCCGGAGGTTGTCGATGAATGCTTTCTCGAAGGGGTTGTACAAGCCTCCTGTCCGTTCCGAACGGTGCCGCGCCCAGCTGAGTGTGTCCTCGCCCGCAATCGTGTTGAAGATGCCCGCCCAGCCCCCGTACGCAAGCGTGTCAAGACTGAGCGGAAAGGACGAGTATTCGAAAAGCCCGCCGCTGAATGAGGTGGTGGCCACGACGTGGATCTGGATGCCCTGCTCGCTCAGAGGCTTCAGCATGGCGGCGAACTCGTCGTCCCAGAGCACCGAACCGGCGCCGGACCCCCAGAGATGAATCCCCTCGTGGAAGCCAACGCGGTCGTTCGTGTCCCCGTCCAGAGTCCAGTCCACACCGCCGTCGGCGCTGTCGATGACGAAGTCGCCGTTCGTGTCTTCACCAATCCTGTGCCAGGAGCCGTCTTGGAAGCGTTCAATCAAGCACCGGACCTCCGGCGCGTCCCAGGCTACCCGCACGTCATCCTCCCCGTCATCGTCCGAATCGAATGTCGCATCGAGGAATTGCCATGGGCCAGGGTCCTCCTTGCTCCATCCGAAGTCATCCATGTCGCCGTCCCCGTCGATGTCGAGGTTCGTTTCCGCTTCCGTGACGCGGCCATCCCGGTTCTTATCCTGTCCCATGTGAACCCAGTGTGAGTCCATTCGCCTGAACAGCCCCAGATCTGCTTCAGTCTCCGGCTGCTGGAGCCACAAGGCGAAGCAGTACACGGGGCCATCTCCCGCCGTCGTCCAGACGACGCCATCCTGAAATGCAAGCTTGCTTGCGTCCACGACGCTCTCGTTCTCGGGGTATGTCAGTCC
>CAZVCS010000009.1:0-32066 GCA_964625765.1 uncultured Dehalococcoidales bacterium | reverse complement strand
AAGGCAGGAGACCTCGCGTCCAGGCGTGAGGCGCTTGCGTTCATCACGCAGGACAAGATAGTGAAGAAGGTCTTCGATGTGCTTGCACGCCGGTATGCAAGCCGGCAGGGCGGCTACGTGAGGCTCGTGCGCGTCGGGATGCGACAGGGCGATGCATCCGAGATGGCTCAGCTCGAGCTTGTCGAGTAGTGGCACTTCACAAGGTTGCGGCGCTGATCGAGTATGACGGAACGCTGTTCTCGGGGTATCAACTCCAGGTCGGCGTTCGTACCGTGCAGGGCGAACTCGAGGCGGCCGTGATGAAGCTGTGTGGCGCTGCTGCGCGAGTGCAGGCTGCGAGCAGAACGGATACCGGCGTCCACGCGGCAGGACAGGTCGTCAGCGCCTGGGTGCGCGAGGACATCAGCCCTTCGACGTTCGTGCGCGGCATGAACTACTACCTGCCGGCGGATGTGGCAGTCAGGGGGGCATGCGTCGTCGACTCGGATTTCGACGTGCGCCGCAGGGCAGTGGTTCGTGAGTACCGTTACAGGATTGTGACCGGCGGCACCAGGAAGCCGCTGGAAGAGCGCTTCAACCTTCGGGTTAGGGAGAGGCTCGACACCGGGGTGATGCGTGCTGCGGCCCGCCGGCTGCAGGGCGTGCATGATTTCGGCTCGTTTGCGACAGCACTTGAGGCGGGAGAGTCGACGGTCAGACTGGTGCACGAGGCGCGCATACTTGAATCGGGCGGCGGCATGGAGTTCATGATTGCCGCCAATGCGTTCCTCAGACACCAGGTGCGCAACACCGTCGGACAGTTGATTAGGGTTGGCGTAGGAAAGTGCACCGTGGAGCAGTTCTCTCGGTTCCTGAGTGAAGTGCGTCCCGGTACCGTAGGACCGGCAGCGCCGGCCCGCGGTCTGTGCCTGATGCGGATCGGCTATGAATCCGCGTTGCCGTTCGCGGCGTGACTGCGAGCGACTTGGGGAGTGAAACTGATGCGAACATACAGTCCAAAGGCTAAGGACGTCCAGCGGAAATGGCACGTCATCGACGCGGAAGGCAGGATCCTTGGCGACGTGGCCGTACAGGCAGCCGCGCTGCTCCGTGGAAAGCACAAGGCAATGTTTGTGCCGTCCATGGACACCGGTGACTACGTCATTGTGGTGAATGCGGCCAAGGTGGCCGTGACGGGGAAGAAACGAACCGAGAAGATCTACTATCGGCATTCGGGCTACCCGGGCGGCCTCAAGGCGCCGAGCTTCGAGACGGTCATGGCCCAGGATCCGAGGAAGATCATAGAGCACGCCGTCTGGGGCATGCTGCCCAAGAACAGCATCGGACGCGCCATGTACCGCAAGCTCCGTGTGTACACAGGGGCGGAGCATCCCCACCAGGGACAACTCATCCAGAAGGAAGGTAGCGAGCTATGAGTGACGCAGCGTATGTCTGGGGTACCGGCCGACGTAAGTGCGCCGTGGCGCAGGTTCGCCTGTATGCCGGGGAGGGCGGCATCGTTGTGAACGGCAAGCCCTACGCGGAGCTGTTTCCCCGCCTGGAGCACAGGCGCGTGATTGAAGGCCCTCTCACCGCGACCGAGATGGTGGGCAAGTTCCGCGTCGAGGTCAAGGTGACAGGTGGGGGCATGAGCGGTCAGGCCGCTGCGATCCGGCTCGGAATCGCCAGAGCTCTCGTTCGCGAGACCGAGGCTCTGAAGCCGGTTCTCCGGAAGGAAGGGTTCCTGACGCGCGATCCGCGGGTCAAGGAACGGAAGAAGCCCGGCCTGCTTCGTGCCCGCAAGGCTCCTCAGTACACGAAGCGTTAGTCACCGGTTGCACGCATCTCAAACGGGTGGCAACTCAGGTTGCCACCCGTCGCGTCTTCTCCAGGCGCCACCGTCTGGAAGTGGGTCGCACCGGCGTGGACTGCCGGCCATGGATGCTGCAACGCCACGGCGGTCGCACAAGACGGCCGTTGAGCGGCGAAGGGCAAAGGCGTAACATTGCTGCGAAGCGCACCGCGCGGCAGACGCACACCTGGAGCTGGCTGCCGTGTACAGGATGCTTGGGGCGGGTTGCGAGTCTCTCGCGCTGACGGTTCGGCGCTGGCGTGCTGCACGAAGGTGGGGGCAGCGCCGCTCGTGTCCGCGGCGGCGTCAACCTGTTCGGAGTGGGGCATGCGCGGGTTGCCTCCGCTTCTTCTTCGGGTGTATCCGCTCAACCAGACAGCGGAGTGCCTCCGGGGAGAGCGATGGTGGCGTTGCGGGTCTCCGCATGGAGACATGGACAGGGGGTGGACCGGTGCTGGTTCGTATGAGCGCACCGGGCCATGTGCGAGCTGCTGCATACTCTGGTTGATACGCCGTCGAGGCACTTGAGGAGGACTCACAAAGCATGGGGGCTGACAAGGCGTGGCTCAGATTCACCCGCGATAACGTTGAGGTGGTGCCTGACACGCAAGGCATCTACGAGATCTGTAGCCTTTCACCCGAAGGCAAGCGGCTGTGGCGCCTCGGTAAGGTGCCGAATCTCCACAAGCGGCTATTGACCAGGCTGACTGAACCCCCTCCACCGGACAACTGCTACTTCCGCTATTTCGAGGCGGGACTGTCGCACGACATCGATGAGTTGGCGGGCAAGCTGTTTGACAGCTACAATCAGCGCTCCGGAGAAGCGTGGGAAGAGTGAGTCGCTTGCCGGGGCGACTGTGCGATGGGGCTGTTGTGGATGGGCAGGGGAGACTCAGACGCGCGGCGCGGAAATGACAAATGGGCCATTGTGGACTCGAACCACAGACCCCGGTCTTATCAGGACCGTGCTCTAGCCAACTGAGCTAATGGCCCGGAACCTCAATACTATACCGCGTTCGGGGTACGTGCTGTCAAGACGAGGACACGTGCCACGAAGCTAGCCCTCGGCGATAGTGATCAGGTTGTCGCCGATTTGGACCGTAGCCTGAGGTTTGACCGCTATCTCCGAGACTGTGCCGTCGATTGGCGCGACTATCTCATTCTCCATCTTCATGGCTTCGATGGTCAGCAGCAGGTCGCCTTCCTTGACCTTCTGGCCGGTGGTGACCTTCACGGCCATTATCTTGCCGGGCAGCGGGGACGTTATTACCTCGGTTGCCATATCTACCTGATCCTCCTCCTGTCTTGAGTTGGCTCGGCGAGTCTCAGACTCGCCTCACTGCATCGCTGAGACGCGATCGCTCAGACGGCGCGTGGTCGGTCACAGCGGTATGTTGCCGTGTCTCTTCTCCGGGTAGTGCTCGCTCTTGGATTCCAGAATCTCGAACGCCTGGGCCAGCTTGCGGCGGGTGTCCTTCGGGTCGATGATGTCGTCAACCGAGCCCCGCTCTGCTGCCCGGTAGGGGTTGGAGAACTGCGCCTGATACTCCTTGATACGCTGGGCTCTGACCGCCTCGGGATTCTCCGCGTTCTTGATTTCCCGCGCGAAGACGATCTCCGCTGCTCCGCTCGCTCCCATCACGGCTATCTCGGCCAGCGGATATGCGAGCACCATGTCGGCCCCGAGATACTTGGAGCACATTCCCACGTAGGCTCCGCCGTACGCCTTCCGCAGGATGAGCGTTACCTTGGGCACGGTAGCCTCGGAGTAGACGTACAGTAGTTTCGCCCCGTGGCGGATGATGCCGCCGTGCTCCTGAGCCGTCCCGGGCATGTACCCCGGGACGTCAACCAGCGTCAGCAGCGGGATGTTGAAACAGTCGCAGAAGCGGATGAAGCGGGACGCCTTGTCGGAGGCGTTGATGTCGAGCACTCCCGCCATGTACTTCGCCTGGTTGGCGATGATGCCGATGCTGCGACCACCGATGCGCGCGAATCCGACCACGATATTCTGCGCGTACAGCCGGTGCACCTCGAGGAAGCGACCGTCATCTACCACTCTTGTGATGATGTCCTTGACGTCGTACGGCTTGTTCGTGTCGGATGGTATGACGTCGCGCAGGGACTCATCTTCCCGTGTGACGGGATCCTGAGCCGCCGTCGAAGGTGGCTTCTCGTGGAAGCTCTGGGGCATGTAGGAGAGGAGGTCACGCACCGTCGCAATCGCGCCTTCGTCGTCCGCTGCAAGGAAATGGGCGACCCCGCTGCGCTGGTTGTGGACGAGGCCTCCTCCCAGTTGTTCGTGGGTTACCTCCTCGGAAAGGACGTCCTTCACGACCGCCGGGCCAGTTATGTACATGGTGCTGGCCTTCCGGGTCATGATGATGAAGTCCGTGATGGCAGGCGAGTACACCGCTCCGCCTGCGGTCGGACCCAGAATGAGCGATATCTGGGGTATGACCCCCGACGAGCGCGAATTGCGGAAGAAGATGCGGCCGTAGCCGTCAAGGGCGTCGACGCCTTCCTGGATGCGGGCGCCGCCCGAGTCCAGCATGGCGATGCACGGCATGCCGGATTGCAGTGCGAGGTCCTGCATCCTGGCAATCTTGAGCGCATGAGTCTCCCCGAGCGAGCCGCCAACGACGGTGAAATCCTGGGCGTAGATGGCAGCCTTGCGCCCGTTGATGCGGCCTACACCGGTCACGACCCCATCGGCCGGCAGTTCCATCTTGTCCAGTCCGTAGTAGACTGACCGGGTCTTCATGAACTCGTCGTACTCGACGAACGACCCCTCATCGACGAGGAGGGCGATCCGCTCGCGTGCCGTCAGCTTGCCCTTGGCGTGTTGCGCCTCGACACGCTCATCGCCACCATGACGGTGGATGGATGCTCGCTTCAGTTCCAACTCCTGGAGTTTCCTTTGTGCCTCGTTCATCTCTTCCATGCTCTGTTCCCCCACTGTCTTTCTGAAGGAGCGGCCGTTTGCCGCGGGTCGCTAGCCGAGAATGCCCAGGAACACGCCGCCCGCGATTGCGGCGCCAATGGCGCCTGCCACGTTCGGACCCATCGCGTGCATCAGTAGGAAGTTCCTGGGGTTCTCTTTCTGACCGAGTACCTGCACTACTCTAGCGGACATCGGTACGGCCGACACTCCGGCTGCGCCGATCATCGGGTTGATCTTCTCCTTCGAGAAGAGGTTCATGAACTTCGCGAGAAGCACTCCGGCGCCTGCGGCGCTGGCGAAGGCAATCACACCGAGCACGAGGATGAGCAGTGTTCGAGGCTGAAGGAAGTTCTCCGCCGGCATGCTCGCGCCGATGGCCAGTGTGAGGAAGATGGTCAGTATGTCCACGAGTGTTGTCTGTGAGGTGTTACTCAGCCGCTCAACCACGCCACACTCACGGAACAGGTTGCCCACCATGAAGCAGCCCATGAGAGGAGCCGACGAAGGTACGAAGAGGATGACGATAACCGCCGTCGCGACGGGGAACAGAATCTTCTCCAGGCGGCTCACCGGTCGAAGCTGCGGCTTCATGTAGATCTTGCGTTCTTCCTTGGTTGTCAGCACACGGATAACCGGCGGAAGGATGACCGGAACGAGCGCCATGTACGAGTAGCAGGCCACCGCCGTTGCGCCGATGATCTGCGGCGCCAGCATGGAGGTGACATATATCGTTGTAGGTCCCTCCGCCCCTCCGATGATGCCTATCGCGCATGCCTCGGGGATAGAGAAACCCGCCAGAAGCGCGAGGAAGAAGGCGAAGTACACGCCGAACTGCGCGGCTGCTCCAAGAAGCAGCGTCTTGGGATTCGCGAGCATCGGACCGAAGTCAGTCAGCGCTCCGAGACAGAGGAACATCAGCGGGGGCAGTATCTGCCACATGACGCCATACTTGAAGATTCGCGACAGCAGCCCGATGGGTGTAGTCGGATACTGCTCCTGGTCGGTCTGCTCCTGCGTGATGATGGTGGCGATGGATTGTCCCTCATCCACCCGGTCTCCCGCGGCCACCAGGTAGGTGTCGACTCGTCCGAATACGGGACTGACCACTTCGCCGCTGTCGAGTCGCACGAGCACCGCATTCTTCTCGAAGCGGGAGCCCTCGTCGGCCTCGATGCTGATGACGGTGCCCGACGCCGTCGCCTTCAGGTCCATCTCGTAGTCCATGATGCCGCCCAGCGGGAGGTTCACAAGCATCATCCCGAACCCGATCGGCACGAGCAGCAGCGGTTCCATCTTCCGCGCGACGGCGAGGTAGATGAGCAGGCCGCCGATCATGAGCATGACGGCGTTGCCCCAGTAGAAGTGCTGGAAACCGCTTTCAAGTAGGCCGAACACTCTTCTCCTCCGTGACCGTGATGAGACTGGCGTGCCTGCAGGACGCGTCAGCTGCTGGACTTGCCCTTGGACATGCGAACGATGAGGCGCGACGCTGCCCACACGAGAACCTGCAGGATGGCGAGCAGGAGGAACACCATGCCAAAACCGCCGGCGGCGATTTGAAGAGCGAAATTCCAGTCAGTCATGAGTATGCTCCCTCGCGGAAACCGTGAGTCATACCGGCGGTCAGGGAGCCCGACGACTGCTTCCTGGTAGCCTGCCGGGAATCGTAGCGCAATAGTGTAACATGCCGGCTGCGCCGCTACGAGTCGTCCTTGCCCGACAGTGCCGCCCGGACAGCCTTGCGCACCGTCTCGCCGTCGTAACCGCGGCGGAGGAGGTAGTCAGACAGTCTCCGGATGGCCGCGCTTCTGTCGAGCCCGTGCAACAGGCGGGCTCTCCGCCTGGCAAGCTCCGCTGCGGTGGACTCGTCGTCGACTGCCTGCGTCGCTTCCGACGCGGTCTCGTCGTCGACTCCCTTGCCGCGCAGTTCCCGCTGCAGCAGACGGCGGCTTCGAGGTCGAGATGACAGCCGGCTCTCTGTCCACGCGGCGGCGAACGACCGGTCATCCAGCAGTCCCTGTCGCGCTAGCGTGGCGACGGTGTCGTCGATGGTTGCGTCCTCGATGCCCGACCGCCGGAGGTAGGCTCGCATCTCAGCCTCGCTTCGCTGGCGGCCAGCCAGGAAGTCGTACGCCTGAGACAGTGCTCTCCGATGCTGCGGATCGGGCTCCATGGAGCGCTCCGGCTAGGAGGATTCCGCGTCGCCGCCCGCATCCGGCGCGGCAGTTTGAAGGGGCTGGTGGGAGCCGCGGATCGCCGTCTCAAGCTGAGCGGCAACCTCGGGGTTCTGCTTCAGGAATTCCCGTGCGTTCTCCCTGCCCTGCCCGAGCTTGTAGTCTCCGTAGGTCAGGAAGGCGCCGGACTTCTTGACGGCGCCCGAGGTCACGCCCAGGTCAAGGAGGTCGCCCTCCTTGCTTATGCCCTGGTTGAAGAGTATGTCGAACTCGGCTGTTCGGAAGGGCGGAGCTACCTTGTTCTTCACGACGCGTGCCTTGACACGCGAACCTACCACGTCGGAGCCTCTCTTCAGCGTATCGCCTCTTCGCAGGTCGATCCTCACCGAAGAATAGAACTTGAGGGCGCGCCCGCCCGGAGTCACTTCCGGGTTCCCGAAGACGATGCCGACCTTCTCGCGCAACTGGTTGATGAACACGACGGCTGTCCGTGAGCGGTTGATGGAGGCGGTCAACTTGCGCAGCGCCTGCGACATGAGCCTGGCCTGCAGACCCACGTGGGAGTCCCCCATCTCACCCTCGATTTCCGCCTTCGGCACCAGGGCGGCGACGCTGTCGATGACGATGACGTCCACGCCGGAACTCCGAACCAGCTCCTCGGTGATGTCGAGCGCCTCCTCCCCCGTGCCTGGCTGCGACACGATGAGCTCGTCGATGTCCACGCCGCAGGCGGCGGCATACCTCGGGTCGAGTGCGTGTTCAGCGTCAATGTATACCGCCCGGCCCCCTGCCTTCTGCGCTTCCGCGATGATGTGCTGGGCAAGGGTCGTCTTGCCGGACGACTCCGACCCGAATATCTCCGTGACGCGGCCGCGAGGGATTCCGCCGACGCCGAGCGCGAGGTCGAGAGAGAGCGAGCCGGTCGAGATGGCATCCACTTCCTGCCTGCTGGCCACCTCTCCCAGCCGCATCAGGGAGCCACGCCCGAACTTGCGCTCAATCTGCTCAATGGCGAGATCGACTGCCTTGTCTTTCTCAGTTGTCATCGCGTCCCTCTCTTCCCGCGGACCGGCCCGCGGAGCCGTAGCCTGCAAGTTCTACTTGCGCCGCACCTCTTTGCCCACCTTCCACACATGCTCCTCTTCCGGTGCGTGAACGTCGCCGCGCGCTGAGCCGCCCTTGCGTCCCTGCCAGACGGGCTTCCTCTTCTCCATGAAGGCGTTCTGACCCTCGTATCCATCGCGTGTGAGAGACTGCATCGTGATCAGATCGCTGGCGTAACGTAACGCGTGCCTTTCGTCGATGTCCTGCACGTGGTAACAGAACTGCTTCGACCACCTGACCACCAGGGGAGCATTTGCGGCGATGGTCTTCGCCAGCTCCCAGGCACGGGTGTCCAACTCGGCATCAGGATACACGTAGTTGACCAATCCCGATTCCCGAGCCCACTCCGCCGGGTGCGGCTTGGCTGTCAGCAGGAGTTCGAACATCCTCTTCCTGAGGAGGGACTTGTACACGCCGGCGGTCGGCGTGAAGCACCCGAACCCCATGCCTCCACCGGGCAGGAAGAAGCTCGCGGTGTCCGACGCCAGCACGATGTCGCTGCTGCCTGCAAGTGACACGCCCAGCGCGCAGCAGGTGCCTCGTACGGCGGCGATGATGGGCACGGCGGCACTCGTCATGACCTGCAGCAACCGGGGTGTCATCTCGAAGTACCACCGCTGAGTCAGCAGGTCCTTGTTGGCGAACGCCTTGAAGTCGCCGCCGGAGCAGAAGTGCTCGCTGGAGGAGCGCAGAATCGTGCAACTCATGTCGTCGTTGTCATCGATGAGACGCAGTGCGTCGATAGTCTCCTCAATCAGGGTGGGGCTGAGTGCGTTGAGAACATCCGGGCGATTGAGCGTGATGACCGCGACGTGACTCTGCACATCCCATTCCATGATGATGTCGTTGTACTCGCGCGGCACCGCAAGGGTGGCTGTGTAAGGCGGGTATGTCCCGGAGGACTGCAGCCTTACCACAGTGGGCTTGAAATCCATGGCAATGACCTCCCTGTGCGCCGGAGATTGCTCCGACAGCCGAGGGCATTATACATCACGCGTTTTCGCAGCCGACGTTTGCGGAACGTGTCAGGCGTTCGTGGCTCCGCTGCCCAGCGCCCGGGCCAGCAGGCAGATGGCCCCTGCCATGAGACCGGTCGCGATGCCGGCGAGCAGGCTCATGTCTTGCCAGAACCCCCAGGGGAAGAGACGCACGAGGTAGTCGGTGCTCGGATTCAACTGCCAGAAGGAGTTGTCAAAGGCGACCAGGTGGAAGCCGACGAACGCCCAGTCGAAGTCGGCCATGAACAGAGTGCCGGTCACTGCCAGAAGGCCGAGGGTGCAGAGGGAGCCCTTGCGAAGCCCGGCAGCCACCTCCGCCCGGCGGCTCTGTGAGAGACCAACCGCGCAGAGAGCCAGAAGCAGGAGCAGACTCAGGGCCTGGAGGCTTGAGTTGAACGCGAAGAGGCGTTTCACGTCCTCGAGATGGACAACTTCATAGTCGTGGAAGAGGTCAAACGTGCTCCCTGACTGCGTCGTCACCCGCATCTGGGGTGTCGCATCCATCGAGTTGAAGTATCGGATGAGCCGGGTGGTGATGGCGTCCAACTGGGTTGCCGGGAGTCCGGTCGATGCGGAGATGTCATACCGTACGAATCCATGGTTGTAGAGGCTCGGGCTGTTCATCTCGAGCCTGAGGCAGGTGCACAGGCACAGGACGGGCACAAGGGGCGGCACGAGAAGCAGGAGCAATCGTGAAATCAAGCGCTTCCGGTCAGGCATCGGTGGTCACCGGCTCTCCGCGGACCCCATGGTATAATCGGCGCGATGGCTTCGGCCTTCGCGCATCTCCACGTTCATACAGAGTACAGCCTCCTCGACGGGATGTGCCGCATCCCACAGCTCATCTCCCGTGTCAAGGATCTGGGCATGGCGAGCATCGCCATCACCGACCACGGGAACATGTACGGGGCCCTGGACTTCTATACGACTGCTCGCGCGGCCGGAGTGAAGCCGATCATCGGGTGCGAACTCTACGTCGCAGAGTCCTCCTGCACGCAGAGAGACCCCGCGAGCCGAAGCCCCTACCACCTCACTCTGCTGGCGAAGGACATCGAAGGATACCATAACCTGCTCCAACTGGTCACCAGGGCGCACGTCGAAGGCTTCTACTACAAACCGCGCGTCGATCGCGAGTTGCTTCGTCGGCACTCCGCCGGCCTCATCGCACTGTCAGGTTGCGCGAACGGCGAACTGGTTCGACTCGTGCTGGACGGGCGCGTCGCCGACGCGGAGGCTGCCGCCTCGTGGTACAGGGACGTCTTCCCACACTACTACGTTGAGATACAGCGGCATCCGATACCGGACCTCGAGCGCGCCAATCCTGAACTCATCGCTCTGGCAGGAAGGCTCGGAATCCCGCTGGTCGCGACGTTCGATGTTCACTACATCCGGCAGGAAGAGGCCGAAGCGCATGACCTGCTGCTCTGCGTGCAGACCAATGCCTCCGTGGCGGATGAGAAGCGCCTCAAGATGGCTGGAGACTACTTCTACCTTCGCAGCCCGGAGGAAGTGGCGGGTCTGTTCATGGACCTGCCTGAGGCGGTCGAGAACAGTGTCCGCATCGCCGATCTCTGCAATCTGGAGTTGAGTTTCAGCGGGCTCCACCTCCCGGAAGTGTCTCTGCCTGACGGACAGACTGCTGAAGCCTACCTCGGGAGTCTCTGCCGCGAGGGCTTTGCCCGGAAGTTTCCCGAGCCGAGTCAGGAGTATCAAGAGAGGCTCACTCACGAGCTCGATGTCATCGAGAAGACGCACTTCGCTGACTACTTCCTGGTCGTGTGGGATATCGTCTCATATGCCAAGCGTCAGGGGCTCTACTACGGGGTGCGCGGCAGCGCCGCGGCAAGCCTGGTTCTCTACTGCCTCTCAATCACCGATATCGACCCCATCGAGTACGGGCTTGTGTTCGAGCGCTTTCTGAACGTCGAGCGCCGGGAGATGCCCGACATCGACCTCGACTTCCAGGACGACCGGCGGGACGAGATGCTCGCGTACGTGAACGAGCGCTACGGCACCGACCACGTCGCTCAGATCATCACGTTCGGGACCCTCGGTGCGCGCGCCGCTCTGCGCGATGCCGGGCGCGCGCTCGGGATGCCCTACAGTCAGGTGGACACCGTCGTGCGTCTCATCCCTCAGGAGTTGACCATAACGCTCGACAAGTCGCTCTCGGACAGCGTCGAGCTCAGACAGATGTACGAGGCCGATGCCGAGGTGAAGCGCCTGCTCGACGCGGCTCGCAGCATCGAGGGTCTGGTCCGGCACGCCAGTACGCACGCTGCCGGTGTCGTCATCTCACGAGATCCTCTCGTCGAATATGCTCCGCTGCAACCCGTCGGCAAGTCGGGCCAGCCGGCACAGGGCCTGATGACCCAGTACCACATGTGGAACATCGCCAAGCTTGGCCTTCTCAAGATGGACTTCCTTGGACTGTCCAACCTCACCATTCTGGCGAAGGCGCGCGACATAATCAGCCGGCGCCACGGCGTGCTGCTCGATTTCCCGCGTCTGCCCCTGGACGATAGCAGGACGTTCGAGCTGTTTGCCTCGGGCGAGACGCGTGACATCTTCCAGTTGGAGAGCAAGGGCATGCGCCGCTACCTGCAGGAACTGCGGCCATCGGTATTTGCCGACATCTCGGCCATGGTTGCCCTGTACCGGCCGGGCCCGATGGAGCAGATCGACAAGTTCATTCGCGCCAAGCAGGGGGTCGAGCCGGTCAGCTATCCTCATCCCGCTCTGGAGCAGATACTCCGGGAGACGTACGGAATCATCGTCTACCAGGAGCAGGTGATGTTCATCGCTCGCATCCTGGCGGGCTATTCAATGGGCCAGGCGGACATCTTCCGCAAGGCGATGGGGAAGAAGATCCCGGAGGTCATGAAGGAGCAACAGCAGACGTTCGTCGCAGGGGCCGTGAACAACGGCATCGACGAGCGGCTCGCGCGCGAGATATTCGCCCTCATCGAACCCTTCGCCGGCTATGCGTTCAACAAGGCCCACAGTGTCAGCTATGCGCTGGTCGCCTATCGTGGCGCCTATCTGAAGGCCAACTACGCGGTGGAGTACATCACCGCTTTCATGAACACGTACTGGGACAACGCGGAGAAGGTCTGTCTCGCCGCTGAGGAATGCCGCCGAATGGGCATTCCCATTCTGCCGCCGGATGTCTGCTCGAGCGACGTTGGCTTCACCATCGAGGAGCTTCAGAGCGGTCCTGCCATACGGTTCGGCCTGGCGTCCATCAAGAACGTCGGTCTCGGTCCGGTTGAGGCGATTGTGAGCGCCAGGAGAGAAGCGGGGCCGTTCGCTTCGGTCATGGACTTCTGCCGCAGGGTCGGCACGAAGGGCATCAACAAGAAGGCGGTCGAAAGCCTCATTCGCGCCGGCGCGCTCGACCCTCTCGGGACGCGTTCAAGCCTGCTTGCGTCCCTCGATCGGATCGTCTCCGTGGCCCAGTCCGAGCAGCGCGCCCGGGACTCGGGACAGACCTCCCTGTTCGATTCACTGCCGGCATCTCCGGACGGGACAGAGTTGCAGCTTGAGACCGGCGTGCCGGAGGTCCAGTTGCGTGAGAAGATAGCCTGGGAGAAGGAGCTGACCGGCGTCTACTTCTCGCCGCATCCCGCCGAGGCTATTCGTGAGGAACTCGAGGGCGTGGTCACGGCGCCCTGCGCCATGCTCGGCTACGACCGCGTCGGGCAGGAGGTCGTGGTTGCGGGCATGGTGGCATCGGTCCGCCAGACGACCACCCGGGAGGGCAAGCCGTTTGTTGTCGCCGAGCTTGAGGACACCTCCGGCAGGGTAGAGGTGACTGTCTGGCCTCGGGTTCACGAGACCACCAGGGGTCTCTGGGTGGAAGGAGCGCTCATCGTTGTCAAAGGGCAACTGCGCAGTCGAGACGGCCAGTTGCAGGTGAGCTGCCAGCAGGCACAACGATACGTGCAGTCCAACGGCAACCGCCGGCGTCCGCGCAAACCACGGACGCTCAGCATTCACCTCTCTGAGACGCAGGACCCTGCGGCCGATCTCTCCCGGCTGGCGCAGGTGCTTCAGCTTCTGCGGGGGCAGTCTGGGGAGGATCTCGTCACCATGGTCGTCCACTCAGTGGACGGCAGGCGGACGGAGATCGACATGCCCGGCCTCCGTGTCGAGGTGACTCCTGAGCTTGAGCAGGGTCTTGACGGGCTGGTTGGCGCCGCCGGGTTCAGGGTGGAATGATAGCTCCGGCGGCGGATTCGAGCCGGAGCAGCGCTTGCTTGAGCTCCAGGCCGCTTCCGAAGCCGGTGAGGCTGGAGTCCGCTCCAATGACCCGGTGACACGGGACAATCACGGGGACCGGGTTGCGGTGTAGAGCCTGTCCCACTGCGCGGCACGCCCGCGGCTGTCCCAACGCCGCCGCGACCTGTCCGTAGCTCCAGGTTCGCCCGTACGGAATCTGCCTCGTCGTTTCCCACGCGCGTGCGCTGAATGGCGTCCAGCCCATCGTGTCCAGACGGTCAGGGAACTCAACGGCGTTTCCGTCCATGAAACGGCACAGACGGGATGTCAGCGACTCGAAGGCCGTGGCATCCCTCTCCCAGAGCGGCGTCCCTATCCGGCCGCGGCCTTCGACGAGCGCCTCGAAGGCCGCGTCTCTGCTCTTTCTCGGCAGGACCACCCTGCGAATGCCGGCTTCCGTACGGCCCACCGCCATCCAGCCCAGGGCGGTCAGAAACAACGCGAATTCCATGCAGTGCTTCCGCTATGCGCTCGGCTCTATCAGGCCGTAGTCGCCGTCCTTCCTGCGGTACAGCAGGTTGGCTTTGCCACTGTCGGAGTCGACGAAGAGGAAGAAGTCATGACCGAGCAACTCCATCTGCTCGGTTGCCTCGTCAAGGGCCATCGGCTTCAGAGTGAATCGCTTCGTCTTCACCACGCGGCGAGGCTCGCTCGGCGCAGCCTCGGCCTGGGGCGCTGACTCCATGGTGCGCACGGAATCCTTGCCCTTGGCGAAGCGCCTGCCCTTGTACCGGGCTATCCGGTTTGCCAGCGCATCGACGACCCGGTCAACAGCGGTGCGAACATCGTCCGCACGCTCCTGCGCGCGGATGAGCACGCCGTTGCTGTCGAGGGTGACCTGAACGACGAACCGCTGGTCCGGCTGTTTCGTCTCCTCCCGGGAGATCTCAACTTTTCCCTGGTCGATGCTTGGAAGGTAGCGGTCCATCTTGCCGATTCGCCGGGTGACGTACTGTTCGATGGTGGGAGAGATGGGCATGTCGTTCTTCGCGAGAATCTGAAGCTGCATCCGAACCTCCCTTCCTACACTTCTCTGGCGACCGTGAGTCCCCACACTTCTGCCGCACCTGCATCGCGGAGCGCCGAGGCACACGCCTCAAGCGTTGCCCCGGTCGTGCAGACGTCGTCTACGACCAGGATTCGTTTACCAGAAACGGTGGTGTCCGTGCAAGTGAACGCACCGGCTACGTTCTGCCTCCGGGCCTCGGCGTCGTGCGTTTTGACCTGGCTGTCTCCTGCGCGGACGCGTGTAAGCAGGTCCTCGGCGGCTTCCACCCCTTCCAGCCGGCCAAGCTCCCTGGCCAGCAGCGCGGCTTGATTATAGCCTCTGAGGCGAAGCCGCGAGGGGTGAAGCGGCACGGGTACTATCAGGTCCGGAGTGAAGTCCTCATCTATCAGGCGGTCCGCCATCCAGGCGGACAGCGTGGGCGCTATGGCTCTCAAGTTGTGGTACTTGAGTTCGATGACGGCCCTGCGGATGACTCCCTCGAAGCGGAAGACCGAGCGTATCGCCGAGATATCAGACCGGCGGCGCACGCACGACGGGCAGAGCATTCCGCTCGCTTGAGGCTGCCCGCACCTCGGGCACAGGGGCCCGGAGAGAAACGAACGGCGCCTCTGGCACCGGTCGCACACGTAGCTTCCAATCCTGCCGCACCCGACGCACAAACGCGGGAAGAGGCAGTCAAGCGCCACACGTGTCGCTCTGCCGAGTGGTTGCACTATGGCCTGAGAAGAACAGGTGTCGCCTGGACTAGTGGCTGCGGGCGCGCAGTTCGCCGCTCAGGATGGGCTCGTTGAGGTATATCTCACCGTTCCGGATCTTGATGTTGTAGCCGCAATCAGGATTCGTGCATACCCACGCCTTGTACCGGATCGTTGCACCCTGGCTTCCGAAGTCCGACAGGGGAACCAGATCGCCCTTGCCGCACTTCAAGCACTTAGGGAAAGGAGCATTCTCCAAGGGAATCCACCTCCCGGACCGAGTATCCGAATATTATACCTCACGCCAGATTCAGTCGCAATCAGAGTACGAACGGACTAGCTTTCTGCCACGCGGCCCAGAGGCCAGCGGGCGAGGCTCGTGTAGAGCGGTCCCTCGGGCCGGAGCTGGCTCCGGACCAGGCTCACCTGCGACGCGGTGAAGTGAAGGTGTTCCGGTGGTTGCGCACGCGAGACGGCCGAACCTATCTCGGCCTGCGCCTGCGATGACGTCTCCGGCCGGAGACGCGCCAGCGTCAGGTGGGGCGAGAAGGGCCTTGCCTCCGGTTCAAACCCGACCGCCTGCAGCAACTGGTCGAGCCGTCGAGCGAGGGCAATCAGCCCTGAGGTGTCTCCTTCGAGGCCGACCCAGATGACCCTCGGTCTGGACAGCCCGGGGAATGCACCCATGGACCCCAGCGCAAGAGTCAGTGGACCGGCGCCGGCGGCCGACGCAGCGATGGCGCTCCTCACTGCGTCCAGCCGTTCTGCGGCTGTCTCTCCGAGGAACTTCAGCGTGAGGTGGATGCTGTCCGTGTCGACCCACTTCACCTGGTTCCCGCCGTATCGCATCCTCAGCCGCTTCGCTGACTGGCCCAACTCCGCCTTCACCTCGGGAGGCAACTCGATGGCCACGAAGACTCGTAGTACCTCACTCCCGGGCATTGCCATCACCTCCCTGCGCGAGCAACCGCATGGCATTGCCGCCGAGCACGGCGTCGGTGTCCGAGTCCGGGAGACCGGCTCTGCGAACCTCCTCGATAGCTCGCCGCTGACGGATGAGCGGAAAGTCCGACCCGAGGAGAATGCGGTCCGCGCCCACGAGTGCGGCTGCCACCCTGAACACGTCGCGGCTGTACAGGTAGTGCGACGCCGCGCTGTCGTAGAACACCCGGGCGAGCATCCGCTTGACCTCAGGCATCAGGCTGTAGAACGGCAGTCCGCCTCCCCAGTGCGCACAGACTAGAACTGCTCGCGGGAAGGCCTGGGCGAAGCCATAGGCCTGTTCCGGTGTGATGGTCCCTTTTCCGGGGTACAGATGTCCAACCGGCTCCGAGACGTGCGTCAGAATCGGCAGACCGTGGGCAGCCGCCATATCGACCACCGCGCCGAGCCGGCCGGTGTCTGCCAATGAGTAGCCCTGGATGTCCGGGCGAAGCTCGCCGATTCCGCGAGCGCCTGCCGCGATGCAGCGTTCCAGCTCTCTTGCGGCGGCATCGGCGTCCGCCGGCTGCACGGCCACAAAGGGGATGATGCGGCCCGGCCACCTGGCGCCGCTTTCCAGCAGGTAGTCGTTCGTCCTGGCGCACATGCTGCTGCTCGTCCACCCGAGGTTAAGTGCCACGGACGCCGACACCCCGGCTTCATCCATGCTTGCGAGCAACTCGTCCGCGGTGGCAAGCCTCGCCCGCGGGTCGGCGTAGAGGGAGGCGAAACAGGCATCGTCGCGGATGAGCTGTTCCCGGCAACTCTGGAGCCACGGCGGGGCAATGTGCGTGTGGAAGTCGACGACGCTCACAGATGCCTCATCACGCGACCTGGTCCACGGCGAGTCGCTCGCGCAGGGTCTTCAGGTTCACCACGTCCTCGCGGTTGTAGTCCAGCAGCTTGCGCAGGGCATGCTCATCGCCCCGACGCACATAGCGCCACCAGAGGTCGACGGCATCGAGCCCTGAGACTCCCTGCAGCATTCGTTCGATGCCGAGCTGCCGCTCGACGGCCTTGAAACCGCCGTAGAGCCCCCTGCTCCAGCAGGAGTGCATCAGGTCGGTGTGCATCAGGCGGGTCTTCAGCTCCACGCCCAGCCTGCACTGGATGAACACGAGGTCGAAGCGCGCCCCGTTGTAGGTGTAGAGGTGGCGGACGCCGTCAAGCGCAGCCGTCAGGTTCTCCGGCGTCACGTCCTGTCCGACCAACTGCCGTAACACGAATCCCTCCGGGGTATCACGGTAGATGCCGATGACGGTGATGGCGTCGGCAAAGGGGCTCAGTCCGGTTGTCTCGATGTCGAGGTAGGCATCCACGGCGCGTTCCTCACCGGGTGTGCCCTGTGCTCCGGCCTGTCGGGAAAGGACGGTTCGGGCGCCTCCGGAACCTCTTTCGGTAACGCAAGGATACCATGACGGAGGCTGCGTCACGAGAGCCCGTGTCGCGTGTGCAATTGCGACTCGGCCCCGGTCGATATATCATTGCCGGACAGCCTTGCCGCAGGCGTCTGGCGCCTCCGGTCAAGCCTGGAGTGAAGCGTGCCGCCGAAGCCGTATCGGTTCTGCCCGGAGTGTTCATCCTCCCTTGTCGAAGGGCTGGTGGACGGAAGGGTCCGCAGGCACTGCACTGTCTGCGGTTTCGTGCGCTACGAGAATCCCCTCCCTGTTGTGGTCGCCGTTGCGGTGAAGGACGGGCGGTTCCTGCTCATCAAGCGTGGGATCCCACCCAAGAAGGGCCTGTGGGGATGTCCTTCGGGCTTCGTCGAGTCCGGCGAAACGCCCGAGGAGGCTTGCCTTCGAGAGCTGCGCGAGGAGGCCGGCGTCACAGGCGCCATCCAGCGGCTGGTGAGGGTGGCCCGACTCCAGGACGAGGAACTCTACGGCGATATGCTCGCAGTGAGCTACCTCGTCGACGTGACCGCCGGCGAGCCGGCTGCAGGCGCTGAAGTAGATGATGTCCGCTACTGCGATGCGTCCGAGCTGCCCGCCTACCTCGCCCGGTCGCTGCACGACGTCGTCGACGAACTGCGCAATCGCCGCTAGCTCTCGACCGCCATGCGGAGGAACTCCGCTTCGCTGATTGTCTTCACGCCCAGCGTGCGCGCTTTGACTGCCTTCGAGCCGGGTTCTTCGCCGACGACAACGTAGGAGGTGTTGCGGCTGACGTCCTGGCCTGCTCGTCCTCCAAGCCGGACAACCATCGCCTCGGCCTCAGGCCGGCTCAGTTGGCTCAGGCGGCCTGTGAATACGAAGGTGAGCCCTGCCAGCGGCTGGTTGCCTGCCGGTTGCGTCTCTTCCCGAGAGAGCGCGACGCCTGCGGCGCGAAGCTTCTCGACTATCTGCCGGTTCCTGTCCTGCCTGAAGAAAGCCACGATGCTCCCGGCAATCGTGGGGCCCACAGACGACAGGTGCGACAGCTCGTCTGTGCCTGCGGTAGCCAGTTCGTCCACGCTGCGGTATCGCCCTGCCAGCAGATCCGCGTATTCCTGACCGACATGCGGTATGCCCAGGGCGAAGATGACCCTGCCGAGCGGACGGTTCTTGCTGCTCTCGATAGACGCGAGGACATTTCGTGCACTCTTCTCTCCCATGCGCTCCAGGCGCAGCAGGTCCTCGCGGGTGAGTGAATAGAGGTCGCCCGCATCCTTGACCATGCCGCGGGAGAAGAGCGCCTCGCACAGCTTCTCCCCCGCGCCTTCGATGTCCATCGCATCGCGGCTGACGAAGTGCTTGATGCGCTCGAGCGCCTGCGCCGGGCATCCGGCGTTGGTGCAGCGGTGCATCGCCTCACCTTCGGGTCTCACCACTTCCGCTCCGCAGACGGGGCAGTTGGACGGCATGTGGAAGACGCGCTCGCTGCCCGTGCGGAGGCTGACCACGGGACCGACCACCTCGGGAATGACGTCACCCGCGCGCTGAACGACCACCGTGTCGCCTTCGCGGATGTCCTTCCGGTGGATATCCTCCTCGTTGTGAAGAGCCGCCTGGCTGATGAGCACGCCGCCGATCTGTACCGGGTCGAGTACCGCGTACGGATTGAGACTCCCGGTCCGCCCGACGTTCACACGTATCTCTCTCAGCCGCGTGGTGCCCTGCATCGCCGCGAACTTGTAGGCGATTGCCCAGCGGGGTTCGCGTCCGACTGTTCCCAACTCCTCCTGCAACCGGAGCGAGTTGACCTTCACGACCATGCCATCGGCCTCGAACGGCCACGAGGGTCGCTCATCCGCCCAGCGCTCGCGGATACGCTGAGCCTCCTCCAGCGTTTCGGCTCGCGTCACCAGGGAGCTGATCCTGAAGCCCATCGTACGCAGCCATTCCAGCGTCTCGCTGTGAGTCGGAGGGCCGGCCCTTCCTTCCGTCCATCCGAGCCCGTAGACGTAGATCTCAAGAGGACGTGTCGCCGTCACCGCAGGGTCAAGCTGACGCACCGAGCCGGCCGCCGCGTTCCTCGGGTTGGCGAACAGGGGAAGTCCCTCTGCCATCCGCCTTTCGTTCAGTCGCTTGAAGCCCCCCCTCGGCAGGTACACCTCGCCCCTGACCTCGAAACGGGGTGGGGCGATGTCTCGGGGAACGGAGAGAGGGATGCTCTTCACCGTTCGCAGGTTCCGGGTGATGTCTTCTCCCTTGTAGCCGTCGCCCCGTGTTGCCCCCACCGAGAGAAGCCCGTTGACATAGGTGAGGGCAACGGCGAGGCCATCTATCTTCGGCTCGCACACCGTATCGAATTCGGCCCGACCGACCAGGGACGAGGTGCGTCGCCACCAGGCGGCCAGGTCGTCCTGCGTGAAGGCATTGGCGAGACTGAGGAGCGGCACACGGTGCTCGATAACCCCGAAGGACTCGACGGGGCCGGCGCCCACTCGCTGCGTCGGCGAATCAGGCGTTACCAACTCGGGGTGCTGCTGCTCGAGCGCTCGGAGTTCGGCAAAGAGGCGATCGTAGGCTTCGTCGCTAATCTCGGGGCTGTCAAGCACATAGTACCGATGGTTGTGGTAGAGGATCTCCCTGCGGAGGGAGTCGATTCTCTCCCGAAAGCCGGCGGGACTCTCCATGGCGGTGTTCCCGCTCGTAGTATATACCATGCCTCGCGCTACGCAGACGCGAGGCTCCCGAGAGCCGGCAGGGACTCGGCACCCTGTGCCGGCGTGATGCACGGCGGGTGATGCCCGAACCAGCCTGGCTTCTGCTACAATCGAAGTAAGGTCCACCATGTTGCCGCCAGACCGACTCCCCCAGGCGCACGCCCGCACGATGGAGCACAGCTTCTATCTGCTCGACGTGTTTGCTGAGGGGCCGTACACCGGGAACCAACTCGCGGTCTTCAGGAACGCGGCCCAGTTGCGCGATGAGGACATGCACCGGCTTGCCGGCGAGGTGCACTTCTCCGAGACCGCCTTCATCCTCTCGGACGAGCCACAGAACGGCGCCTACGACGTCCGCGTGTTCACTCCGACCGAGGAGATACCGTTCTCGGGCCACGCGGTACTGGGGGCGGCATACGTGCTGCGGCACGAACTCATCGACGAGCCGGTATCAAGCATGAGCATTACTATCGGCGGCGGCCCCCTGGATATCAGCTTCACCTACCACTACGGCAACGTTGATACCGTCTGGGTGAATCAGAGGCCGGCCGAATTCGGAGCTTCTCTTCCACCGGACACTATCGCTCGGGTGCTCAGTCTGTCGCCGTCGGATGTGGATGAGCGCTGGCCGGTGCAGGAAGTGTCAACCGGGCTGCCCTTCATCGTCGTCCCGCTCCGCTCCCTCTCCGCTGTCCGCCGTTGCCACGTGGTCCCCGACGAATATGCACGCCTGCTGAGGGCGACGACTGCCCGCGCACTCTACGTCTTCGCGTCCGAGTGCTACAACCCGGACAACGACTTCAACGTTCGCATGTTCGCCCATTACTACGGCATATCCGAGGACGCGGCGACGGGCGCTGCAGCCGGCTGCCTCGGCGTCTACGGCCTTCGCTATCTTCGGCCCGAAGCAACCAGCCTTGACCTGCGCATCGAGCAGGGCTACGAGATACGCCGTCCGTCATTGCTCTTCGCGCGTGCACGGCGCGACGGACAGTCGGGCAGAGTGGCCGTGGGCGGGCGCGTCTCAGTGGTTGCCCAGGGACACTTCAAGTGATGCGCAGAGACCGGTCGTCCGTATCGTGCTGCTCATCTGCCCGGTAGTCACCTGAGAGGCGTTGCCTGCGCTGTGCAGCGGCTCGTACGCGGCCGGATGGTATACTTCGCCGCGGAGGCGCACTCACCATCGGCAGTTATTGCTTCTCGATTGACCACGCGGCAGCGAACGCGGAAGCTCGCACGGGCCACCTTGAGACGGCACACGGGTCCGTCGAGACTCCCGTCTTCATGCCCGTAGGCAGCCAGGCAACCGTCAAGTCCCTCACGCCGGCGGACCTTCGAGACCTGGGGTTTGACCTGATTCTCGGCAATTCCTATCACCTCTACCTGCGGCCGGGTGTCGACATCGTGCGGGCGGCGGGAGGACTCCACCGCTTCATGGCATGGGACCGCTCGATACTCACGGACAGCGGAGGCTTCCAGGTGTTCAGCCTGGCGGCGCTGCGCAGCCTGGATGACCGCGGCGTGACCTTTCGGTCGCACATCGACGGCAGCGAGCACTTGTTGACGCCGGAGAAGGTGGTGGAGATACAGGAGGCGCTGGGGGCCGACATCTGCATGGTTCTGGACGACGTCCCGGCCGGCACGTCCGACCCGCGCCGTCTGGCCGAGGCGGTCGACAGGACGCACCTCTGGGCGGAGCGCTGCCTGAGCGCGAAACGGCGGGAGGACCAGTTGATGTTCGCCATCGTCCAGGGGGGCGGCGACATCGAGTTGCGCCGTCGTTCGGCGAGAGATCTCACCGCGATGGATTTCGCCGGCTACGCGGTCGGAGGCCTGAGCGTGGGTGAACCGAAGCACATCATGCACGCGGTGCTGCGGGACGTCGTTCCTCTGCTGCCGGTCGAGCAGCCTCGCTATCTCATGGGCGTCGGGGCTCCCGAAGACTTGGTCGAGGCCGTCTCGTGCGGCGTGGACATGTTCGACTGCGTCCTTCCGACGCGCGTCGCACGCAATGGAGGCGTGTACACACGGACCGGCCGCATGAGCATACGTCATTCCTCGTTCCGAACGATGGATGGCCCTGTTGACCCTGAGTGTGACTGCTATGCCTGCCGGACGTTCTCCGCAGCTTATGTCCATCACCTGTTCCGCTGCGAAGAGTTGCTTGCATACAGGCTGGCGACGGTGCACAACCTCAGGTTCATGTGGCGGCTCATGAGGGACATGCGACAGGCCATCAAGTGCGGTGACTTCGGGCTGTTCCGTGAGGAGTTTCGCGGGCGGTACCGCGTTGCCGACGAAGAGGTGCGGCTCAGCCAGGGAGCGGCCCGCACGCAGCCAGTACGGAATCGCATCAGGCTCGGGCTTGAGTAGCGCGGGGCGGCGGATACCATCGTGAGTGGACTCCTGACGTTCAACAACCTCCTCTGGGGCGTCTTCGTTCTGACGGCACTGTCTCTCACCGTGCTTGTCTTCCGCTTCTTCGGACGTGCTGGTCTGTACGCCCTGGTGGTTGCCGGCGTCATTGTTGCCAACATACAGGTCACGAAGACGGTCATACTCTTCGGGCTCACAGCGACGCTGGGCAACGCCGTGTACGGCTGCCTCTTTCTCGCGACGGACATACTCAGTGAGCTGTACGGGGAGAGGGAGGCTCGCAAGTGCGTCTGGCTGGGTTTCCTCGCCATGGGCCTCACGGTGGTGTGGATGCAGTTCGCTCTGCGTCTCATTCCCGGCCCCGACGACTTCGCTCACGACGCCCTCGTTACGGTCTTCGGTGTCATGCCGCGCGTGGCTGCCGGCAGCCTTGTCGCGTATCTTGTCTCGCAGCACCACGATGTATCGGCCTTCATGTTCTGGCGCCGGCGCACCGGCGGCCGCCTCCTCTGGCTCCGGAACTGCGCCTCGACCATGGTCTCCCAGGCCATCGATTCCCTGCTGTTCTGCACCATTGGCCTCTGGGGGCTTTTCGAGCCTTCCACCTGGCTCGAGATTCTCGGCACGACGTATCTGCTCAAGTGGGTTGTCGCGGTGCTGGACACACCCTTCATGTACCTCGCGACGAGGCTTCGACCGAAGGAGTTGACGGTTGAAGCATCCGCCGCGGACGGTGTTGCCGCTCCGTGACCGGGAGACGGCTGCCGCCGCGTGCCCGCGAGGGCCTGTCTTCGCTCCAGCGCGCTACTCTCTGTGGCAACCGGTTGCACCCGTTCGGCTTCCCGGATATAGTGACAATCGGACTCTTGAGACGAGCCAGGTCTCAGGTGTAGCAGGCATGGAACTCCAACTGACGTGTACCGGGTGCGGCTTGTCTCTGCCGTTGGCCGATCCGGCCTGCCGATGTCGCTCCTGCGGTGAACCGCTTGAGATACGGGGGTACGGGCGCCCTTCCATTCGTGAATGGCCCTGGCCCGGCCGGACTCTGGTGGAACGGTACGGCGAGTTCCTGCCTCCTCTTGACTGCTGTCTCGGGCTCTCGATGGGTGAGGGATTCACTCCGCTGGTGGACGCTCCGCGTCTGGCTGATGCCCTGGGGATTCGCAGGCTCCTCATCAAGAACGAGACAACGAATCCGACCTGGTCGTTCAAGGACCGCGGCACCGTCGTCGCCATGGCCGACGCCCTCTCCCGCGGGTGTCACGCCGTGGGGGTCGTGTCCACCGGCAATATGGCTGCGTCGGTGGCGGCATACGGCGCTCGCGCCGGTGTGCCTGTGCTCGTACTGGTGAACGCGGAGACGCCTGCCGAGAAGCTGCCTCCGGTCGCGGTCTACGGCTGCACCGTCGTCAGAGTCGATGGCGACTACGGCGCTCTGTACCATCGAAGCCTCGAACTGAAGGGCGTTCGGTTCCTGAACTCGGACGCCCCGGCGCGAGTGGAGGGCTCCAAGACGATTGCATTTGAGATATGCGAGCAGTGCGGCTTCGTGCCGCCGGACTGGGTCATCGTGCCCACCAGCTCCGGAGGCAACCTGCGCGGCATCCTTAAGGGCTTCGAGGAGATGCGTGAAGTCAGCCTCATCTCGAGGATGCCGAAGATGGTTTGCGCCCAGGCGCGTGGTTGTGCCCCCATCGCCACTGCCTGGGAGGTGGGAGGCGAGGCGATTGTCCCGGTGAGCGGACCACGCACAGTGGCGCACGCCATCGCGAACCCTTCTCCTCCCAGCGGCAACGCCGTGCTTCGGAAGCTCCGAGCAGGTGCAGGCGTGTGCGTCGGCGTTGCAGATGAGAGCATCCTGGACGCACAGGTCGAGATGGCGTCCGCGGGGGTCTTCGGACAGCCGGCGGCCGCTGCCTCAGTCGCGGCGGCTCATGCACTCGCTGCCTGCGGTGCTATCGGCCGCGACGACACAGTTGTCTGCGTCGCCACCGGCGGTGGCCTGAAGGTGGCCGGCACGACTGCCGGCAGGCTGCCGTCTTGCCTTGACTGCGCTCTGGACGAACTCGAATCAACTGCCTCGGCATGGCTTCGGCGCACGCGTACAACGGGGGTGAACGCATGAGAGTCTGCACCGTGCAGGAGATGCGGGACTGCGACAAACGCGCATCGGAAGACTTCGGCCTGTCCGAGGACGTCCTCATGGAGAACGCCGGACTGGCGCTCTACGAGGTAATCAGGTCCGAGTACGGGCTGGCAGGACGGCGCTTCCTGGTCCTCTGCGGAGGCGGCAACAACGGCGGCGATGGACTCGTCGTCGCCCGGAGACTGAACTCAGCGGGCTGCGACGTACGAGTCTGCCTTCTCGCCGATGCCGCCTCTCTCCGTGGCGCCCCGCGCCGTAATCTCGACGCAGTCATCCGTGCCGGTATCCCGTTGCAGTGTCCGGGCTCCGCGTCCGACCTTCCCCTGGAAGGACAGGCCGACGTGATTGTCGATGCTCTCATCGGCACGGGACTCTCGCGAAGTCCGGAGGGACTGTTCGCTGATGTCATCGAACGCCTGAACGCCTCCGCTCTCCCTGTCGTCGCGGCGGACATACCTTCGGGCGTGAGTGGCGACACGGGAGCTGCCCCAGGCGTCGCGGTGCGGGCCGCCTGCACCGTTGCCTTCGGTCTGCCCAAGCGAGGGAATCTTCTCCCTCCTGGCCGGGAGCTCGGCGGCAAGCTGTTCGTATCGCACATCTCCTTTCCGCCGGCCCTTTGCTCCTCCGTCGGTGACGTCGAAACGACTCGCCTGGCAGTCCTCCCTGCAAGACCGATGGAGAGCCACAAGCGAGACTACGGTGATGTTCTCTTTCTCGCCGGGGCGCGCAGGTATCTGGGAGCGCCGCTGTTTGCAGTACGGTCGTTCCTTAAGGCCGGAGGCGGCTATGCTCGTCTGGCTGCGCCCGAGTCGCTTGTGGCGGCGCTCGGCGCACACGCAAGCGAGGCTGTCATGGTGCCTCTGCGCGAAACCGAATCAGGCAGTGCTGCCCTCTCGAACCTCGACGAGCTGTGCCGGATGGCCGAGCAGGTGGACCTGGTCGTGGTGGGACCCGGCCTGTCGCTCGATGAGGAGTCACAGGAGCTGGCGCGGAATCTGGTGTCGCGGGTGTCATGCCCCGTGCTCATCGATGGCGATGGCCTCACTGCAGTCGCAGCCCGGCCGCAACTCCTGCGCAGCCGCGCGGCTCCTGCTCTGCTCACTCCTCACGTGGGAGAGATGGCGCGGTTGCTGGGTGTTGCCGTCGCAGACGTGGCGGGCAACAGGGTGGAGGCGGTGCGGCGCGCCGCGCGGGAGTTCGGCTCGGTTGTGCTGCTCAAAGGGGCAAGCACGCTGGTCTGCGGTGCTGACGGGCTCGTCTCTCTGAACCTGAGCGGGAATCCGGGCATGGCGACGGCCGGATGTGGCGACGTGCTCGCCGGAATCATAGCGGCGCTCTGTGGCTTGGGGCTCGATTTGCGCGCCGCCGCCGAGGTCGGCGCGTTTGTACACGGCATGGCCGGCGACCTGGCAGCGGAGCGACTCGGACAGGACGGTCTCACGGCGACTGATGTGGTGGAGCAGACGCCGGCGGCGGTCCGCGCCTACCGAGAGCGATTCTACGAACTCCGCCGCAACCACTACGGCCGTCTCAACGTTATATGACCAGAGAGAGGGCGGCTGTTGACGCCCTGATGCTCTCTGGCACGCCTGGCCCCTTCCGGCAGTGGGGTCGTCCATGTGCCATGGTTGCCTCGCCTGTGAGGGCGGGCGCCGACCGGGTGCGTGAGGTCGTCTCTGCCCCGGCGCCGCGGATTGGAGCGCCCGGTGCTGCTCTTGAGGTGCGGCGCGGGTTGTTGACGCACGTACGTTGACATTCGTGAAGGAGGGCATTAGAATAGCGCCATGAAGCTGTTGGTGATAGGACTAGGTCAGTGTGGTGGACGTATCGCGGACAGGTTTGCCCGCTTGAACAAGAGAGGACATGCACTGCGGGGGATGGACACTCTCGCCGGTGTCTTTGCCGTCAACACGGACGTAACGGATCTCAGCGGCCTGCGGACCATCAAGCCTGATTACAAGCATCGCATTCTCATCGGCGCGCAGAGGACGAACGGCCACGGTGTCGGCAAGATAAGCGAGCTTGGCGCAGAGATCGCGAACGAAGACGTCGACAAGATAATCGATGCCATCCGCACCGCGGAAGGATTCTACGAGACGGATGCGTTCCTCCTGTGTGCTGGGGCTGCTGGGGGTACCGGGTCCGGTTCCATCGGCGTGCTCACCAAGCACCTGAAGGAGCGCTACATCGGCAAACCCGTCTACGACGTGGTTGTTCTGCCCTTCCGCCAGGAGGAAACCACGGAGACCCGCACCATCTACAACACCGCTACCTGCCTGAAGTCGACATACCTGGTCGCCGATGCTGTCTTTCTCATTGACAACCAGCGCTACGTGAAGAAGGACTCGCCCGCCGAGAACAACCTGAGCACCATCAACGCCCGTGTGGCTGAGCCCTTCTACAATGTGCTGTGCGCCGGTGAGGAAACCAATCGGCGCTTCGTTGGGTCGAAGACGCTCGATGCCGGGGACATCATCCAGACGCTCGCCGGGTGGACCGTCATCGGTGGCGGGTCGTCAACTCTGGAGCGACGACTGCCGTTCTGCGGTCCCAAGCGTGATTTCCGGGACAAGATGTTCGATACGAGTCGGGCCGTGCATGCCATGGATCAGGCCATCAGCGAGCTTTCCATGACCATCGACCCCGCCGACGCGGGCCGGGCTCTCTATCTGTTGACCGCTCCCGCGAGAGAGATGAGCATGGACTCCATCAAGCAGCTGGGAGACAACCTCCGGAACCTCGCGCCCAACGCGCTCATCCGAAGCGGCGACTACCCGAGGGACAGCCGGCAGGTCGATGTGACTCTTGTCCTGTCCGAGATCTCCAGCGTGCGCAAGATAACCGACTACTTCACCAAGGCCATCGACCTCATCTCCGTCATGAAGGCGAAGAAGGGACTCGGGTATCAGGCTCGCCGGCTGGAGGAGTCCTTCGACGAGATTCCCGTGCTCCTCTAGCGCATCTGTGGCGCGAGTGCCTTCTCAACCTATTTGAATCAGAAGGGAGAGTCCCCCGGGACTCTCCCTTTGCTTTCGTCTCGTTGGCAGAGCTTACCTGCGTGCCTTGGTGAAGACCGTCCACGTGTGCGCCATCGCCTCGCTGTGGACCTGGCGCGCCGCCTTCTCGGCTTCCTCGCGAGCCTTCAGAGCCTGCGAGGCGGCCTCGTCGTGCTCCTTCTTGGCCTGAGCCACGGCGTCGTCGTACCCCTTCCTCAACTGGGCCGCCGTTTCGTCATATGCCTGACGCGCCTTGGCCAGTCCCTCGTCGAGAGCCTTCTTCGCCAGCACAACTGAGTGCTCGAAGGACTTGCGCGCCTGGCCCAGGGCTTCCTGGTTCTCCCTGCGAGCCTGCTCCAGCGAGTCCGCGTAGGCCTTCTCGGCCTGAGCCTCCTGATCCTTGTAGGCGCGCTCCAACTGGCGCTCGGCCTCGATGTAGGCGACGTAGGCTGCCGCGGCCCGCTGTTGAGTCTCGTCAAGGAGATCAATCATCGGCTCCGCGGCCTTCGGCGCCTTCCTGGGCTCATCAGCCTGGACCCGCCCGGCTGTCGCCTTTGTGGTCACTTCCTCATTGGCCATTACTCTGCCCTCCTTCACACTGCCTGTACCCGATAATCAACGCGCTGGGGCATCTCTCACGCGGGGCGCCTGCAGCGCGAAACCCTACTCTTCCTCTTCAAGGCGATCGGCCTTGTCGAAGGGCTTATCCTTGTCGGTGGCGTACATCTTCGCCAGGAACTGCAGTCGGGAGTTGATATCTCGGCGGGCCTCACGCGGCTGTGGCTTCCCCCTCGAGTCATCGGTCTCGAGCCGGCTCATGGCGTCCTCAAAAAGCTTGGACGGCAGCTCGAGAGGCTGCTCTTCGACTTCCTGGGTTGTCTTCTCGGCACTTGAAAGCGCCTCCTCGAATACCTTGACGGAAGCGCGCGCCGCCTTCCGGGCAAGCTTTGTGGTCTCTTCGGCCTTTGCAACGGCCTCGTTGAGGACCTTGACCGCCGCCACCACGGTGTCCCGAGCCGCTCGTACGGAGGCTTCCGTCGCCTCCTTGACTATCTGCTTTGATTCCGCGGCCGTGCTCACTGCCTGAGCACTCATCTCTTCAGAGCGTCTGGTGGCCTCCGCCGCCAACCTCTGAGCTTCAGTGGCGGCCTCCGCCGCAACGCGACCTATCTCGTCTGCACGAGCCATGGCGCTCTCGGAAGCCTTCATGGCTTCGTCAGCAAGCCTGGTCGCGGCGACGGTCACCTCTTCGGTTCGCCGGACCGCCTCGCGTGACGCTCGTTCGGCTTCCTCCGCCCTGCCCATGGCCTCCTGAGAAGCCCGGGTGGCCGACTCGACGGCCTCCCGGCTGGAGCGGACCGACGACTCGATGCGAGCTATCGCCTCTTGCGAAGCGCGCACCTGCTTCTCCGACTCCCGCTGGCTCAGCTTGCCGGCCTCTTCAGCCCGCCGCAGTGCCGCCTCGAAGGCTCGACCGGACTGCTCCGCTGACGCGGTTGCGTTGGCGATTGCCTCCTCCGCGCGGGCCCGAGCCTCCTCAAATGCCGCGGAGGAGAGTGCCGCAGAGTCCGACGCGGCCTGATACACCCTCTCAGCCCGGGCTGTCGCCCGCTCAGATGCCTTCTCGGCATCCTTCGATGTCTTCTCGGCGGAGCGTACGACGCGATCCAGCGTTATCTGCGCCTCGCGAGAAACCCGGATCGAGTCCTCCGCCGCCTTGGTGGCAAGTTGTCCCTGCTCCTCGGCGCGTGCCACCGCCTGCTGAGCGGCTTTGCGGGCCTCCTCGGCCTTCTGCTGGGCCGCCAGGGCCGATTTCTCGATCCTGCCAATGGAGCGCTGCGAGGATGAGATGGATTCTTCGACCGAGGCGATTGCCTGGTTGACCAGCTCTTCAAGTCGAGCGACCGTCTCCTCAAATGTGCGGGAGCTCGCTGCCGACGCGTCCGTTGCCGCGCGGACAGCCTGTTCCGCCGAGGCAACTGCCTGCTGTGCTCTGCCGACGGTCTCTTGCGCCAGCCTGTTGGATGCCTCGCTCAACTCCGTGGCTTTGCGCACGGCCTCCTCGGCCGTACGCTGAGCCTCTTCTGCGGCGGTCCGCGCTTCACGCCCGATAGCTTCTACCCGGCCGACGGCCAGGTCCGACGCTCTTCGAGACTGCTCCGCCGCCTGGCGCGCAGCCAGACTCATCTGCTCGGCGCGCGCGACAGCTTCTTCAAACGAAGGCGATTCCCGTTCCATCTGTCAGCGATGACCCTCTCTTGATCCCCGCCCCTGTTCGAGATGCAGCCCGGGGCGCACGAGGCCTATTGTAGTGGCCGTCTCCGATGATTTCAACGAACCACCGGCAGCTTTCGATTACGCAGTGCCGGCAGACGTTCCCGAATTGCTGCCATCTGCTCGAAGTCGAGCGTCGCCGCGATGACCTGCTCACCCTCGCCTGAAGCGCGGGCCAGCACCTGTCCCCACGGGTCCACAATCATGCTGTTGCCGTACGTCGGGATACCCCCGGCGCCGACGCCAGCCTGCCCGGGCGCGGCCACGAAGCACTGGTTCTCGATTGCCCGTGCACGCACGAGCACTTCCCAGTGGGCTTCTCCGGTGGGGGCGGTGAACGACGACGGTATGAAGACCAGGTCGGCTCCCGCATCGGCGAAGCGCCGGTACAGCTCCGGAAAGCGTATGTCGTAGCAGATGGACAGGCCGACTTGCACGCCCGCGGCGGGGACGCAAACGACCTCAGTGCCACGCGAGTAGTGGGCCGATTCCGCTACCGACCGCGCGCCGATCGTGATGTCGAACAGGTGTATCTTCCGGTAGACGGCGGCGATATCTCCTGCGGGTGTGATGAGCACGGACGTGTTGTACGGCATCCCTCCGTCGGGGTGACGCTCGTGCACGCTTCCGGCCAGGATCCACAGGCCGCGTTCGCGCGCCACGGCCATCAGTGCGCTGATCGCGCTCCCGGGAAGCGGCTCTGCTATGTCGGTGAGTTGCGCCGTGTCTCCACGGAAGTCGAACGTCTCCGGCAGCGCTACTATCGCGGCCCCGGTATCCGCCGCTTCACGGACCAGCACGACCGCGCGCTCTACGTTGTGCCGCTTGTCGGCTCCGCTCGCCGTCTGCGCAACCGCAATCCTCAACCGCGAGGCTGTTGCCATGGAAGGTCCTTTCGCCGGTATGTGGCGACTGGTAGCCGCCGTACCGCTCTGGAAGAGAGTGTCATGGCCTGCACGCGTGCAGGCGAACCATGCCTTTCAATAATAGCATGAGCGGGAGATACTGCGGGCAATGGGACGGACGTCTCTACCGGCGGGGCAAGGCCGGCGGGGTGACCCGGGCGGGACAAGGGCAGAGGGTGGCGCCGGACTCCGGCGCCACCCTCTGCGGAGTAGCTACCTGATCATCTGGCTCGGCAGCCAGGTGATGATCTCGGGGAACACAGCCATGAGGACAAGCGCAATAGCGATGACGCCGATGAACGGCACCGAACCTCGAATGATGTGGCCGGTGTCGATGCCCATCTCCGGCTTTGTGACCGCCTTCAGGAAGAAGATGGCGTAGGCGAACGGCGGACTGAGGAACGACATCTGCAGGTTCACGATTATCATCATCGAGAACCAAAGCTGGTCGAACCCCAGCTGTGCCGCGATGGGCGTGACGATGGGCACCATGATGAGCACGATGCCTATCCAGTCGATCAGCATCCCCAGGATGAAGACGATGAACATGACGATGAAGAACACTCCCCACCTGCCGCCGGGAGCGCTCAGGACGAAGCGATTGACCACTTCGCCGCAGCCAAGCCCGAGGAAGACGCTGGTGAAGAACGTCGCGCCCACAACCACGATGAAGACCATGCTGAACGTACCGGCTGTGGCGAAGCAGGACTCCTTGAGCACCCGCAGGTTCAGCTTCCTGTAGGCCGCAGCGAGCAGGGCCGACGCCAGGGCGCCCACCGCGGCTGCCTCCGTCGGCGCGGCGATGCCAAAGAAGATGCTGCCGAGGACTGCAAGAACGAGAAGAACCGGCGGAAGGAGCGCCGTGAAGAGCAGACGAAGCTTGTGAGACATCGGTACGTTCCGCTCTTCCGGTGGCATCACCGGAGCCTCGCTCCGTCGGATTGCGCATCTCACCAGGATGTACACGGTGTACAGAAGCGACAGCGTCAGACCCGTCGGAAAGGCCGACATGAAGAGCTTGCCCACGGAGACGTTGGCCATGGGACCATAGATGATGAGCATGATGCTGGGTGGTATGAGGATTCCGAGTGAGCCGCCGGCGGTGCAGGCGCCTGACGCAAGCTCCTTGGCGTATCCGCGTTGGAGCATGGCCGGCAGTGCGATGAGACCCAGCATGGTGACCGATGCGGCGATGACGCCGACGCACGCAGCCATGATGGTTCCAATGAGGATTGTGGTCAGTGCCAGCCCGCCCCGAAGGCCTC